>JBBTSJ010000084.1:0-3958 GCA_038064715.1 Patescibacteria group bacterium | reverse complement strand
CGGTTCATAATTCTTAAGTACCAATCAACGAATAGCCACCAATGTCGCGAATAATCCTATTTGTATCATTCGTTTCCATTCGTAACTATTTGTATTAAAAAAAGCCGAAACGGCTCAATTGGAGAAACTATACACGAAAAACAAAAACCCCGCAAATACGATGCTTGCGAGGATTGTTTGGAAACATTGATTAGCTAGCCGACTCAAACTTGTCACAAAAGGCGGTAGCGATTGGGTAGCCATCAAGCGGTTTGTCCAAATCCGGAACATGGCTTAATGTTCCGTAAATACCGTGTAAACGCCGCCAACCGCCACAATGTTTGCATGGACGGGTATCATTCTTTTCTTCGTCGGACATTCTGGAAGCCGGGACGAGAGAGCGGGCTACCACAACATTGCGCATTATGCGTTCCATCCGAACAATCTCTTCGACTTTACGCGCGCTAGACAACTCGGACATTTTGGAAGGCGGAGCGATGGTTTCTATCACTTGATTACGAAAATTGGCAAGCGTGCGCCTTAGATCCAAAAGCCCCAGCAGACTTTCAGTTTCAGAAAAATCAGATAGCTTCATCGCATTTCTCCTTTCTTTGTTTAAAAAGTCATTTGAAAAATCCCAACATCAGATTACCATACCAACATCAAAAAAGCAACCACAAAAACACTAAACGCAGACCTAATCCAGTAATTCGTATCTCCATCAAAGAGGGGTATTGGTTTTGAAAAATCTTGCGCAATAGGGCGGCATGAGCAGACAAATCCCCCAGCCTTTTTCTTTCAATTTTCCACACACATTATCTTTATGCTATAGCATAAAGATAATGTGTGATGTAGATCTGTTCTTACTTGTCTTTCGGAAGTTCGAAGTGTTCTCTAAGGCGAGTGTCGTATTCCAAAACCTCAACAATCATATACAGAACGTCTTTCCCTATTTTCAGATCAACCTTAAAAAGTGTTATTATGTTTTCACAATCATATGGATATATCCATACGCTATCCTGCAAGCGAACAAACCCCATCATCGTAAGTATTTCTCTGACACGTTCTCGTGTCGCTTTTCTTTTTTCCGGAATATCAAAAATGAGCGCGCGCCATTTACCGTCCCAGTGTTTTGGTTTTTTTAATTTGAAATCCTGCAGTTCTAGGCGGCGCAAAACAGATTCCCCTTTTGGCGTAAGATTAAGCATGTTGTTTCTATATGAAAGGAGGCCATTATTCACAAGTCGCGCGCGAGAACTGTTTATTGATTCTTTTTGTCTAGAGTGGGGCAAGATTCCCAATTGAGCCATTGCTTTCAATGCATTGGGGGCAACGAGCCCTGCACTTAAAACACCCGCGACTTTGATAGTGCCGAGAATAATCTTCTGCAAATTTTTCTTCCGTAGACGCTTTCTAGATTTTTCCTCTAATCTCCCCATACATTATTTCTATGCTATAGCATAATTATAATGTATTAAGTAGAAAAAACAAAACGCGAAAATCGCGTTTTGTTAACCTTGCTAATATCAATGTTATTCCCGGTTACCAGGTGAAGTGGGCGAAGGCTTTGTTGGCCTCAGCCATTCTGTGGGTGTCTTCTTTTTTCTTAATAGCCGCGCCTTCGTTTTTGGAGGCGGAAATAAGTTCGTCGGCAAGCTTTTTGGCCATCGGAGCGCCCTTTTTTGCCTTAGCCGCGCCAATAATCCAGCGAAAAGAAAGGGCCAGTCTCCTTTCCGGGCGGACCTCACGGGGCACTTGGTAGTTGGCCCCGCCAATGCGCCTTGAGCGTACTTCCATAACCGGACTGGTGTTTTTTATAGCCAAATCAAATATTTCAAGCGGATTTGGGTTCCTGGTTTTTTCTTTGACCATATCAAAAGCGCCGTACACAATCTTACGGGCGGTATTCTTTTTGCCGCTATTCATTATGTAATTAATGAATTTACCTACCTTAGCTGAATTGTAGGATATGTCTGGCTTGGCGATATTACGATTTTTGATTTTTCTTCTCATGTTGAAAATTTAAAGCTTAAAACTAAAAAGTTAAAATTGATAATTCTTGTTTTTATCTTTTCACTTTTAGTTTTTAGCTGTTTTGGGGCGTTTCGCTCCGTACAAACTCCGCCCCTGTTTGCGATTTTCCACACCGGAAGCGTCCATTCGCCCGCGCACGATGTGGTAACGAACTCCGGTCAAATCCTTTACTCGGCCTCCGCGGATAATAACAACCGAGTGCTCCTGCAAATTGTGTTTAATGCCCGGAATATAAGCGGTAACCTCCATGCCGTTCGTTAAGCGCACGCGGGCGATTTTGCGAAGCGCGGAGTTCGGCTTTTTCGGAGTGGTGGTGGTAACTTTTATGCAAACACCGCGCTTGAAAGGCGACGCGTATCTTTGCGGATGGTTCTTGATAACGTTAAAACCGCGAGCCAGAGCGACCGCTTTTGAACGCTTCACTATTTTTTTCCGGCCACTCTTGGCCAATTGGTTGGTTGTCGGCATGAAGTCTAGAAAGTAGAAAGTAGAAAGTAGAAAGTAGAAGATTTAATTTAAATTCATCTAATTCTCTATATCTAAATCCAACCTCCAAATGAAAAAACGCTTGTCGCGTATTCCAGAATAATCTACTATACCGTCCGCAAAAACACAAGGAGGTAACCCGGATAAATATCGATTACATGCTCATCCCGGTAAATAACCTAAAAATGAAAGAAGTTATGGTTATGACAATCGGCCCAAAGAAAACTGGCAAAAGTATGAGCAAGCCGATTATTACAAACACAAAATTGCGCTCGGCAAATTCTTCTATGGGCGAAAACCATTTCGGGAATAGGGTCAGAAATATTTTTGAACCGTCAAGCGGGGGTATGGGCAAAAGGTTGAACACGCCCAAAACAATGTTAAGCGTTACGACCATCTTGGCCATAATCAAAAAAGAAAGCGGTAAACCGTCTGCAAAACGAATGAGTAGCCCAAAAATAAGGGCGATCAAAAAATTTGTCGCCACTCCGGCTGCGGACACAAAGAGCGTCCCCAATCTTTGGTTCTTTAGATTGTATGGATTATAAGGAACGGGCTTGGCCCAGCCGATAACCACCCCGGAGCCCGTGAGTATGAGCGCTGCCGGCAAAAGGATGGAGCCGAACAAATCAATATGAGGAATCGGGTTTATGGTCAAACGACCGGCGAGTCTGGCGGTCGGGTCACCTAGCATATCAGCAACATAGCCGTGCGATACTTCGTGTAGTATCACCGAGAAAATCAAAATGACTATAAAAAAAATCGCGTCGACTCCGGGCATAAAATAAAATTAGTTTGTAGATAGATATCTTTAAGAAATCGGTTAATTTGCGGGGTTAACCCTTTTATGGTAGCATAACAGCGCTAACTAACAACTTACGACTCACCACTAACAACAAAAGGCGAAAGAAAAATTGAATTGCGTTCATCGTTGGTCGTAGGTCGTCAGTCGTAAGTCAAATCCATGGCTAAATCATGCCCATCATGCAATAAAGGAACCAAGGTCGCAGGAGGCTACTCTAACCGCACCCGCGCCACCAAGTTCACTCCGACTGGGATGGTACGCAAGTATCCTAATTTGCAGTGGGCCAAACTCCCTTCTGGCGGTCGCGTCAAAATCTGCACCCGCTGTTTGAAAGCCAACAAACAGATGACTCTCAAAAACAAATAACAGATAACAGATAACGAATCAAAAAATCAAAAAGCCGGCGTTAAACCGGTTTTCTGTTGATTAAATAAACATCAAAGTATACACTTAACTTACCCTGGCAAACAACGAAAACGTGGGTGTAGGCCACCAGCTCCTTCGTCGTCATGACGTATTCTCGTGATGGGGAAACAAATATCCCATTCCTGTGTTATGAGATTCTATCCAGTAAGGGGCGTCAATCGTTGGGCGAGAGAAAAGGTAATTCGGAGAGCGAAGAGTAGCTGGGAGACTATGAAAGGTCCGAGCCTG
>JBBTSJ010000083.1:0-5322 GCA_038064715.1 Patescibacteria group bacterium | reverse complement strand
GGTTTCCCCATTCAGAAATCTCCGGATCAAAGGTTGCTAGGCACCTCCCCGAAGCGTATCGTCGCCACGCCGCGTCTTTCATCGCCTTTTAGAGCCAAGGCATCCACCATATGCTCTTATATTTCCTGTTAGGAAATGTAGAACCATTGCACGCGCCCTCGGGAACCGCTTCCTTACTCGCGCGTCTGCCCGTCTTCCCTACAATCAGGAAAACGGGGCGAACATTCTGTCTCCCGTTGCCAAAGACCCCAGATCCCCCTCCCTACTTTTGTTTAATAGAAATTTCTATCACTCAAAAGTAGGGAGGGGCTGGAATATGCAACGATGACAGGATTCTGTTGTCAGAGAACGCCAAACTGTTTACCACTAAAAAACCGCCTTACGGCGGATTTCGGACAAAACCTAAATACTAGGCCTTATCTTTGCCGCCAATGGGTTAGTTTTTTAGTAGTAAACATATTCGGATTTGGATAGTATATAGGAAAGAAAAAGGGTGTCAAGGCAGTGGGCAGTTTTCAGTTTTTAGTTGGTAGTTTTTAGCGAAAATACTAAATAAGTATAAGGTTAAATCACTTTTACGTAGGGTAACCCTATGGGGAATTCTCTATGTAAGTTTGCAGAAAACCCCACAGGAAATTCCTGCGGGGTTTTCGTTTTAAACCTTATTCAGCAAGCCAAATAATTAGTTCTTCTTGCTGGAAATTTCGTCACGCAAACGCTCAATGTAGCGAGCCGCCGCGTCTTTTCCGCCCAGACCGAAGGCAAGACCGCCGGAAATGGCGAGCATCGCGACAACGCCTTGGAGAAGGATAAACATAAGCTGACCGGCAATACCCAACTGGGTCAAAGCCGTCATAATGGCAAAAATCCAAATAGCCCAACGAGAAACACCGCCCAAAAACCCAGCCGAGGAAATACCGGCTGTTCTTGCCATTGAAGTAACGACGCGATCGGCCGCGTTGGCGACAACTGCCGCTACCAAAAGGACCAAGGCCGAGATTATAACCTGTGGCAAATATCCCACTATCTGGCCCAAAAATTCATTCACTTGGTTTAAACCAACTACCTCAAGTGAAGCCATGAGGAAGATAATGACAATAAACCACTTTACCAGAGCACCGATGAACATCCCCGAATCAAGGCGAATGCCGCCTCTGGCCAAAGAATCTTCCAAACCGGCACTCTTCAAGGCTTTGTCAACCATTATGACCTTAAATATCTGCGCTACAAGCTTCTCTATTACCGAAGCTATGATCCAACCAAGAACGAATATGATAATTGCCGCGACTATTTTCGGCACAACATCAATAACTCCGCCCCAAAGGCCATAGAACGACTGACTGAGCGCTTGGCTCCAGGTTTCTATTAACATATTGTTTTACTTTCCTTTTACGTTTTGTTGCTATAGACAACGAAACAAAAAGGCAGTTTTTAACTCAAAAACTAAATTAAACTGCTAAAGTTCCTATGCATAACAACTTTAAGTTCGACCCTTAAAGTTCCCTATATTTTATCATTTAGGGAAGTAAAGCGAAAGCCACTATGTGGATATCCCGTTGATAGAATTTAACGAGGTATTCCGCCGTAGGCGAGTACAAAGTAATACAGCCGCCAAATCCACTACGGAATATACGCTTCTCTAAGCGACCCCAATGCGGTTTATTACCACTTCGTGCGGGTAATCAAGGACATCGCGCACGAATTTATCGTAAACACTCAGTCTGTAACGAAATTCGGCTGTGTCTAAAACGGCATAACGAAGTTCTTTGCCCGCTTCGGCTTCAAGCGACCGCAAAATATTTTCTATAACCCCGCGCTTAAGCTTGTCCCCAACAATGAAAATGTCTATACGACTGGAATCATTTCTTATAAAAATCCCTGAAATCAGAAGTAGTTTTATCTTGCCGGCATTGCGAAACCGATTCATTATGCTGTTTTTCTTAATAAGGTCGGTGCTGACAAGAAGGTTTTTTAACTGTTCGCCGTAAGGAAATGATTTATCCAGACACCAGCCATCAACTTTCTTTTTGACGGTAGTCCCTTTTTTATTTCTGTCTAGAAATTCTTTCGTAAAATGGCATCGTTTTACTATACCGACCGACTGGAACAGGGATAATTCTTTGCGGGTATTTTCCACGCTTGTTTTTGTTCTTTGAGATATTATTTTGTTGTCAAAATTGGTATCGGGATTTAAAAAAAACAACCGCAAAAGACGAACTCGCGCTTCACTGCCTAATAATTTGCCTAAGACTTCCATATACACATATACTAACAGCTTTGAAAAATGCCGGCAACGAAAGAAAAAAGCGCTACGAAAGCGCCGTTTTTGTGTTCCCCTCTATAGGGACTATATGCAAGTTGCCCGAGAACGCCCAACCAAGCGCCCAACGCCGTATTCGTCCGCCAATTGCCCAAAACTGTCGAAGTAGCAGTCGTCGCAAACTTCTTTCCCGTTGATCGTGTGGCGCTTACCGTCAAGACGAGGACCTAAGGGTTCCCCGCATTCACAAAGTGGTTCTTTTGACGCAGGAGAATCCAGTAATTGCGCTGCGGTCATAACCATACGACCTCCCATAAAAATAATGTACTGAAAAAAGCTTATCATGTAGCAAAAAATCCGTCTATGACGGATTTTTTGCTAAACTTAAGACACGGGCAGAGATAGTTATTTAAGTGTAACCTTGCCACCTGCTCCTTCTATCTTCTTCTTAAGCTCTTCTGCCTCCGCTTTCTTTAGGCCTTCCTTCAACATTGACGGCGCTCCGTCAACCAAGTCTTTGGCTTCCTTGAGTCCCAAGCCAAGAGCTTCCTTGACCGCCTTCATGACGGCAATCTTCTGTTCGCCCGCCGCAGTAAGCTCAACATTGAAAGAATCCTTTTCCTCCACCACATCCGCGCCGGCTCCGGCTACCGGAGCAGCCATCGCGGCCGCCGACACGCCAAATTTATTCTCAAGCACTTTCACCAATTCGTGTAAGTCCAAAACGGACATTGATTCAATTTTTTCAATCAAGTCCTTGAATTTTGCCGGCACCTTCACAGGTTCATCTGCCCTCTGTACCGGAGGTTGAGTGGTGGTTGAGCCCGTTTGAGCACTATCATTAGCTTTGGTAGTACTAGTTGAGGTACTTTTGGACGTGGTCGTGCTAGTTGTCGATGGAGATTCTTTCTTTTCTTCTTCTGACATATATTTTAGTTTAAATTTTAATTTTTAATTTCCAATTTTTAAATAATGTACTAATTTTTTAATTTTTAAACATTAAAAAATTATTTTGAAATTACAAAATTTTAAATTTGGAATTATTGACGCGATTTTGCTATTTCGTTCAAAACCACCGCAAATCCCCTAATCGGACTGGCAAACATTCCGACAAGTTGCCCGTAAAGAACTTCCTTGGGCGGAATAGTCGCGATCCCCATCATTGTTATGGCATCCACATATTTACCCTCAAAAACACCGCCCAAGATTTTTATTTTATCCTTGTGCTCTTTTTGAAAGGTGTATATCTCGCGCGCCGGTTCAATCGGGTCATTCCCATAAACCAAAGCGACTTCACCATCCAAAAGAGGAAGTTCTCCCTCAAATTTTTCGTCCGCGAAAGCCCTCTTGAGCAAAGTTTTCTTGCCGACAGTGTAACCAATAGACTTAGCTTTGAGCGTTTTTCTTAGTTTCGTTGAATCCGTGACGGTAAGACCGTGAAAATTAACGAACACCAAAGAAACGGCGTTTGAAACGGCTTTTTTGAACTTCTCCACTATTTCTGCTTTTTTTTGTTTTGTAATGGCCATGTGACTGATTTATAACGAACGAAGTAAGTATATAAATCGTCACCCGCCAAAAATTTTGTACTCAAAAACTTAGGCGGGTTATTAAATTATAATCGCTTACGCTCATTAATTTAACAAAAACTAAAACGGCTCCGAGTGGAGCCGTACAAGCAAATCCGCAATAAAACGGAATTGAGTATCGACCTCGGCAGGACCTCTGGAGCTAGTTGGTAGGTTGTAGGTTGTAGGTTGTAGAAAATTCTACCCACTACACACTACTAACTACTCACTATACCTCTGCCTGCTTTCTACGGCTTGTAATGACAAGATACCAAATCTTAGAAAAAAAACAAGACCCATAGGCCTCGCCTATGGGGGGGGTTAATTGGAGTTACTTTTGCACTTATCGGCTTTAATTTTAGAATCCCCATAGGCCTCGCCTATGGATGAGTAATTTTGAACGTAAGCCACTCGTCAATAAACTGCTCAAATTCTTTAAAACTCGTGAAGTACTCCGGGAATGCGGCCTTGTTGAGAATTTTTCCTTCTTCCCTTTCTACGCTCATATAGTCAAGGTAGCTTGAATAAGGGTATTCCGCAAGGTATCGTTTTGCCACATCGCGGTCAACAATGCCGTTTTCTTTCCAGAGAGGGTCAATAATTTTAACCGGATTTAGGTGTACATAGGCAAAAAGATACTTTAAATACTCGTCGGTGTTAGTATGGGTTGCTCGGAATGGCCCTTCAAACAAACTCCCCGACCGATCATATTTTGTATTAAAATACATAGAATACGCGGTTAGAAGCTTCTGCATAAAAACGCTTATTTTGCCTTCTATTCTTTCGTGCAACAACAGATGAAAATGGTTTGGCATTAAACAATACGATCCGATATCCACAAGGGGTTCCCCCCTTTCAAATACATAGGCGAGGCCTATGGGTATATCACGAAAAACAATGTTCATTTTAGAATTACATAAGTAGAGAAGTTTGGAAAATCTCCGATAATCATCCTGGTCAAGAAATATAATGCGTTTATCGGTCCCCCTATTGTATATATGATAAAATTCCCCTATTGAAAAAATAAATTTTCTAGTCATTATTGCCCCGTAATTATATCGTATCCATGTTCCATAGGCGAGGCCTATGTTACATAGGCCTCGCCTATGGGGTTACTTTTGTCGTGAATTTCCCCAACACCAAAATCCCAAGCCACACAAAAGATGGCGGGATTTTGGTTTTGTTATGGTGTTAATTTAGAGACCCTTGTTTAATGACGCCCGAGTTGCCGGACCGACGACGCCGATTGACGAAATACCGTTCTTCGTCTGGTAAGCCTTAACGGCCGCTTCCGTCATTTTGCCAAAGTAACCGGTTGGTTCAGAGTCAAGAAGTCCTTGTTTGACAAGCAATTTCTGAAGCTCTGTAACGCTGTCTCCGCGGGACCCAAGTTGCATGGTGGACGTAAAGTTAGGCGCGCCACTACTGCTACCGGTTGTTCCTGTTTGCGCCGTAGACTGTGTTGTCGTTTGCGTTGTTTCCGTTGCCTTGCTT
>JBBTSJ010000082.1:0-4622 GCA_038064715.1 Patescibacteria group bacterium | reverse complement strand
ACCCTCTCCGCGTATTCTCCCGTATCGGTATTGACGCGTATCATATCTCCGGCTTCTATGAAGAGGGGAACGGAAACAACCGCCCCAGTTTCAAGCGTGACCTGTTTGCCACCACCGGCAGCAGTATTGCCCTTCATGGACGGCGGAGCTTCTTTTACCAGAAGCTCCATTTTTATGGGAAGCTTTACTCCGATAATTTTTTCCTCGTCCTCTTCGTTTGTAAAGATAAGCGCATCCACCAGGGTGTTTCCTTTCAAAAATTTTGCCTGTGGTCCGATGAGGGAAAATTCAAGAAAAAATCTTTTGCTCGGATCTTTTGCTTCTGAAAAGCAATACTGACCCTTGCTTTCGTAAATAAATTTTATGGATTTTTTGGAAATATCCGCCTCGCTTACCTTGTCGGACGCGTGGAAAGAGACGGAAACGACTTTTTCAGAAAGAAGACTGCGCAACTTGGTTTGGTTTTGCGGTTTGCGCTGTTGCGTCCGCGCCACGTGGCTGTCTATAACCTCGTACGGTTCGCCGTTATAAATAATAAACTTACCCGGCTTTATTTCGCTATATTCAAGCATGATACGAATGGTTACAAATGGAAACGAATGTTACGAATAGGTTCATTTGTGATATTCGTGGTCATTTGTTGATTGGTATACCTATTAAAGATTGGCTTATTATAACGGCTTTTTCAAAAATCGCAACAGAGCCTTTTGACATAAGACGGGGTTTCTATAATATGAGGATAGTATTACAACCACAAACTGGAGGTTATATGTCACAGTTGAGAAGCGTGTTATTGAGAGTTGAAAGAGGCGATAAGCGCACTTTAATCGTCCTCGACGAATTGAAGCAAGGTGAGATTCCCGCGAGCGAGGCCAGAGACGAACTTGTCGGCCCCGGGATGAAGACGGAGCGCACCCTTTGTTGTTTTTTAGCGGCTCTCAAGGAAGAAGGACAAACCGGAAGAAATTTTCTTTCTGCCACCATAGAGAGCCTTCGGAAAAACAAGATTGGTATTGACGAAGCCGTTCGCGATATCATTGAGCTTGTGATTGAAGATTGCTCCGAGGGGGAATGTCCTCACGAAGCTCTGGTTGAGAAAGCAGTCTTATAAAAAGTCGCCTAAGTATAAACAACAAGGGCGACTTTACTCATTAGCAAAAATCATTGTTCCGAAAACTTCTTGCGAATTTCTTTCAGTATTTCTCCGGCGATTTTCGGATTTTCTTTGAGAAAGGTGCGGGTGGCGTCATAACCGCGACCAAGTTTTGTTTCGCCGCCTGCCTGCCGCGACGCTCCCGCTTGCGGCGCAGGCAGGTATCCATATGACATTCCGCTTTTTGAAACAATGCCGAATTTCTCGCCGAGCGCCAGAATCTCCCCTTCTTTGGAGATGCCTTCACCGAACATGATATCAAATTCCGTTTCTCGGAAAGGTGAAGCCACCTTGTTTTTGACTACCTTAACGCGCGTGCGCGCGCCAACCGCTTCGTCGCCTTTTTTGATTTGAGCGATGCGGCGGATGTCCAAACGAATCGAGGTATAAAACTTGAGCGCTTTGCCGCCGGGAGTTGTTTCCGGGTTCCCGAACATAATGCCGATTTGCATTCTGATTTGATTGATGAAAATGACCACGGTCTTGCTTTTTGCGGTAATGGCGGTCAGTTTGCGAAGCGCTTGCGACATAAGGCGAGCTTGTTTGCCCACATGTTGCGCTCCCATATCTCCTTCTATTTCATCTTTTGGAGTTAGGGCCGCGACCGAATCAATCACGACTACATCTATCTTTCCCGAGCGGACCAGACTTTCCACAATTTCAAGAGCTTGTTCGCCGGTGTCCGGCTGCGAGATGAGAAGTTCGTTTATTTTGACCCCGAGCTTTTTGGAATACTCCGGGTCCATGGCGTGTTCGGCATCAACAAAGGCGCATATACCTCCCTTTTTTTGCGCTTCCGCGATGACATGAAGTGTGAGCGTTGTTTTGCCGGACGATTCCGGTCCGAATATTTCAATAATGCGTCCGCGGGGGAGACCGCCGACTCCGAGCGCGTAGTCCAAGCCGATTGAGCCGGTCGGAATGGAATCGATGCCCACTCTCGGCTTGTCTCCCAGTTTCATAATCGCCCCTTCGCCAAACTTGGTTTGGATTTCTCTGATGGTGTCGTCGATTGACGCGCCTATCGCTCTCGGTTCTTTCTTTTCTTTTTTTCCGTATGCCATATATTTTTTAAGCAAAAATTTACAAGTCACAATATACAAGAAAATTCAAACAGACTATCGTAACTCGTTTATTGTTGTAACTTGTAACTTATTTATTGTAACTTATTTATTGTTAATTGTTAATTATTTACTGTTTATTCTTTCAGCACTAATTGAACCACCTTTTCCGTTTTTTTGCCGAACTTATCCTCCGCCTTGATGGAGATTATATTATAACCAGGCAAGAGCGCTATCTTTTCCGAAAAACCGCCTTTTCCGTCGACAAAAATAGGCCGATCGTTCAGACTAAGAGAAGAGATATTCAGAGCTGTTCCCACGACCGGTGTTTCACTTATTTTTGTTTCGGACCAGTTTTGGGGGGAAGAAACGGTTATCTCGGGTCCTTCTATCAAATTTAGCATCTTAAAATAACCATAGGCGCCTATGGCGAGAAGAACGAAAACGACCACCCCTGTTTTAAATATTAATTTTCGTTTATCAATGATTATCATTGTGGATTATTTCCGTTATCATAAGAATTTGCCAATTGTCCGGAATCTTTTATCAAGACTTCGCGCGGTTTAGATCCTTCTCCCGGTCCGATCACGGCCCTTTCCTCAAGCATGTCTATAAGCCGCGCGGCTCTGGCATATCCGACTTTTAATTTTCGCTGAAGATACGAAGAAGAAGCTTTGCCGGCTCTGATTACCGCCTCGCGAGCGTCTTCATAAAGAGCATCATCTTCTTCTAGCTCACTTTCGTTATCGTCGAGAGCCGCTTCGAATATTGTTTTGCCCGGGGTTATGGCGCCGCTCGACAGTTCTATTTCATTCGGCACAGCGTCTTTGTATTGCTCGGCTAAATATTTGACGACCCGCTTGACTTCATCCTCCGACATGTAAGCCGACTGCATTCTTTCGGGTTTGGACATATCTCCGGACAGATAAAGCATATCCCCGGATCCCAGGAGTTTTTCCGCGCCTCCGGTATCCAAAATTGTGCGCGAATCTATTTGAGACGAAACCTGGAGAGCGATACGAGAAGGGATATTTGCCTTGATCAGTCCCGTTATGATGTTCACGCTCGGACGCTGGGTTGAAAGTATGAGATGTATGCCCACAGCGCGGCTCATTTGGGCCAGTCTTACTATGGCCGACTCGAGCTCTCTCGGGTAAGTGGCCATTATGTCCGCGAGCTCGTCTATTATTATCACGATGTATGGCATTTTCTCCGGCAGTTCCGTGAAGTTTCGATCCTCGCCGTTTTTTTCTTCGAGGTATTCTTTATAGGCGGGGACGACTACATTTTCGTGGTAAGACTCTATATCGCGGACCGTTTCCGCTTCCAAAATATCGTAACGACGGTCCATTTCTTTGGCCGCCCATTTAAGGGCCAAAATTGCTTTTTTGGCATCGGTAATAACCGGAGTCAAAAGATGAGGTATTTTGTTATAGAGAGTAAGCTCCACTCGCTTGGGGTCTATTAAAATAAACTTGAGGTCTTCCGGAGAACTGCGGTAAAGAAGAGAAGTGGTGAGGGCGTGGATGGTCACGCTGTTATGATTTACAAAACCGTTACCAACAAAGGAATTTGACCCAGGAACTTCAAAATCATATCCAATACCTTCAGTTTTTTCTATTTTCGCCACCTTAGCCCAGTAAAAATTATCCCTGTGGATTCTATTTATTTTTTTGTAATCAGCGGAGAGGGCCAACGGCTCATAAAAGGCAAGAATTCTTCCCAGTGCTTCATAAGAAGGATTTCGGAGGCCGCTATTGTAACTTGCCAAGCTCCTGAAGGCGTATTTAGGCACTAGCGCGTCTTTTTGATAGTGCCAACCCATATTGGTCAATCGCGCGAATGCTTCGCGATACATTAAATATAATTTTTTGAGAATAGGCGCTAATGTCGGGATAATGTTTTTGTTTGTATTTCTGCGGAGCGCAAGCAACCGTTTTGCCCTGTATGCTTCCTCGTCTGTCAAAAATCCGATTTCTTTCGCATAGGTAGCAAACTCGGCTCCATAGATAGCAAGTCGCCAATAGTTATTCTCTGCATAATTTTTTACTTTTTTTGGATGTATAGTGCTGACAATGCCAAAATTGAGAAGTGCAACTTGCAATTGTTTTAAGAGTTTTTCGGTTGCCAATGTTATTTCAAGTCCCTTAAGAACGGAAATATGACCGTCGTTTCTTATAAGTCCTTGAATAAAAGCTTTAATAATTTCAGGTTCAGACTGACGAATTGACTTCGGCATCTCTTTTTCTCGCGCCCCAACAGGTTTGACGCCAAGGTGCGTGAGAAAATCTTTTAAATGTTTGCTGTGAATAATAATATCTTTTGCTTTATTACTAGCTCCTGATTTGGCGATAATTGGCGCAGTAATGCCGAAGAGGTCCTTTAAGAGTGTCATATATATACCTAGC
>JBBTSJ010000081.1:0-7590 GCA_038064715.1 Patescibacteria group bacterium | reverse complement strand
CCGAGAGGTTCTCAAAATAAATACCTCGTCAGCTTGCTGCGAGGTAGTTTATTTTGCCACAGTGTTATAATGTAAATCATGGACTTACACGCTATACTGGTTTTGGGACATGTGGTAGGCACTATTTTGGGTGTTGGGGGAGCAACCCTTGCCGAGATTCAGATTATTAGAGCGCTTAAAGACGGCACGGTTGACGCCAGCGAACGGGCGCTCTTGCACGCCAATTACACCATGATTCGCGTGGGAACGGCTCTAATTGTTATTTCAGGGCTTCTTCTGGTGTGGTGGCATATTTCACAAGGGAATAGCTGGGTGCTAACAAGCGCCAAAATCTGGTTCAAAGACTTGCTTGTGGTATTTATAATATTAAACGCCATATTTCTTACCAAGCGATGGATTCCTTTTTGGCTCGGAAGCGCGATATCATTTACTTCGTGGTGGATGGCGACCGTTCTTGGAATGTGGCATAAAGCGCCGTTCAGCTTCCTCGAACTCATTGTCGGTTATGTCGTTATTGTTTTCGCGATAGCCGGTATTCTTTCGCTAATTAAACGACGGTATCTTCCGTTTCCGGCGAAAAAATAATTGCCCATTTCGCGCTAAAGACCAACAAAAAGTTAACAACGAAAAAAATTGATTACTTTGTTTGTTTGTGGTATCATTCCAGCATGAAAAAATACGGCAAAGAACTGGCAGAAAGCCAGGCCCAAATATCTCTTCTTGATTTTTTAAAATCCTACAACAAAAACATCCCCGTGAGCTTTCCAAAAGCCACCGCCTCTCTCCTGAAAAAATTCAAAGAATCGCACCCGATGCTTTTTAAGAACGGCGATTTCTGGTCGCTTGACCAGCACAGAAAAAAGACCATGGACTGGCTTCCGCGAAACACTGATTCTTCGTCGTGATTATATAACTGGATACAATATATGATTACATATAAGCTCCTCGGCTCGGTGATGAAATAAAAGATTACTTTTCTTTCATCACTCTCGCTTTACGTCGCTTATAATTGGTTCGCTCGGTCGAAGTGTATAAACCGATGTTTCTCCACTTCTCCCTCACTGCCAATTATAAATAACTCGCTTGACTAGATCAAACATATGTTTAAAGGAATACAACCGGGAGGGGCGGGTTTAGAAAATCCCGACGATACAGAGACAGAAAATTTTGTTAAGTTCATCAAAGAAAACGGATATACGGCAGACCAAATGAGGGAAGCATACTATCGTTTGGTTGGAGTATCGGACGAAATTGAAATTACTCCGGAGGTAGCCGCGATTTTAAGCAAGATGCGTGGAATGACTGAAAAAAGTTTTCCTTTGACTAATTTTCCCATTAACCGATTCGCAACCCTCGTTGGAACAAAAGAGAAATTTGAAAATATGGTTCCCCTGTATCATAAATATGTTGATGCTCTTAAAATATCCGATGTCGAGAAAGGAATTTTGCGTTCAATTATTGACAACGAAAGAGAAGGAGAAATTGCCCTTTGGGTTGAGGGTAAAACTATTAGCTATTTCAAAATTGCGGTTAAAGATTTAAGCAAAGAAATCGCCGCGGTTGTTATGGTCAAAGCCATCGAAAAAATGGTTAAGGAAATCCCTAGCGGCAAAAAGTACGAAATTACATTTTCCGAATGATACCAAGAGACAGAACAAGACGATAAACAGAGGCAAATTATATAGTAAACCAAAAACGCCCCGCTACTTGCGGGGCGTTTTTGGTTTAAACAGGGTCGCAAAAGAAGTTATGCACACCTATTGTTTTGTCATGGTGATATAATTACTCTAATTAAAGTTGTTTAATTCGGGGTTTTTTGTGTTAGACCCCGCGAGCATTATTAGTTTAAGCGGTTTTTTTAATATATTTTTTATGAATACATCTCAAGTTTCTCGAACAGCAATCGTTCTTTCTGTTCTCGTGATGGGCGTTTTCATCTTCTCCTTTATGAATTTTGCCAGAGCTGCCATCGGTACCAACACCACAGCCGGGCTCGTAACGCAAAATCAAACCATCAAAGCCTCAAGCCTGCCGACCGCGGTCATCGGCCTTAACTTGGCGGCAACGCCCGAAACATTAAGCAGTATACTCTTGAGCATTAACCCAACGGCCGGTTTTGCCACCTCAACCGACCTTGCTCCCCTTGGCGTTGCTACAAGCTCGGGCATCGCGCTTTATCGCGATGTCAAAGGTTCCGGCGTTCCGGGGGTTTTTGACGCGGGGGATTTTGTCGTGCCTCTTTCCGTCCCACCGACATGGACCGGAGCCACAACTACCCTAACCATGGCCACGGCGGAAGTCGTGCCGGCGAATGACACCGGAGGCAATCTAGGCAACGACTATTTTATAGTTATTCAAGCCGGAGCAAACGCGGTTAACGCGCACGCGGTCTCATTCAGTATTTACCCCGGAGAAGTTCGTTATAGCGCCGGTTCTTTCGCAAATACGCCAACGGCTCTTACTACAAGCGTCATTACCATTGACAGATTAGCGCCAACCGTCAGTTCAACAGGCCCAACCAACGGCGCCACAAGCGTTCCGGTCAGCGCCTTCATCAATGCCACCTTCAGTGAGAATATGGATTATTCAACACTGAACAGTTCAAACATTACTTTGACTACCGGAGTAAATCCTGTCGGCGCGTCTATTAACACCATGCCGAACGGATTCAGTATGGTTGTTTCCAGCCAACCGACTTATGCCCTAGGAGCTCGTTTTGCCAAAATTGACAACACCGTTTTCGGTTTCTTTATGATTATGAACGGCCAGCCGGTTATGCCGCAAGGCGGGAGTTATTCCGTCCCGGCCGCGGGCGACATCGTTTATTTCCAGCGCGACACATTTCCCCCGGAACTAGGTATTGTCACGGACGCCACACTAACGGGAGGCATTTTCAAAATAAATGACTTCTCTTTAATGGGCGGGCAGAACATGGCGAAATTCAAGACAGCCGACTTGACCGGCCTTGTAACGGCAACGACACAGATGAACAAGGGCGATTTGGTTGTGGCAAACACTCTGACCAATCCAACTTCCGACAGGTATAACTGGCATATTGTCACTACCGCCGCGCCATTTAACAACACCGCCCTTCGTCTCGACGGCGAGTCCGGCCAACCGACTTTTACTACCAATTCCTCATTTAGCGCCATTCGGCCGGCGGATAACGCCAGCACTACCGACAACGGCGCGACAAACGGAGGCACACTTGCGGTCACCGCAGGCGACCTGGTTTTTGCCAAAGTATTCGGCGGAAGTTACGGTTGGCACATTGCTTCTACGACAGGAAACCTTTCTTCCGTGGAGGCGGAAGGAACGGCGATCTTGGACAGTTTGCCAAACGCTTACGCATCTCTCGTCGCTTCGTCTTCCCAAATGTCTAAAATTGTACCAGGCGCGACCGGCCTCACTACGGAAACTGCCACACCTCTTTCTTTCGGCGATATTATGTTCACCAAAACGACAGCAAACTCCGGTACTAACAACGCCTACGCTTTCCACCTTGTTTCAAGCGGAAACGGCGGAACGGGCGGAGCGGGGAGCGCCAATCTTCGTTTGGACAATAGTTCGTCAAACCTCACCACCGGGGCTACTTATATTCTGACCATAGGGACCGGAGTAAAAGATCTCGCGGGCAATCCATTGGCTTCCGCTTCAACCGTGAGCTTCACCACGGGTTCAACCGGAGGCACGAACACCACTCCGCCATTCGTGACTACGTCAAATCCCGGAAACGGCAGTCAAAGTTTTCCAACCACCGCTCCGGCTAGCGTTCAGTTTTCGGTAGACATGGCAAATTCCGGCGGAGGGTCCGTGCTTACTTCTTCAAATGTCGGTATTTACACGGATAATTTCGGCGCTCCCGGTACGCTTGTGCCTGCCACCAATACTTATGACTCCACAACCCGCACCGTAACGGTTGACCCGACGGATGCTCTTACCGCGAGCACGAATTATATTTTGAAAGTTGCGGGCACGACCACAAGCAACACCCAGACTTCAATGCAGGAATTTAGGACATCATTTAGAACAGCGGGCGGAACAGATACGACCAAGCCGAGAGTGCTCGGGGCGTATCCTTCATCAGGCGCGACCGGCGTTTTGCGAAACCTGAACAATATCGGCATCGGTTTTTCGGAAGATATGACTCCCGCTTCCATCACCTCTTCATCGGTCACGCTTTCCGGCGGAATTACCGGCTCGGTAACTTACAATCCATCATCTCGTTCGGCCAACTTTTCGCCATCCACTCCGCTTGCGGCAAGCACTCTTTACACAGTCACGGTTACAACGGCCGCCACCGACCTCTCCGCCAATCCGCTTGATCAAGTAGCAGGAGGTGGAGACGATAATTTTACCTCAACCTTTACCACCGGTTCCGGCGCTGACACCACCGATCCGTCGGTCGTATCCGGAAACGCCGACAATTTCGGCGTAGCCGTCACATTTTCCGAAGCGATGAAATCCGGAGGAGGGCCGAACGCGGCGGACAACATTGCCAACTACACATTGGAAAGTCCGGTTGGTTCAAGCATTTCCTTGGGCGGGAAGACAGTGACTTACGATGGCCCCACAATGACGGCTAAAGTGAGCGGTCTTGCTCTTCAAAATGGAAACACTTTCAAGGTGACGGTGGGAACTTTGACTCAAGATATTTCAAGCAGAAACATTTCAACCTCCGGAACTCCGCCGGGGAACACAACCATGGGAACGGTGGCTGATTCTTCGCAAACCGGAGGACAATTGGGTCCCGGAAGCGGACCTCAACAGTCCGCAGGCATGCAAGGAATGAGTCCGGTGCGGGTTTCTCCGACAAACAGGTCTGCGGGAGCAACTTCCGATTATATGGTTGAATTTCCCGTGACTGCGTCCATTCCCCTCGGAGGAAATATCGTTCTTACTTTCCCGACCGGTTTTGATGTGACGGGGGCGATTGCGGCCACAGCTCAAACTCAAAGCTTCAGAAACAGCGACATAAACGGTCCGGCAACAGGCACGGTTACCATTGATTCGGTTACAGCCAATACTTCCGCGCGCACGGTAACGGTGGTAACCGCCGGCGCCGTTACGGGGACCAATACATTTATTTCTTTTGACCTAAAAGGGATTATTAACTCAACTATTCCTTCAAGTGTTGGCTATACGGTAGACATAAAGACAAGAGACGGCACATCCAACAACACCCTTCTTGAAAACAAAACATCCGCCCCGTTCTTTTTGGGACAGACCGGCTTAAACGCCCTTGCCGTATATGTGTTCAACGACAACGGCGCCGGCGGGGGTATAGCAGGAAATAAAGTTAAAGACGGAACCGAACCGGGAATTGTCGGCGCCAGGTTATTCCTGTTCTCTCCCGCCTCCGGAGGAACAAGTACGACAACTATCACGGGCGGCGTAGCAACCACCTCAAATCTTTCAAGCGGCGATTATATGCTGGGGATTGACCCTTCAAGCGTCGGCAATTTCCCCGTTAATTCCGCTCCGCAACCTATTAGCATAAGCGGCAATACCACCAAATATATCGGACTCGGCGGGTCAGGCACGGTACTTACTATCGCCGGAACAGTTACCGGCGCGAATGGCACAAAAGTTGATGTGTTCGCGGCAAGCAATAAAGGATTCACCAAAACTACTCTTACGTTAGCCGGAGTTGGCAGTCCCATTTCTTACACCTTGCCCGTGCAATCAACCACGACCTATCAGGTCGGAGTCGGTCCTAATATGCCGGAAGCCTTCTTCACTCCCGGCGCTCCTCCGCCACCTCCTCCGGTATTTACCTTCATGCCTCCGCCGAACATAGAAGTAGTTGTTGAGTCTTCCAATGTAACAGGGAAAAATTTCACCCTGACTACGGCAAACAAAAACATAATCGGAACCGTGCTTGACTCAAGCGGAGCCGGTGTTTCCGGAGCGGGTGTGTTTGCCAGACCAGTAGGGGATTCCACTACAGCAACCACTTCGTCCGTGGGTTTTGGTACGGGCGGACAAACGGGAGTAAGCGGCAGTTTTTCTCTCAATGTAGTTCCCGGCGTTTATGTTGTCGGGGTATTCAAGCCCGGCATGCCTTCCGTTCCGGATAAACAGATTACAGTTCCTTCTTCCGGCGACAACACTCCGGCATCGCTTACATTCAAACTGGGAGCCAATACCAGCCTGACCATTTCCGGAAGCATAAAAGACGACAGCGGAAACGCTATTCCATACGCCGGTGTCGGAGGCCGCAAGGTCAATTCAACGAGCGACACGACTCTTATCGGCGGAGGAAATCAAAACTTTGTCGGTGGCCAGTCAGACGCGAACGGCGCTTATACTCTGTATGTTTCCGCCGGCACTTGGATTGTGGAATCATACGCTCCAGGCTTCGGTAAACTTGGCACAAAAACCATTACCGTTTCCTCGTCTTCTCTTTCCGGGCAGGATTTCTCGGCCCAAAATCTTACTTTGTATTCAATCAGCGGGCAGGCCACTAAGGCAAGCGTAGCCCAGCAGGGCGTGATGGTGCGCGCGGAAGGGACGAACGGCGGAAATATGGTAAGCACCGACGCGAGCGGAAACTACACCCTTAAAGTTCCGGCGGGCACTTATACCGTTACATGTATGTTCCCCGGAGTGGGAGAAAGCGCGCCGTTTACCGCGGATGTCACATCAGGAAATGATTCCACCAATACAGATTGTACTTTAGCCGCTCCAATTACGGTTACGGTTAATATAACCGACGGGACCAACCCGATTCAGAGCGCTTTTGTGGATGTAAGAGATTCAAACGGACGAGGCAACGGCACTTCGCAGAGCGTTATAAGCGGGGTAAATGCGGTTTACACGATAAATGTTCCGCCGGGGACTTATACCGTTCGCGCGGGCCATCCGGCTTACGGCCCGGTCGGCACGACAGCATCGGTTGGCGCGACCGGAGCGATTACTTACACCGCCACGGCGGGTCAAATGTTTGCCGTTTCGGGCACGGTTTCGAATCCTTCAGCCACAGCCATCAATGGCGCTTGGGTGACGCTTATCGGTACTCCAACGGGGCAAACGAATCTTATCAGTATGGGCGCGCAGACTAATAGTTCCGGTGTTTACTCAATAAGCATTCCGGCTGGGACATATCGTCTACGCGCGGACAAGCCGGGATATAAATCACCGGCGGAAAGCACCTTTACGGTTACGGCCGCGACAACAGGGAAAAATGTCACTTTGACTGCCGCGACCAAAACAATTACCGGCACGGTAACTCTTTCTTCGGTCGGGGTTTCGGGCACATTTGTTGACGCTGTTAACGGCGCGGGAGGGTTCGCTGTCGCCCAAACGGATTCAAGCGGAGCATATTCTTTGGCAATAGATACGGGGACATGGACGCTTAGAGCAAGAAGCATCGGCTACGAAGGTACGCGCGCCGGCGTGGTGGTTGGCGGCGCGAGTGTTCCAGACCAAACGATTACACTGTCGGCCATGTCAGGATTTACCGTGAAGCAAGAAAGACAGGAAACGATTACTCCGACAGCCGGTGGAATGATTACGAACGCGGATATTAGCGGATTCAAAATGAATATTCCCGCAAACGCGCTCGGTACGGGCTCAAACGCCGGAACG
>JBBTSJ010000080.1:0-4929 GCA_038064715.1 Patescibacteria group bacterium | reverse complement strand
GCCTTGCGCGGCGATAATGGCCGAATAAGCCCCGAAACCATGAGATTAGTGGAGGCTTGGACCATACAGCGCGAGGTCGAAACAGAGAGAGACCCCGCAAACGCAAGCAGGGCTATCTTTGAGGGAGAACGCGCGGAATTGTATCTTGCCGTGGGAGACAGGGGAGAAGCCCTGGAGTGCTTTAGACAAGCGTTATATATAGCAAGACAGGAAAAAAGTGAGGGTGTTTATAAACAAATAGTGGAAAAGGTTGACAATTTTGGACTTGGAGAAGACTTCTTTTCTTTGTAGTTCAGGATGTAGTAAAAAATAATTATGGCAATCTTGTTTATTTTTGGAGCATTTCTAGCCACACTGATTGGCGGTTTTTTGGGCATCCGTTTTAGGGATAATTTGCATCTTGTCTTAGGTTTTACCGCGGGTGTTTTGGTAGCGGTGGTTTCTTTTGATATTTTTCCGGAAATAATAGAAATGACGGAAAGAATCGGAGTCGCGCCGATTTTGCCCATGGTTGCCTTTGTCGCCGGCTTTTTTATTTTTCACATAGTTGAAAAACTTTTTTTGGTTCACCATACGCACGAATCCGGGTACGAACCGCATCATCATCCAGCAATAGGAGTATTGTCTGCGTTTGCTCTTACTTTTCACACGTTTCTGGACGGCTTGGCCATAGGACTTTCTTTTCAAGTTAATCTGGCTCTTGGTGTTGCCGTCGGGTTAGGCATTATCGCCCACGGATTTTCTGATGGCCTAAACTCTGTTTCTTTGATGCTTGTGCACGGCAATAACTTGAAAAAAACTTTTCGCATGCTTTTTTTAAACGCCACCGCCCCGCTTTTGGGCGGTCTGGTTTCGGTTTTTATTTCTTTGCCCGATAAAACACTTTTGCTTGCGGTCGGTTTTATCGGCGGGTTCCTTCTTTACATAGGAGCGTCCGACATTTTGCCCGAAGCGCACAGCAAGAATTCTTCCTACAAAACCATTTTGGCCACATTAGCCGGGGTGCTGTTTATTTTCGTGATTACTCAATTGCTTTAAAACATCAGATCCTGTTTTTGTTTGGGTTTTTTGGTCCAAATGGTAAGATGTTGAAATATCTCATGCGTTTTAGTTTTTCATTACTATTTTTGGTTTTATTTTTAGGAACGGCTAATTTTGCCATGGCAGCTACTCCCGTGATAGAAAATTCCGGGTTTGTGCCTAACAATATTTGGTTTTCAAAGACGCCGTCGGTTGTCGGGGAAAAAGTGGAAATTTATACTCTCGTATGGAACGCGAGCAAAGAGGATATCTCCGGAACAGTTTCTTTTTTTGACAATGATTCCGTTGTCGGCAAAGAGAAATTTGTCTTGGCCGGTGAAGGAAGCTCCAAGGTGTTGTCCGTGCCGTGGACGGTTGGCGACGGATATCACAAAATTTACGCTCAAATAACGGACAGTTCCGGAGCGCCCCGCGGCAAATCGGCTGTGGCTGTTCTCTTGCAATATGCGAAAACTTCTGAAAAGGAGAATTTTATAAGCGTACCCGCATCCGCGTCTGTGTCTGCGTCCGAAAATGGCAATTTGTCTCAAACAGCCACCGGTTATGTTGATGAAAAGATAAATTTTGCCAAAGATTATATTGAGGTAAATTTGCCCAAGCCTGTAACCGGCACGGTGAAATTTGTTGCCGGGAATATCGAAGATGTCCGCGTGGGGGCCAATTCGTGGACAGACCAAACAATAAAAAAACTGCAAAAAGATTTAAAACCCGGCGCAATCAGCGCGAGTAGTGTTGGCAATACGGGCAAAGACGACGAAAGTACGCCATCGGAAGATTTTGGAGTAGAGCGCCCATTTAAATACGTGGCGCTTGCTGTTCTTTCCGCGGGGAATTTTATTTTAGACAATGGCTGGGTTTTTTACGGCGCTATTCTCTTTTTTGCCTTTTTTGTTTTGAGGTTTATTAAGCGAAAATTCTTTTTTTAGAACGCAAATAGTGAAAATTACAATGTGTGTGAATATGTTAAAAAAAGCGATATACTGGCGCAATGTCCGCGTTTAAATTTTCTATAGACAAAAAACTAAACGGAGCGCTTGGCCGAGCTGGCGTATTAAACACACCACATGGTTTTATTGAAACACCGGCTTTTGTGGTGGTGGGGACGAAGGGGACGGTAAAAGCGCTATCTCCCGAGCAAGTCGCCTCGCTCGGCGCGCAAGTTGTATTGGCGAATACCTACCATCTTTATTTGCAACCCGGCGCGGAAACCGTGGCCGCGGCGGGAGGTTTGGGCAAATTTATGAATTGGAATGGTCCGACCATGACCGATTCGGGCGGTTTTCAGGTGTTTTCGCTAGGCGCTGGTTTTGGAAATAAGGACAGCAAAATTTCAAAAGAAAGAGAAAGAACCACAGTGGAAGAAAAAATCTATTCTAGTATTCTTAAGAATACTAGAATAGATTGCGAAGAAAATAATTTAGATTTATCGGAAATAACTGGAAAGTTGGCCAAAATTGACGAGGATGGAGTAACTTTCAAATCTCATATTGACGGTAGTGAGCATAGATTTACACCAGAAAGCTCAATACAAATACAGCATAATATTGGCGCCGATATTATTTTTGCTTTTGACGAATGCACCTCACCTACCGCTTCTTACGAATATCAAAAAGAAGCGATAGGGCGCACGCACGCTTGGGCCCGACGATCTCTTTTGGAACACAAGAGATTGTCGGGTAAACCATTAGTTCGGGCGTTATTTGGTGTGGTTCAGGGTGGGCGCTATCGGGACTTGAGAGAAGAAAGCGCCAAAATACTTTCAAGAATGGAGCTTGCCCGACCTGATAGTAGTCGAAGCGGGTTTGACGGTTTCGGCATTGGTGGATCGTTTGAAAAGGAGGATATGTATAATGCTGTCGGCTGGGTGAACAAAATTTTACCGGAAGATAAGCCGCGGCACCTTCTCGGAATAGGCGAACCGGCTGATTTGTTCGGGGGCATAGAAAATGGCGTGGATTTGTTTGATTGCGTGGCGCCGACGAGGCAAGCCCGCAACGGTACTCTTTACACCAAAAACGGCAGGATAAATATCTTAAACGCGAAATTTACGCAAGATTTTACGCCGGTTGATTTGGGATGCGATTGTTATACGTGCAAAAACTATACACGCGCTTATGTGTCGCACCTCTTCCGCGCTAAAGAAATGTATGCCGCCACCCTTGCATCAATTCACAATCTTTATTTTATCGTGAATCTAGTGAAAAAAATCCGCCAGTCAATTTTAGACGACAGATTTTTTGAGTACAAAGAAGAATTCCTAACGAGATATAAACACATTTCGCTGAATTGAAGTTGACGGATTGAGATAATACATGCTATATTAACCGTCAGTTCGCCAAACCAGAGGAGAGAGGAAATGGAACAAGAGAAGAGGCAGATTCTGTTCACGGTTGCTGTGTTTGAGGGCGCGCAATTTAAACGTACGTTTATCTTAAACGCTTATGTCAGTAAAGAACAAGCAGAAATCCTTAATTCAAAAGACGGGAGATCAGCAAAAGTGCGGGCTGAAATTCAGGCCCATATTGCGGACGCATTCAGTCTCAATCATGGGTTCACTGCGGAAAAAGGATATTATGTCCGAATTGATCCATACGAACTTGTCTCGGTGGATATTTCCGAATTAGGGAAATAGAGACCCAAAACGGCAGAAATACAAATTTGTCCGCCCAGAAATCCTGTCAGTCAACGGCGGGGTTTTATTTTTTTGCTATGGTTTACTTATAATAATGAATAAATTTAAATTAAAAACTACATTTAAGCCTGCGGGTGATCAACCAGTAGCTATCAGTAAGCTTGTTGACGGATTAAAAAAGGGGATGAAAAAACAGACCCTTTTGGGTGTGACCGGTTCGGGCAAAACTTTTACTATGGCTAATGTGATTGCCCAAATAGGGAAGCCGACACTTGTTATCGCGCACAATAAAACACTTGCCGCCCAGCTGGCGCAAGAATATCGTGAATTTTTTCCCGAAAATGCCGTGCACTATTTTGTTTCCTACTACGACTTCTATCAGCCGGAAGCGTACATGCCGATTACCGATACATATATAGAGAAAGATGCTCAAATAAACGAGGAGATAGACAGGTTGCGTCATGCTTCAACGCAAGCTCTTCTTTCAAGGCGAGATGTGATTATTGTCGCGTCCGCGTCTTGTATATATGGCTTGGGTAGTCCAGTGGAGTATGAAAAAGAGAATATAAAAGTTTCACTTGGCGACAAAATTTCAAAAACAGATTTCATGCGCCGTCTGGTGGCGATTCATTTTGAACGGACCAACGCTGACCTTACCCCGGGAATCTTTCGTTCCGTAGGCAACCGGGTGGAAATTATGCCAATTTCGGAAAAATTTGTTTGGAACATGGAATTTGAGGCGGACAAAATAAACTCTATTATAAAAGTTGATCCTGTTTCGCAGAAAATTATCGACGGCGGCGTGAGAAACATCTTTCTTTTTCCGGCCAAGCATTTTATTACGGAAAAAAGTGAGCGCAAACGCGCAATCCTGGATATTGAACGTGAACTGAAAGTGCGGTTAAAAGTGTTTGAAGCGGAAGGGAAATTGCTTGAAGCGGAAAGATTGCGCCGACGTACCAAGTATGACTTAGCCATGATACGCGAAGTTGGTTACTGCTCTGGGATTGAAAATTATTCCCGCCACCTTTCCGGCAAGCTGCCGGGTGAGCCCCCGGAAACGCTTTTATCATATTTTCCGCACAAGAAAGACGGTTCGGCCGACTTTCTTTTAATAATAGACGAATCGCACGTAACCCTACCACAGCTTGGAGGTATGTATAACGGTGATGCTTCGCGCAAAAAGACGCTTGTGGAATTCGGGTTCAGATTACCAAGCGCCATGGATAATCGGCCACTCAAGTATGCTGAATTTG
>JBBTSJ010000079.1:2014-6861 GCA_038064715.1 Patescibacteria group bacterium | reverse complement strand
GCGACTTTGTTTTATTCATAAAACAAGAAGTACTCCTGTGGTGCGACTTTGTTTTATTCATAAAACAAGAAGTACTCTTGTGGTGCGAAGACGAATTATTGTACCCAGTTATATTTCCCAAAAGGCGGATTAATATTTGGCGAAGTGTCCGGCCCTAATTCAATAGTGAATGAAAATCACACGATCCAACAGTGTCATTAGAAAGTCGCCATATATGGCGAGAAAAAAATATCAAACGGAATTTGCCAAGAAAGCAACGTTGTTTTTTTTGGTGCTTGCCGTATTTTTAGGTCTCGCCTTGTACGGGCTCTATCGGCCGGAAGTGAGAGTTAGAAACATTTCGGTTTCGGGCACTTTTGTAATAAAGCCGGATGATATAAAAAAAATGGCGGAGGGTGAGCTTTCCGGCGAATACTTTTATCTATTGCCGAGAAGAAGCATTTTTATTTACCCGAAAGAAGAGCTTGAAAACAAGTTAGCGGAAAATTTTAAACGCATTCAAGGTATAAACATTGAAAGGACCGGCTTTACCGAAATACTTATAAACATTAGAGAGAGGTCGGAAAGGTATCTATGGTGCGGACGGGATTTAATAGAAGAACGCGCGCCTTCCGATGGTTGTTATTTTGTTGATTCGGGTGGTTATCTTTTTTCCAAAGCCCCTTATTATTCCGGCAACCTTTTTCTTGAATTCTACGGGCCGCTCGCGGATGGAGAAAACAACAAGCCCGTCGGCGGGACGGTGCTTCCGGAGGAAAATTTTGAAAACCTGATACGATTTGGCGAAGATTTGGCGCTCATTCATTTATTACCGCAAAAAATATTGTTGAAAGCGGACGGAGATTACGAAATTTTTCTTGAGAGGGGAGGGAGGGTGATGATAAATAGTAAAAACAATTTACAAAAAAATATTGAATACCTGAAATTGGCTCTTGCCACCAATCCGCTCAAGACAAAAATGGAAACCGCGCGAGAGACGCTTGATTATCTGGATATTCGTTTTGGCAACAAGGTTTTCTATAAGTTTAGATAATTCATAGACCTGCCCATATTCTACATAGGCCTCGCCTATGGGGACTACATAGGCGAGGCCTATGGGTAAGACTAACTCTTAGACGGCCTAAAAGTTAGTGCTGGGTGCGCTTATTCTTATACTATTTAAAACTGTTATGAAATCTTTTTGGAACAAATTGCCGAGACCCTTTTTTGCTCTAGCTCCGCTTGCGAATGTTACCGATTGTGCATTTCGTGAGCTGGTTGCCAAATATGGCAAACCGGATGTAATGTGGACGGAATTTGTTTCAGCGGACGGACTGTGTAGCCCGGTTGGGCGAGAAAAATTGATGATTGACCTCGCTTACACCGAAGCCGAGCGGCCGATTGTGGCGCAAATTTTTTCTTCCAAACCGGAAAATATTCGGGAGGCGGCGAAACTTGTGGCCCTACTCGGTTTTGACGGCGTGGATATAAACATGGGTTGCCCGGACAGGACAATAGAAAAACAAAATGCCGGAGCGGCTTTGATTAAAAATCCAAAACTGGCGCAGGAAATTATTTATGCCGCGAAAGAAGGCGCGGGGGATTTGCCCGTGTCCGTCAAAACACGCATCGGTTACAACAAAGATATTTTGGACGAATGGATTCCGATGTTGCTTCTGACAAAACCCGCGGCGATTACCATACACGCGAGAACCCGCAAGGAGATGTCAAAATTGCCGGCGCGCTGGGAAGCAGTCGCGCGCGCCGTAAAACTTCGCGACGAAGCGGAAAGCGAAACACTCATTATCGGCAATGGCGATGTCAAAGATTTGACGGAGGCGCGCGCGAGGATCAGGGAAACCGGCGCGGATGGCATAATGCTCGGCCGGGCAATTTTCGGCAACCCATGGCTTTTTGCTCCCGATTTATCATTCCAACATTCTCAAGAATGTTGGAATGATAAAAAGACGGGAGTTACGGGAGTTAGAGAGCGACTGAAAGTACTGGTGGAACATACGCGTCTGTTTGAAAAAAAGCTGGGAAAGGTGAAAAACTTTTCCATCATGAAAAAACACTATAAAGCCTATGTGAACGGCTTTGATGGCGCCAAGGAACTGCGTATGGAACTTATGGAAGCCAAAAACGCGGGCGATGCGGAGAGTATCGTAAAAGAATTTCTAAAATACAGATAGACTTAACTACCGCTACCAGACAAGCGTTTTTTGTCAAAGGAAGTCTGGTATCTTGCAAACACAACAAACCTATCCATGACGATAAAACGATTAGTTTAGTACTTATCCACACCAAATAGTCCACTACTTGCATTTCTCGTGATACAATACTTCATATACAGAGCATTATAAATATGAATAAAACAGCGAACAAACACCCCCACATCTTCGCTCTCACGGTTTTTCTTTTGGGAATACTGTTTCTTTCCTTTGGAGAACCCGTTTACGCCGCCACTTCCGATTCATCACCCGGAAATAACCTCGTTTTCATATCTGCCTCTTTTGTAGATAATGTTACCGAGGGTTTTCGCGCTGTTTCCGACGCTGTCAGCAACACTTTCTCCAACAGGGGAACTCCAGAGTCCGCTTCTTTGATTAAAGAAACCCCCTCACCTGTCTCGCCCAAATCTGACACCGGCGGACTTTCTTTGTCCAAGGCGGGAGCTTTTGCCGCGGCCTCCCTAGCCTCGGTTTCTTCGGCTATTTCTTCGTTTACCAATAATGTATCCGATTCAATATCCGGAAGCATCCAGGATGTTGTTGATAGTTTCCGCGTCAATTCGTCAAAAACACCCGCCCTTGCGCCGCTTAACCAACCTGTTCCAAAAGACAACAACACCAACAACACCGAGGAAACCCCGACAGTCGCCGTTCCTCCGGTTTCCAACAATTCCTCTCTTATCGGAGATGTTGCGGAGCTTAAAAAAGAGGTGAACAGACTCCAGTCAAGATTTCTGGCGATATCGGCATCAGGACCGATAACTCAAAATACTACGGAGCGTGTCGTCGAAAGAACAGTCTCCGGAGTATCCCAAGCCGACTTGAACAAACTGGAAAACTCCCTCAAATCGGAAATCTACAAAGTATCCTCAAGCGCTTCTTCTCAAACAAGTTCCGTCTATCAAGCCATGGCTCTGTCCAATCGCATCAACAAATTGGACACCGTCGCCGTTACCGGCGCAACCATCACGGGCTCTTCATTTGCCGGAAGTGTTTCCGGAACATCCGGAAGTTTTTCCGACACCCTTTCCGTAACCGGCGCCGCCGCCTTCTCTTCCGCTCTTTCCGCCGGCGTCACTACCCTCACCACCCTTTCGGCTGGCACCACCACCTTAACCAACCTTACCGTCTCCAACACGTCCACCTCAACCTTTGCCGGTCGTCTTCTTCTTTCCCTCTCTCCAACCATCGCTCACACCTTCTCTTCATGGACATCCGGAGCAAGCGACGCTAATCCACTCGGGGCCTCTTTGGTAATTAACCCCGCCTCCGCCACGACCGACTCAAATCTTCTTTCTCTTTCCGTCAACAATTCCGCCAAATTCCTAATTGACGCCGAAGGAGACGTTTTCGCGAACTCTCTAACCGCCGTAGGCGGCGTGACCTTATCCACCACCACCGCGTCAACATTTTCGGTGGAGGGGACAACAACGTTAGGCGATGCCACCACAACCGACAAAACATACTTTAATTCAAGAATCGGCTCATCCCTTATTCCAACAGTCACTAACCTTCTCGACTTGGGCGATACCGCAAACGGCCTGGCCTGGCGCACGGGGCTTTTCGGTACTTCCGTCGGCATCGGGACTACCACTCCATACAGCAAGCTCACCACCTGGGGCACCGGCAGTCTGTTTGAAGCGGTTACTAACGCATCCACCACGGTATTCTCAATCGGCCAGGGAGGGGCGACATCAACCGCCTTTTTTTCTACCACCGCAAGCTCCACCAATCTATTCTCACAGACGGCAACCTTCGGCGTCTTGAGCGCGAGCGGCCTCACCACCTTCATAAACGGCTTTCTCTCTAATGCTTCTTCAACAATCACGAGCGGCCTCTTCACAATGTCCGGCGGCGCGTCCACGACGAACATAACGGCAAGCGGTATAGGATACTTCGGCACAGCAAGCGCCACCAACCTCACTGTTTCCGGTTCTCCTTCAGGCGTTCTTGTTACGAACTCAAGCGGAGCGGTTTCCGCCTCCACCACTCTCGGCGTGAACATTGGAGGCACGGGCTGGTCTAGCATCCAGAGCGGAGCCATTACATACGGCAATGGAACCGGCGCGCTTTCAACAACCACGGCCGGCACGGCAGGATACGTTCTCGCGCTTAACGGCACCACTCCGACATGGGTCGCCACCACCACCTACTCCTCCGGTCTCACCTACGCGGCAGGCGGAGTTACCAACACCGGCGCTCTCTCTCTTGGCGTCACTGGAACAGCATTAACCGGCGCCCTCACCATCGCAACTTCAAGTACCGCATTTAACGGTCTGACCGCCTCCACCACCGTTACCGGAAGCGGAACAACCCTCACCTTCGCCAACGCTCTTGCCGGACTTCTCGGTGTCGGCGGCGGAGGAACAGGACTCTCATCAATAGGCGACGGCACCATCCTCTTCGGCGGAGTCGGAGGAGGAACGGCCAATCTTACCGCCCTTGCCACCACCTCGGGCGCCGGCAGATTCCTTACTCTGGACTATTCCACCGGCCGTCCTTCCTGGACTGCCACCTCCACCGTGTTCGGCACAGGAACAGGCGGGCAGGTGCTCGCGTGGAATAACGGAGTGCCGCAATTTGTCGCCACCACCACCTACTCCTCCGGTCTCACCTACGCGGCAGGCGGAGTTACCA
>JBBTSJ010000079.1:0-1914 GCA_038064715.1 Patescibacteria group bacterium | reverse complement strand
CCGGCAGATTCCTTACTCTGGACTATTCCACCGGCCGTCCTTCCTGGACTGCCACGACTTCTCTCAATGTCGCCATCTCCGACACCACCGGCTCGCTTACCGTTGCAAGAGGCGGCACAGGCGCGGCGACACTCACGGGATTGCTTCAAGGAAATGGCACAAGTGCAATCACAGGAATCACCGGCACTGCGGGGCAGTTCCCGTATTACAACGGCGCGAGCACACTGCTCGCCACCTCTTCAATTTACTTGGCGACTACGCAAAATGTCGGCATCGGGACGACTACTCCGCTTTCAAAACTCACAATCTCCGGCTCCGCCTCAATCGGCGCCGACTACAACATCGCCGGGCCGACGAACGGTTTGATTGTACAGGGCAATCTCGGTGTCGGCACCACAACGCCATGGCTCGCGCTATCGGTAACGAACACGAGCGCGAGCGGACAATTCGTCGCTTCGTATGACAACAGCAATTACGCGACTCTCGCCGTTGACGCCGTTGGCGACCTCAAGTTCACAGCCAAAGGCGGCGACATTCGCGCGCTCTCCGAGAACCTTTGGGTCTGCGACAGCGCCGGCTGTCCGACTCTGACAGCCACCAGTACCGCCGGCAATGTATTCATAGAAAACGCCATCACCTTCGGCAACGGCTTTTCTCTCGCTTCAACCACGAATATTTCCAAGCCCGAACTAGGTTTGTATGACGCAATCGGCAACATGGTAGTCATCTTTGACTCCGCTACTTCAACGGATGGGTCATGATAAATCGTCTTTTGTTTAAAGAGTTGGGAGAATTGCGCTCGATACTCATCCGCTTCGCGGTTTTGCTTTTTGTTTTGGCGTTCATTCTGCTTTCAACCTCGTTTACATGGACAAAATGGACAGCGTTTGGCGCGGCAAAAAGTGTTCCTGTTTTAGTTTTTGGGACGCCGTCTCTCGCCACACAGCTTTTTACTCTAACAAAGGACCATCTTGTGCCGGAAGGGGTGAGAGTAGTCGCTCTCGGGCCGCTCTCTCCCTTTATTGCTCCCATCAGCATCGCCTTTATGGTGGCGTTTATTCTTTCGTTTCCATACTTCCTTTTTTCGCTCATGCGCTATATCTCCCCCGCGCTTTACGACAAGGAACGGCGCTCTCTTTTCATTTTTTATTTCTCTTCCATCGCTCTATTTTTTTTCGGCTGTGTTTTTGCTTATACCATTTTAATTCCTTACACCTTTGCCACCCTCTATTCTTTTGCCGGACCGCTCGGCGTTACGCCGTTTTTTTCACTCGACGCATTTATTGGGACAGTTTTCGGTTTAACTGTCTCCGCTGGCCTCGCTTTTCTTACCCCGATAATTATGACGGTGCTTTCTTCCATAAGGCTTGTTCCGTCTATGTTTTGGCGCGTTCATTGGCGCGTGTCAATATTAATCATTTTTTTATTTTCTGCTATAATTACGCCGGACGGGAGCGGGGTAACCATGGTTATTCTTTCGGTTCCCCTAATGTTTTTGTATGGAGTTGGCATTGCGGGAAGTTCCGCATATAATATAACTAGATAATGGGGTGGAGTTATTAGTTATTAGTTATTAGTTATTAGTTATTAGTTATTAGTTAATAGTTATTAGTTAATCAACAAATATATGTTTGGACTAGGATTACCGGAAATTTTGATTATCGTTCTTGTCATTGGGGTGCTGTTTTTCGGCAGTAGTAGAATTACCGAGTTTGCCCGTTCTCTTGGTCGCGCGACTGGGGAATTCAAGAAAAGCAAAAAAGATATTGAAGAAGAATTAAAGCGGGGAGAAGAAGAAACTAATAGCGATAAAACCGGCACAAGCTAATCACTATGGAAAAAGAAACACAACCCATTCATGGCGAGCAAAGTCGAACCATCAACCCCTACCGCAGGAACCTTATCAAATTCCTG
>JBBTSJ010000078.1:0-6817 GCA_038064715.1 Patescibacteria group bacterium | reverse complement strand
AAGGGACGGAGTTGGCCAATTCGGAGAGATAAGAATTTCCCCCAACTTGCTCAAACTGTTTGTTTTCTTTCAGTTTGGCCGAAACGGAAAGCAAATCTATGGGCTCGCTTTTCCCAAGCAAGGCGAGCATGGCTTTGTAAATTACGCGATGTTTGTCGGCGTAAAAATCGTCCGGGTCTATGGTGTCTATGACTTCATGCACGGAATCCGGTCGGAGCATTATGGAGCCCAAAAAAGCCTTTTCCGAATCTAGATTTTGAGGGGGGATGCGAAGATTTTTTGCCATATATTGTCGTATTCTAGCACAAGCCAAATACCCCAAAAATCTTTGAATAGGGAAAAACCTGTGTCTAAGTTGTGCACAGCCGGTATCGCTGGACATTTTTGTACTTTTGTGCTAAAGTTAAAAAGGTTAATCGGGCAATAGTTAAACAGTAAAGAGTAAAGGAGGTTGCAAAATGTTTAATCAGTCAACGGCACCGGCGCACAAAGTAATCTCAAGAATTCCCGTGCCCGGCAGAAAAGTCGTGAAATTCAAGTTCAATATTACGGAGGCCGCGCGCGAAAAAATAGCGGCCGTTGCCTTTCTCGGTTGGTATATTTTGGTAGCCGCCGGGGCCATCACAGCCGCCATCGGTATTTACGCGGTTTACGCAAAGTGGCCGACCTATGGTTTCGTGTCCAACCTTTGCCGTTATTTTGCCAGCTAATCGGCAAGGGAAAAATGAAAGCCCCGTTTCAGCGGGGTTTTTTATTTTATATTTTTGAAATTTTTCTAAACTATTAAACCCATACGACAAATTTGACTATTTATACATAAAACGGTATTTTTCAAACAGAGAAAAGGATAGAAATTACTTATTCCGACTATAATTTGATATCCAACGGTGTTTGAAAGGAAAGACCAATGGGCACAAAGGAAACTTGTCTCAAAACTATTGATTTTCCCGCCCTTCGAATTGTGTCCCCGCGCATTCAATATCCAGGTGACATCGCTTTCCGCGTTCAGGATAGGTTCGTGGAATATAAATCCGAGCAAAAGGACGGAATGATGGTCCAGGTTCAAGTCAGGTATTTGAGCGACGAATGGAAGGCCTCGTTTGCCAACCTGGAGGTTCCAACGACCACCGCTTGCGATTTAGAGATGCACGAACTCATCTTGGATTTATACGGCAAGCAAATTACCGATGGAATCGGTGGTAGTATTGAAACCAATCCGGCGATCATGTGGTGGATGATTGAGAACGATCATTTACTGAAGGGTAAAACGTACTACTTCTACATGGTCGACGAGAACCATATCCTCCGCGAAGTTTGCGTGACTTGGGGAGGTTATTGGGGTTTCTTCCCGAGTTACCTGAAGTACCCGGGGCGAAACGCCGGAGGCGGGTATGTCGTATGTCGCAAGCGGCATAAACCAAAAGAGAGACCAGCAAATTAAGCATCCGTTTGGGTAGCCGCGAAGCATCCAGAGGACTTTGCCAGTGATTTACTATAATGGCCAGTGCATTTCGCACTGGCTATTTTTATTTCGTCGAGTGAGGAGCGCGTGGAAATGTAATCATTTACACAGCGTCCGAGCGAAGACGAATTAAAGGTTAATACCTCACAGCTTGCTGTGAGAGCGTGCGAGCGAAGCGAGCTCCGATAATACCTCGGGGCTTGCCCCGAGGAACCTTTATTTGTCTTTCAGTAACTTTTTAGTCTGTCCTCTCTATTTTAATTTTCTCAATAAGAAAGCGGTCGCTTTCTTATTGAGAAAATTACTTTTTGATTATTTTAAATCCATCTTCAGTATCCTTGAGCTCATACCCCCTAGCTTCAATGTTACGGCGGAGTTCGTCGGAGAGGCGCCAGTTTCTTTTTTCACGCGCCGCCTCGCGTTTTTTGGCAAGTTCCATAATATCCTTAGGGATTTCTTCAAGGTGAAGATTTTTCAGGTTCAAGCCAAGCACTTCGTCAAAACAAAGAATTGTCGTTTTTTTGTTTTCAGGCAATACCTCCGGGTCTCGGACGAGTTCCCAGAGAAGGGCGATTACTTTTGGCGTGTCCAAGTCGTCGGAAATAAAACTTTCAAACTCCGCTTTGTAGGCTATATCAACCTTCCCTCCATCGGGAAGCTCGGCCACAAATGATTTTAATTTTTCAAAAGCACTTCGAGCTCCCAAAGACGCCTCCCAAGTAAAATTGACCAATGTGCGATAGTGAGCGGTGAGCAGCCAATAACGATAGGCGAGCGGTTCAATTCCATTTTTCGCGATGTCCGCCAGTGTGTAAAAATTCTGGAGCGACTTGGACATTTTTTTATCATCTACCAGTATGAAATTGTTGTGCATCCACAAATTGACAAAAGTCTTGCCGGTTGCCATTTCAGACTGGGCGATTTCGTTCTCGTGGTGCGGGAAAATCAAATCAACGCCACCGGTGTGTATATCAAATGTTTCGCCAAATGCGTTCATAGACATGGCCGAACATTCTATATGCCAGCCCGGACGGCCTTTGCCAAACGAAGCGTCCCAAACAACATCGCCGTCGTTTTCCGTATAAAATTTCCACAAAGCAAAATCTTGCGGATTTTCTTTATCATACTCATCATTTTTAATCCGTTCTCGTGTTTCGTTACCCAATGAAATTTTTGCCAAGTCGCCGTATTTTTCATACTTATTGATAGAAAAGTAAATCCCGTCGCTTCCTTTGTAAGCAACGCCTTTATCAAGCAGTGTTTGAATAAGCTTAATCATAAGCTCCACATTCTCCGTAGCCCGAGGTAATTGCGGAGGTTTTTTGACATTAAGGGCAGCTAAATCATCGAGAAAAGCTTTTTCATATTTTGCCGTCAGTTCGGATAGCTTGATACCTTCGTCCAGGCTTCGCCTGATGGTTTTGTCGTCAACATCGGTAATGTTCATTACTTGGCGAACTTCATAGCCCAAGTGCTCAAAAGTCCTGCGTAAAATATCGTCCAGAATAAAAGCCCGAACATTCCCGATATGAGCATAGCCATAAACCGTCGGACCGCAATGATACATGGAAACAACACCGGGCGTAATCGGCTTGAACTCTTCTTTTTGGCGAGTGAGAGTGTTGTAGAATTGCATAGCGTTTAGCGTGGAGCGTTTAGCGTTTAGTTAATTAAGAATTTTAGCTACTCACTAAACCCTAACCGCTAATCGCTAAACGCTGTTTTATCACAGCCATTTTTTCCACTTGGAAACCGCGTACATTATTATGGCGGCTACCCCCATAACTTCCAATACCGTAAAAAATGCGCCGGGCTGATCCATAAAGGGAACATAAGTTGAACTTATGCCGAATATTTGTCCCACGATAGAAACCGGCAGGAGTATGGCCGCCAGTACCGCGAGAGCTTTCATTGTCTTGTTTATCTTGCTTGAAAGCAGGGAGTCGTTTGTATTCCAAAAATCCATTAGAGTTTCTTTGTGGCCGTCCAAAATGCTTGCGACCTCGTAGGCTTCCCCGGAAATAGCCTTGGCGTAAAAGGCGAACTTTTCTCCGAAGAGGTCTCTGGCCGCGGCCTCAAAAGAGTTTAAAACATCTTTATGAAATCTGATTGCCTGTTTGAAATTTATAAGCTTGTGATTGACGTTTGAAATTTTTTCAACCATTAGGCCTTCATTGCCGGAAAAAATTTCGCTTTCAATCGTTTCCAGCGTTTTCCTGACGATATTTAATTCCGAGGAGAGGTTCTTGTACAGTTCGCGGATTATGTAAAAAAACAAAAATCCGGCATGTTCACCCAAATTGCTTTTTTCCAGTATGGAATTAACCTCAAACATTTTGGAAAATTCCAGAAGCGAGTCTACTGTTTCGTAATGAACGGTTATTAAAAAATTTTTTCCGACCACGAAATCAATTTCTTGAGAAGTTTTATCGCCATGACTATGGCTTACGGTAGGGAAGTGAAGGACCAGATATATCTGGTTTCCATAATAATCAACTTTGGGGCGAATGGTTTCGCTCAAGAGATCTTCGGCCACTAGCGGATGGATATCGTATGATTCCATAACGCCCCTGACTTCTTCCTTTGTCGGCGACTCCAAGTCAATCCAAGTGAGCCTGTTGTATGTGAGTTTTTTTAGCATGATGTGTTTGATTATTTTTTATTTCGTCGAGCGAGGAGCGCGTGGGAGCGAGTACGCTCACACAGCGTCCGAGCGACTTTGTTTTATTCATAAAACAAGAAGTACTCCTGTGGTGCGAAGACGAAACATTGTACCCAGTTATATTTCTTTGTATTATACCGCAGCAACCTTTTTATCCAAAGGGGGGTTACAATTACTTTTTATGGCTTGTAACCCGAAGTTCGTAGCCCGTAAGTTTCAAGCTACAAGTTTTATTTCGCCTAGCAAGGAGCATGTGAATGTGTAACCACATTCACAATGTCCGAGCGACTTTGTTTTATTCATAAAACAAGAAGTACTCCTGTGGTGCGACGGCGAATCAAAGGTTCAATACCTCGCAGTTTGCTGCGAGAAAGCGCGAGCAAAGCAAGCTCCGATAATACCTCGGGGTAATCCCCGAGGAACCTTTATGTTTTACAATTTATGTTATAATATCCTTCATATGTTTTCCGAAAATCGGAAATTTTTAATTTCCTCGGCTATAATTGGCGTTTTTATTTTTGCCGGCGGTTTTGCCGGCGGTTATTATTTTGGAAAAGACAGAGGCGTTGACATTGAAAGAGTAAATTTACTGAACAAAGAAACGGATATTATTACGGCTTCAAGTACGGTTGACTTCGCTCCCTTTTGGAAAGCTTGGAATATTTTGAACGAAAGGTATGTTTCAAATAAAGATTTGCCCGGTGACCAAGAAAGAGTCTGGGGGGCCATTTCCGGACTGGCTAATTCAATGGGCGACCCATATACGGCCTTTTTCCCGCCAGCAGAACTGAAGTCATTCGAAGAAACAATAAGCGGAGAATTTAGCGGAGTTGGTATGGAAGTCGGAACTCGAGACAAATCAATCGTTGTTATTTCTCCTCTCAAGGACACTCCGGCTTACAAAGCCGGCATAAAAGCCGGAGACAGAATATTAAAGATAGACGAAGCTCCAACGAATGATATGTCGGTGGAAAAAGCTGTCGGTCTTATCCGAGGGAAGAAAGGAACAACCGTAGCCTTGTCTATTTGGAGAGATGGACTCAAAGAACCGCTTGACATAAAAATAGTTCGCGAAACAATACAGATTCCAACCATAGATACGGAAAAAAGACCCGACGGGATTTTTGTCGTAAAATTGTATAGTTTTACGGCCACATCGCCGAATCTTTTCAGAGAAGCCTTGCGCGATTTTGTTTTGTCCGGCGATGATAAGCTTTTGATTGATTTGAGAGGCAATCCGGGCGGGTATCTTGAAGCGTCGGTAGATATGGCAAGTTGGTTTTTGCCGGCGGGCAAAGTTGTCGTTCGCGAAGATGCCGGCAAAAATAGCGAAGGAACTGTGTATAGAAGCAAGGGATATAATATATTCAACGACAAGCTAAAACTGGTGATTTTAGTCAACAAAGGTTCGGCTTCCGCGTCGGAAATATTAGCGGGAGCATTGTCCGAACACGGAGTGGCCAAGCTGATTGGGGAAAAAACGTTTGGCAAAGGGTCGGTGCAGGAGCTTATAAAGATTACCCCGGAAGCCTCGCTTAAGGTGACTATTGCCCGCTGGCTCACGCCGAACGGACTATCTATTTCGGAAGGGGGGCTTAAGCCGGAAGTTGAGGTTATCCCGACAGACGAGGATATCAAAAACAATCGCGATCCGGTTATGGAGAAAGCAATTGAGCTTCTGCTCAATAACAAATAACTTATAACTTATAACAAATAACAAAATGCGAGTAATACTTTTGCGAGATGTTCCGGGGGTTGGTAGAAAATATGAGATAAAAAACATAGCCGACGGCTATGTTAAAAATTTTTTGTTGCCCAAGGGTTTGGTGGAAATAGCGGACGACAAATCTGTTAGTCGCCTTGAATCACTGAAGAAAAAGGAAGAGGAAGAAAGAAAAAAACACGAAGACTCTCTCTATAAAAATATGGGAGAATTATCTGCCTGTGCGAGTACTCACGCAGACAGGAGCGAAGTTGTCATTAAGTTGAAAGAAAAAACCAACGAAAAAGGGCATCTCTTCGCCGGTATCCACGCCGGAGAGATCTCGGAAGCCCTTAAGAGCCAGACCAAGATTGATATTCCCGAAGAATTCATTGTTCTTGAAAAACCCATTCGCGAAATAGGGGAGTTTGTCATACCGGTAAAAATTCACGGCAAAAAAGGCGAGTTTAAACTGATTGTTGAAAGTCTTTAAACAAAAAACGCATTTGCTTGCGATCGCAAGCAAATGCGTTTTTTGTATTTTGCTGTTTTGCTGTTTAACTATTTTACTGTCCCACATTCACGATTTTCTTGACTACTGTTTTACCGTCAAATCCGATTTTTCGTCTAGACGCGTACTTAACCAACCCGTCTTTAAGAGCGAAAAGGGTATGGTCTTTGCCGACTCCGACATTTTTGCCGGCCATAATTTTTGTTCCGCGCTGGCGAACCAAAACAGAACCGATTCGGGCTTTTTCTCCGTCAGAAAGTTTAATACCTAAATATTTTGGTTGCGAATCTCTTAAGTTTTGGGCTGTTCCGCCGGCTTTTCGATGGGCCATAAGGGTTAGTTTTTAGCTTATAGTTTTTAGTTTTCGGTTGGGATACAATACCAACAATGCAAAGAATGTTAGACTATATTAAAGATTTTGGCAAGCGTTCGGCGGCTATGTTGCGGGAAGCCGGGGATTTTTTGGGAAACAAGGATATT
>JBBTSJ010000077.1:0-5793 GCA_038064715.1 Patescibacteria group bacterium | reverse complement strand
AAAATAACCGAAATGCCGTTTCCGCGGCTGACCTACCAAGAAGTGATGGAGCGCTATGGGACGGACAAGCCTGATTTACGAAACGACAAAGACGACAAAGACGAGCTGGCGTTCGTTTGGATTATAGACTTTCCGATGTTTGAAAAAACCGAAAGTGGCGAAATACAAGCCGCCCATCATCCTTTTTGCGCGATTAATCCCGAAGATAAGGATAAATTTATGAAGGGCGAAGATATTTTCTCCATACGGGCCAATTCTTACGACTTGGTTTTAAACGGATACGAACTGTCCTCCGGCTCAATACGCATTCACAACGACACGGAACAAAAAAGGGTATTTGAACTTTTAAATATCGGAGAAGAGGAACAGCAATTAAAATTCGGCCACATGCTTGAAGCTTTCAAATACGGAGCTCCTCCGCACGGCGGTTTTGCTCCGGGCATAGACCGCATCGTGATGTTGCTAGAGGGCGAACCAAACATAAGAGAAGTTATCGCCTTTCCAAAAACTGGAGAAGGCAAAGACCTGACGATGAACGCGCCTGCGGAAATTGACGATAAACAGCTAAAGGAGCTAGGAATTTCTATTAAAAAAAGCCCCTAGAGGCTTTTGGGTTGCGAGTGAAATCATATCAAGCCGTAGGCCCTGGAATTCCTACGGGAAACATGTAAGCTCCAAGGGCTTTATATTCTTTACGCGCCCTGAGGGCATCTTCCGCTCTTTGAAGCTTGGTCGGCAAAAGCGCCTTGTTGGCTCTTTGCCTAGAACAACATTGATTTTTTTCTTCTCCGGGACAAGATCCTTTTTCAATTTTCTTCAGACATTTTGAATGTCCGGGAAAACAGTTGCATCTCGTTTCAAACATTTTTTCTTTCTCTCCTGTTGTGGAACAAGTAAAACGGTACGCCCATACTATCTCCTCCTATATTTAACTCTATCTTATGATACGGTATGACGTCAACAAAACTTGAAAATAGCCAAAAAAAGGTTATAATTCAGGCATGGAATCAGCGTATCGGGTCAAAACAGGTTCGTTTGAGGGGCCGATGGAGCTTCTGTTGTCGCTTATTGAAAAACGAAAGCTTTTCATAAACGAAATATCAATAGCGGAAGTGACCAACGATTACTTGTCTTATATAAAAAACTTGGGCGAGTTTTCTTTGTCGCGCACGGCAAATTTCATAATGGTCGCGGCAACATTAATTCTGATTAAGTCCCGCTCGCTTTTACCGGAGTTAAAACTAACCGAAGAGGAAGAGGCCGGTATAGATAATTTGGAGGAGCGATTAACCCTTTATCGCATTGTCCGTGACGCCAGCGTAAAAATAAAAGAACTGCTTGCCGGTCCGACAATATGGGAAAGGCCATTTGTAAGAAATAGGCAGATTGTTTTTTCACCAGACCCGAAATTTACCATAACAAACATAAGCGCTGCCATCGCCTCCGTCGTAAACAACCTGCCCAAAAAAGAAGCTCCTCTTCCAAAGGTTGTGGTGAAAAAAGTTATTAGTATTGAAGAAATGATAGAATCCATAACTAAGCGGATAGAAGAGGGATTAAAAACAAGTTTTAAAAAACTATCCGGGCATAGCGACAAAATAAAAAGTAAAGAAGAAAAAGTTTATATCATCGTTGGTTTTCTTGCCATGCTTGAGCTCGTAAAACAAGGAATTGTTTTGGTTGAACAGCATAATAATTTTGAGGATATATCGATAAAAACTAACCATTTGCAATTAACGACCGACCCCAGTAGTAGAGATTACTTACTACGGGGCAGGCCTACAACCAATAACTAATGGGATGAAAAACATAGAAATACTAATTGAAGCGTTGCTATTCGTAAAAACAGAGCCTTTTCCCAAAAAAAAGCTGGCGGAGCTTCTGAAAGTTGACGAAGAAGCTGTAGACCAAGCTATTCTCTCTCTCAAAAAAAACTTGAACGGGAGAGGAGTCCGGCTTATAGAAAACGCCGAGTCGGTTATGCTTGGCGCGGCACCGGAAGCAAGCGGGCTTGTGGAAGCAATTTTGAAAGAGGAGCTGAACAAAGATCTTGGCCGCGCCGGGCTTGAGACAGTATCTATCATTCTTTATAAAAGTCCGGTATTAAAAAGCGAGATAGATTTCATCCGCGGAGTAAATTCACAGTTTATTTTGCGCAACCTTCTTATCCGCGGGCTCATTGAAAGAATCCCCAACCCAAAAGGACGCGGGAATCTTTACCAACCGACATTTGACCTTCTCCGATTTCTTGGCGTAGAAAATGTAAAAGCCCTTCCAAGTTATCAGTCGGTAGAAACTGCTCTAAAAAATTTCCAATCGGCCGGGAAAATGGAGACCGACGAAGACGAAACCGGGTCAGAACAAAACACAGCATGAATCCAAAAACTAACACAAAAAGTATTGCAATCGCCGGTATTTTTGCCGCCTTTGTCGTCGTGTCGTTGTTTCTAAACAGCTTAACTTACACAGAAAAACCGTTTGTTGCGAAAACTATCAAAAAGGATGACCGATTCGCGAATATAGAAATTGAGGCAAAAGCGGCAATTGTTTGGGATGTTAAAGAAAACAAAGTTCTTTTCTCAAAAAACAAAAGCGCCCAGCTCCCCATAGCTTCGCTCGCTAAATTAATGACAACCCTTGTCGCTCTTAACGAAGAAAAGGGGGTGGCAATCGTAAATCAAGAAGCTATAAAAGAAGAAGGGGACAGCGGACTTTTGGCGGGAGAAAAATGGAAAATTCAAGATTTGGCAAAATTGACATTGGTTGCTTCCGCAAACGACGGAGCCAGCTCCCTTTCTAACGCTTGGCTTCTGGCAAAATCCGCCAATACCGAAACCGCGGGGAATCGGCTGTTTGTTGATGCCATGAACGAAGAAGCGAAATCGCTGCGGCTTTCGGAAACATATTTTTTGAACGAAACGGGGCTTGATGTTTCCGCGGCGCTATCCGGCGGTTACAGTTCCGCCGAAAATATAGCCCGTCTTTTTTATCACGCCACAGTATCTTACCCGGAAGTATTTGAGGCAACGGGACAAAAAAGGCTTTCTGTGGAATCTTTGGAAAACAAAACGCACACGGTTAAAAACACAAACGAATACGTGGAACAATTTCCGGGAATAGTGGCTTCAAAAACAGGTTTTACGGATTTGGCGGGCGGCAATTTGGCGGTGATAATAGATATCGGCATCAATCATCCTGTGGTAGCGGTAGTTTTGGGGTCAACAACCGAAGGGCGATTCATTGATGCTAAAAAGCTAATTGAAGCAACAATCTCTGTTGTTGGGAATAGCAGACAAACAGATATGATAAACTAATCCAAGCCTATAAATTATGCCTACTCCTTTAATTATTGATGTCGCTAAAATTTTTATCCCGTCTACGGTGGCTTTTTTCATAGGAATCGCCTTAACGCCGTTCCTTACCCACTATCTCTATAAATACCGAATGTGGAAAAAGAAAGCTCGCACGGAAGGGCTTGGAGGGGGAGGAACGCCGATATTTAATCGGCTTCACAAGGAAAAAGAAGTCGGTACCCCGCGAATGGGTGGCGTTATCATTTGGGCGAGTACGCTCTTCACGGTAGTTTTTTTCTTTTTATTCGCCTACTATTCCGAAGAGGGCTTGATGCAGAAATTGAATTTCTTGAGCCGTAATCAAACGTGGCTTCCGCTTTTTACTCTCATTTTGGCATCCATAGTCGGGCTAATAGATGATTTTTTGGTCATTTACAACCGCGGTGGTTATATCGCCGGAGGTTTACCCCTTAAAATACGCATAGGCACCGTCATTCTGATAGGACTTATGGGAGCATGGTGGTTTTATTCGAAACTTGACGTAACCAGCATAGACATTCCGTTTAACGGAGCGGTAAACCTCGGTTACTTTTTTATTCCTCTGTTTGTCATCGTTATGCTCGCCTTATTTTCCGGCGGAGTGATAGACGGCATAGACGGCCTTTCCGGCGGCATTATGGCTACTATTTTTTCTGCTTATGGCGGTATCGCTTTTTTCCAAAATCAAATCGATCTGGCTACCTTCTGTTTTGTCGTCGCGGGGTCTATCTTGGCCTTTCTTTGGTTCAATATTCCACCGGCGCGTTTTTATATGTCGGAAACCGGAATGCTTGGACTCACGACATCTCTCACGGTGGTGGCTTTTTTGACGAAATCCGTCGTGGTTCTGCCGATAATCGCTCTGCCTCTATTTTTGGCATCAGGTTCTGTTATCATTCAAGTTCTTTAAAAAAAATTCCGCAACGGCAAAAAGGTGTTTCTGGTCGCTCCCATACACCACCATTTTGAAGCGCTGGGGTGGCCCGCTTACAAAGTTACTATGCGTTTCTGGGTTATTTCCGTTATTTTCGCGATTATCGGAATGGTTGTGGCGCTGGTGGGGTAGAACTTTAAACTTATAACTTATAACTTATAACAAACTAACACTTAATGAAAGGGGGTCGAGTACAAAATTTGATAACTAAACTCTAAACGCCCCTAAAAGCTGTCTGCATAATTAATGCGAGGGAAAACTGACAAAATTTTCATATTTTTTCTGTCTACTATTGTCTTAATGGGGATTTTTGTGTTCGCTTCGGCATCTTTGGGAATTTTTGCCAAAAACGAAGCTCTTTTCTACAGCATCATCACCAATCAGTTTCTTCTTGGACTTACGGGCGGCGCTCTGGCTTTTTTTGCCTCTTCAAAAATCAATTATCGTGTTTGGAAAAAATACGCTTTGCCCATTTTTATTTTAGCCATTGTTGCAACGGCGCTTGTTTTTGTTCCAACAATAGGTTTTGAATCAGGAGGAGCAAAAAGATGGATACATATCTTATCTTTTTCTTTCCAGCCGAGCGAATTCTTGAAATTCGGTTTAGTGGCATACTTGGCCGCCTTTTTTTCACTCCCAAAAGAAAACCGACCGCTTGCTTTTAAAACAATGCCTTTGCTTGTTTTTCTTGCCATAACGGCGGTAATAATGCTCAAACAACCGGACACTACAACATTTATCATTATGGCCGTATCCTCTATTTCCATATACTTCGTTTCCGGAGCAAGATGGAAACATATCTTTGCCATATGCGTAATTGGTCTTGTTGGTTTGGCGATTTTGATTTCATTCAGACCTTATATAAAAGAACGGCTGATGACGTTTTTTGACTCAACCCGCGACCCGCAGGGTTCTTCCTATCAAATACAGCAATCTCTGATAGCCATAGGTTCGGGTGAGATATTTGGCCGAGGATTGGGACAAAGCGTGCAGAAATTTAACTTTCTTCCTGAACCGATTGGCGATTCTATTTTCGCCATAATCGGCGAAGAACTTGGTTTCGTTGGGGGAACAGTTATTGTTCTTCTTTTCTTATTGTTCGGACTGCGCGGGCTTAAAATAGCCAGTCACGCCAAAGATACATTCGGTATTTATTTGGCTGTGGGAATAATAACTTTAATAATAGCCCAATCGTTTATAAACATAGCTTCTCTCATAGGAATTTTCCCTTTAGCCGGCGTCCCTTTGGTTTTTATAAGCCATGGGGGCACCGCTTTGCTTTTTGCTTTGGCTGAAGTCGGTATCGTGGCTAATATCTCAAGAAAGTGAACTTTATCCCCACCCCTCTCTATAACTTCTCTCCCCGCATAATGTATAATAGTTTAATAACTAATAACTAGTAACTAATAACTTATAACTAATAACTAATAACCTTTAACTTTCAACACCGTGAACTTTATCCCCACCCCTCTTAACTTCTCTCCCCGCATGGTGTATAATAGTTTAATAACTTATAACTAATAACTA
>JBBTSJ010000076.1:0-7176 GCA_038064715.1 Patescibacteria group bacterium | reverse complement strand
AACTGCATTGTACGCTCCGATTGCGTGGTGATGCGAACCAATGCGCCTCGACCGCGCTCGCGGACTCGCGCGGGCAAAACCCAAAAATTTTCCTTACCTTTCTTATTTTCCTCGGCAGTGGCTTCCGGCTTGCAATTTCCTGTCTGGTGGTCTATTCTTAAGATAGTTCGGACGCATTTCGCCGCCGCAGACGGCGAGCGTCTGGCAAAAAACTCCGAACCGAAATCTTGAACTTAAAAACCGCCAAAAAACCTGATAAAAACATTGGCTCGAACTGCATTTTAATTTTGGGAAAAGAAAGTTTTTCATTTGAAATACTAGGAAATTAGTATTAAAATTAAAGGTCAAAAAATAATTAATTAAGAAATCACAATAATACATTATGAAAAAAATTACCTTTAGTGTCATAAGCCTTGCGGTAATGTTTGGTCTGGCGCTTTTTGTAGCACAGACTAACCTTTCTGCGGCACAGACAAATAATGACGGCGGTCGAAAGATTGTTGTCTTCAAGACCGGCCTAAACGATGTCGCGAAAGATGAAATCGTTAAGCATGCGGGCGGCGCAAAATTAAAGAACCTTGATTTGATTGGTGCCAAAGCAGTGTGGGTGCCAGATCGTTCTGCGGCAGCGAAATTAGCTGCTTCTCCCGGTGTAGTGCGAGTGGATGATGACGTTATTGTTGAAGCTCTTGATCGTAAGGGAGGCGGTGGGGAGATAACGCCACTGGCTCAAGTTCTTCCGTGGGGTATTGATCGAATTGACGCGGAATTAGTATGGCCCGGCAGAAATACCGCTGACCCAGTCAAGGTCGGTATTATTGATACCGGTATTTCCAACAAACACCCTGATCTTCTGGCGAATGTAAAAGGCGGGGTTAACACTATCAATCCCCGCAAGAGTTGGAACGATGATAATGGACACGGCTCGCATGTAGCCGGCATTGTCGCGGCGCTCAACAACACCGTCGGCGTGGTTGGAGCTGGTCCGGCCGCGGATCTATACGCCATCAAAGTGCTCGGCGCCAATGGTTCTGGTTTCCTTTCTGATGTGATTGAGGGAATTCAATGGGCAATAGCGAATCATATGCAGGTAGTCAATATGAGCTTGGGGACAGGTTCTGACATCCAGTCGTTCCATGACGCGGTTATCGCCACCAAGAATGCTGGTATTGTAGTCGTAACGGCGGCTGGAAATTCAAGCGGCTCTGTCATTTTCCCGGCAGCTTATCCTGAAGCCATTGCAGTTTCGGCCACTGACCGGAATAACTTGATTGCTTCTTTCTCATCGCGCGGCCCGGAAATTGATCTTGCCGCGCCAGGAGTTTCCATCCTCTCAACCTACAAAGACACCGGTTACGCGACGCTTTCAGGAACTTCAATGGCCGCGCCGCATGTCGCAGGTTCTGCCGCACTTGTGTTGAACACAGCAGTTGGTGCTTATGATGCAAATGCCAATAGCAAGTGGGATCCAGATGAAGTGCAGAAGAAATTGCAAGACCGCGCGACTGACTTTGGCGTTGCAGGATTCGACAACCTCTATGGTTGGGGGTTGGTAAATGCGTATAGCGCCGTGCAGCCGTAACTCAACCACATTAGAAGTCGCGGACGATGTTCCGCGTCCTACTTCTAACGGGGTTGACCTCGCGAGGACATCGCGATGACTCAATGCAGTAAAGCCCGTCATTCGGCGGGTTTTACTGTTTTCAACACGCGTATTTATGCTAAACTAAGAAAAATGCCGCCAAAGAAAAACTTGAAATTGTCAAAGTTCAGGATTTCGGTTCGGAGTTTTTTGCCAGACGCTCGCCGTCTGCGGCGGCGAAATGCGTCCGAACTATCTTAAGAATAGACCACAATTCTGAATTTGGAGAAAGATTGTAAGCAAAAACCGGCGCTAACTTAATAGTTTGATTTTTTTACCATAAAAGCATAAACTTTACATATGAAAAATTTTCAACAAGGAGATAATAAAAGTGGAAATTTCCAAGGTGGTAGTGGCGGCGGTAAACCACCATTCCAGAAAAAAAGTTGGGGGGTAGACAAGGGTGGCGGCAGAGATAAAGTAATGTTCAAGGCTATCTGTAGCGAGTGTGGCAAGAACTGTGAAGTGCCGTTTCGCCCGTCAGGTGACAAGCCGGTGTACTGTCAAGATTGTTTTAATAGGAAAAGAGATGCTAGCGACACTAGAGGTAGGAGCTCACGCCCAGATTTCAGCAATCGCGCGCCAAAGAGAGATTTTACCGACAGACCCAGCTTTCGATCTAATTTCCAACCCGACCTCAAGCCAGCGCCAGCCCACGATGATACAAAGAAGCAGTTGGTGGAGATTAACATCAAACTTGATCGTTTGTTGGGCGCTATGGAGAAAATGACTGGAACAAAAAAAGAAACCCCTGCCCTCGAAGCATCTTCGGCCCGAATTGCTCCAAAGAAAGAGATAGAACCAAAAGTTTCAAAGAAGTCAAAGAAGAAAGCGGTGGTAAAGAAGAAAAAGTAAATTTTGCGGGAATCATAATTAAACGGCTACGAGCCAAATGTTCCGGGGGACTTAACGGCCTCGCGTATTTTTATGCAAACAGAAATTGAAGCAAAGTTTTTGGATATAGATACGGAGAAACTTCGCGGTTTGTTGAAAGATTATGGGGCGACTTTGATACACCCCGAACGTTTAATGCGGAGGAAAAATTTTGATTATCCGGATTCTCGCCTTGAAAAAATCTGCGGTTGGATACGCGTGCGAGACGAGGGGGACAAAGTAACGCTATCCTATAAACAACTGGTTGACAGAACAATAGAGGGAACGAAAGAGATTTCGCTCGTAGTTGAAAACTTTGATAAAATTTCCAGTTTCTTACTCTCTATCGGTTTGGATAATAAGTCTTATCAGGAAACCAAGCGCGAGAGATGGGATTTTGACGATGTTGAAGTAACAATAGATACATGGCCGTGGGTTCCAACATTTGTCGAACTTGAGGGTTCAAACGAAGCAAAATTAAAAGAAGTAGCCATCAAGCTGGGCTTGGACTGGAGCGTGGCTATTCATGGCAGTGTGGAAACCGCTTATCAGGCGTATTATTCCGTATCGGAACAAGAAATTGACGGCTGGGAAAGCATTACATTTGTACCCGTGCCGGATTGGCTAGAGATACGCAGAAAAAATTAGATTATTTTTCTATTTGTTTCCTATCTTCCATAATACCTCTCTATATTACGCACATGCTCCTTGTAGGTCACGCTACAATGAATGCGGCGGTATTTGTCGTGAAGATAAAAAAGACAACTTGTCTTTTTAGGATTTAGGGCCGCTTCAATGGAAACGAGCTGTGGGTTTGATATCGGTGTCGGCGTAAGCCCTTTATTTTTGTAGGTATTGTATGGAGAAACCAAGAATTTGTCTTCAGAGCCGATTTTTGGCCACCAACCGGTTTTCTCGTTGCCTTTTACGTATTGCAAAGTAGCATCCATATCAAGCGTCATATCTTTAAAAATCCGATTCCACATAATTCCAGAAATCAAACGCATGTCATTTTTGCCAGCGGCCTCCCTTTCAATGATTGAAGCCACTTTCATGGCAGTGTCCACATTTATGATTTTGGCGGTGGAAGAAGCATATCGGGACATCACCTTGTCGTTGAAGCGGTTTATCATCAACTTTCCCACTTCGTAACCATCGGCCTCGAGGGAAATAATGTAAGAATCCGGGTAGTAATAACCCTCGGCATTGGAGGTGTTGACCAGCTTGTTTACATTCAAAAATTTGTCTTTTTCCCCGTCGTTCCAGGCAAGCTTGTTTTGAAGCACGGTGGCAATCTCTTCCTTGCGCATCCCGGGGGTGATTTTCACAATCTTGACATCGGGGCTTACGGCCGCGGCAAGCAAAGACAAATTGTCGCTTATTGAAGCGGACAACGATTGGGCGATTGAGCCAAAAAGAGAGGCGAACGAAGCGTCATTTTCGGCAGGGTCTTCCACCGTAGATTCCGTTATCACCTTGTTTTCGATATCAATGTTAGTTGTGAGTTCTTTTGGTTCTTTTGAAAATGAAAAAAGAAAGTAGGCCGTTAAAGCAACAAGGATAGCCAATATTCCGAGAAGAATTTTTCGCTTCATATGTTCCCTATATTATGTCTGTAAATTGAGAAAAAGTGAAGTGTTAAGTCATTGTTGCCCACTGTGTTATAATTTTGTATGTAATTTTCAATTACCAATTTTGCAATTTTCAATAAATTTTCAAGCATCAATGTATTAAACAAATCTGTTTGCAGAATTGGTTAATTGATAATTTAATAAAGGGTATTGAACCAGAGGGCAAGCCCTGCACCCGCTAAGGTGCTCGCTCCGCTCGCCCTTTCGCGCGGCAGAGCCGCGCGGTATTTACCCTTTGATTCGCCGTCGCACCACAGGAGTACTTCTTGTTTTATGAATAAAACAAAGTCGCTCGGACATTGTGAATGTGATTACCGTCTACAGGCGCCTATCAACATCCGATAGGCCACATTCACATGCTCCTCGCTCAGGCGAAATAAAAATTGGGATTTGAAAACTGAAGATTATTTATAATCATGGATATCTTCGCTCACGGACTTTGGACGGGCGTTTCGTATGGGGCGCTAAAAAGAAACGCAAAGCGACCTGTAAATCTGCGGCTGGCTGTTTTTTGTGGTGTTATTCCGGATATTTTTGCTTTTACCGTCCCGCTTGTTTATATGTTTTGGGCCGTTGTTTTCGGCGGATGGAATCTCGGAGATTTTTTGGGGCATACACGGATTGAACCGGTGGCTCATGAGTTTCCGCTTTATACTCTGACAAACACGCTTTATGGCATAAGCCATAGTTTGATCGTATTTGTTCTTGTTTTTATTATAGTTGCGCTCGTTCGAAAAAAAATTATGTGGGAATTAGGCGCTTGGTTTCTTCATATTTTAATAGACATACCCACTCATTCATACGCCTTTTTCCCCACGCCGTTTCTTTGGCCCATATCAGATTTACGCATCAATGGTTTTGCTTGGAGCGACCCGAGGTTTATGGTGATAAACTATTCACTAATCGCGGTTTCTCTTTTGGCGTTGTATTTGACACGGCCCAGGAAAAAATTTTTTAGAGCCAATTTTTTGAATAATAGGAAATACCTGATATGCTCTCAATATAATGGCAAAAAACAAAAAAATACTCGTGCTTTTGGGGCACCCGGACAAAGAAACAACCTGCGGAAGCTTTGCCGAAGCGTACGAAGAAGGCGCTAAAAAGGCAGGATACGAAGTTAAAAGAGTAAACTTGGGCGATTTAACCTTTGATCCAATTTTGCACAAGGGATACAAGGTTATTCAAGAACTTGAACCTGACTTGATTGCTCTACAAGATGATTTTCGTTGGGCAGAACACATTGTGCTTGTTTATCCGAATTGGTGGGGGACAATGCCCGCGTTGCTTAAGGGTCTTTTTGACCGTTTTTATTTGCCAGGCTTTGCCTTTAGGTTTTGGAAAAATGGTTATGGCTGGGATAAATTACTAAAGGGGAGAACGGGAAGAGTTTTTATAACCATGGACGCAAATCCTTGGCTTGCCAGAATCTTATTTGGCGACAACTCTAACGAAATCAGAAGCGCCATTTTTGGTTTTGCCGGCATTGACGCGCGCGTAACAAAAATCGGTTCGCTAAAAAACGCGAAACCTGGAAAAAAAGAAAAATGGAAGAAAAAAATTTTTGAGATGGGGGAGAGGGGGAAGTAAAATAATCTACGACTAACAACTAACAACCTGCAACCACGATAGAAAAAAAGAAAACCGTTGGGCGAACCACGCGGTTTTTAATCAAACCGCAGAATTCCCCGCGAGCTTGCTCTGGGGATGAATGCGGGATGAGGGAAGGGGGTCGGGGAAACGGGAGTTTCCCCGTGGAGGAAAGCAGTGAGCGAAGCGAGCGTTGAGAACCGAGAGGTTCTCAAAATAAATACCTCGTCAGCTTGCTGCGAGGTAGTTTATTAAGAGGTAGCCCAGATACCTGAAAAAGCTTAGCGCGACATCCCAAGCTTTTGAAGGCCGAAGTACAAATCGGCCTGCTCGGACGCGTCGTCGACAGGGTCATGCGAGAATTCGCTGTCCGGAATATTTAAGACCTCCCGCGCCATTTTCCTTGAGACACCCGTCGATATTCCCGACAGAGTCGCCGTTCCCAGTCTGGACATGGCAAAAGTTTTGATATCAATCCCGTCATATCCGAAAGGAGGGTCATCATTAAGAAATTTGACGTAATACCAGTACACAAACATAAAGTCGACGGGCAATGGCCACCCCATGAGTTTAGGTCTACCCGGCAAGGTATTCAACCAACGAGCGAATTGGCTCATACCTTCGCCGGCTTCAACTGGGTTTTCCGTTGCTATTTTCCACGCCTCATGGTGTTCACTCCACCATTTCATTGTTGCATCTTCGCGAGTTGATTCGGGGAGTTCCCGCAGATTAACTTTGAATCTGGAAATTTCTTTACTCGTTGAATCATAGGCAACTGCGCCAAGCGAAATCATGGAATTGGGTCCGGGTATGCGCCCGGTGAATTCCCCGTCAATACTGACTAGGATTTCTGGGGCTTCGTTTTGAGTTGTATTTGTCATGATGTCCTCCATTAATTTTGTTACGCCAAAAAATTGTATGGGGTTCAACCAACGAAGACAATACCATTAAAGTAGAATATAATCCAGTTTTATTGTATATTCTAGTATTTTGCAAAATACTAGAATAAGGAAATTGAACAATGTGTAATTTATAGTAATATCAATATAAACAGCTATGGCAACCAATTATCGAAAAATTGAGAGAGTGGTTAAAGGATTCGCCAATCATCGGCGTATTGAGATATTGGACCTTTTAAAAAAGGAACCAGAACTCTCTGTAGACGAAATAGCCGAAAAATTAGGTATTGGATATGAAAATGCTTCTGATCACATACGCAAACTTGCCATAACCGGATTGGTTATAAAGCGCTACGAAGGCACAAATGTTCGCCATAAGCTCACTTCTCGGGCTGAATCTATTCTAGTATTTTGCAAAAAACTAGAATAAGGAATAATAATATGTGCCCCTCTAGCAGAGACCACGCGGTATTGACCTATAATTCGTCTTCGCACCACAGGAGTACTTCTTGTTTTATGAATAAAACAAAGTCGCACCACAAGA
>JBBTSJ010000075.1:0-2787 GCA_038064715.1 Patescibacteria group bacterium | reverse complement strand
CTTGGTGGATTCGTCAGGCCATTACCCGCGCTTTGGCGGACCAGTCGCGCACCATCCGCATTCCGGTTCACATGGTTGAAACTATCGCCAAATACAAACAAGTCTTGCGCCGCTTGTCGCAGGACCTGGGACGCGACCCGTTGCCCGAAGAAGTCGCCATGGAAATGGGTATTGATGTGGAAAAAGTGCATATCATTGAGAATATAAACCAGGATACGGTTTCGCTTGAAAAACCTATTGGTGAAGATTCGGACGACGGCAAATCAACCCTCGGCGAATTTATCGCCGATGACAAAATTCTTTCTCCCGACCAGAATTCGGCGCACCGTATTTTGCGCGACCAAATAAATGAAATTTTGGACGATCTCTCGCCCAAAGAACGGAAGATTTTGGAAATGAGGCACGGACTTGTGGACGGCGTAATGCACACGCTTGAAGAAGTGGGGCAGGAATTTGGCGTAACCCGCGAACGCATTCGCCAGATTGAAGCCAAGGTCCACGAGAAAATAAGACAACACGAGAAGGTGGGGAGACTTAGGAACTACTAACAAACAACAAACAACAAACAACAAATAACAGATAACTAATAACTAATAACTTATAACAAATAAAAAAAGGCGAGCCGTTGGCTTGCCTTTTTCAAATCCGGTAGTTGCCCGCTACCACTCCGGTTTTCCATCCGGCGTGGAGTATGGCGACTCGTCGTCACTCGCCAAACGCTCTATAATGAGACGGATGATTCGGATAACCCCGGCTGTGATTCCCAAACCACCAACGATTGCCACCGACAGACTAGTCGGGGGAATATTCCCGGAGTAGATTGCCACCAAATATAGCCCGAGGGCTATCACGAATAGCGGTGTTGTCCAGGCCAGGATTTTTTCCAAATGTGTCACTTGCGCCTCCTTAATGTTATTGGGGTTTTATGCCCAGGAAATGACTTATTTCGTACTGTTGGTATGGTAAAGCATAGATTTGTTTCTGTCAAGTTTTTTACCAATGAAAAATTGTCACATGGTGGGGGTTAAACGTAATCGTTTAAGACGAAACGAAACAAAAAAACGGGCGCGCAATTGCGCCCGTTGGGGTGATTCTAAAGTACTGAAGATTATTTGGCCGGCACCACCTCGTATCCGATAGCATTCTCTGGTTCTTCCAGACTCTCGGCATACCGAAGCAGACTTTTTTCGGCTTCGAAATACGTTTCTATGCGGACGCCGCAATCAGGATGAATAGCTCCAGAACTGCTTAGCCAACAAGAATTGCATGCTTCCCGTGCTGATTCGTCAGCGGCAAAAAAGATGCGAAGCGGTTTCGGCGCCAGCGGATTACCCCTAAACCTTAAAAGCTCATTTTTGGCGTTTAACAAATTTTTCATTTTAACCGCGCGTTTCGCTTTGATTTCCACGGATACGGTTTTTTCTTTTTCACCGAGAAACAGAGAGGGGTTTTCATAGGCCTGTTCCTGGGTTGTGGCCCATCGTTTGACTGCTTTATTGACAGCTTCTATTGTGTCCACGCAATCCTCCCGACCGACACCACTTCGTGTTTGCCGAATATTCCGGTCTTCTCCTCTACTTGCCTCGTAGTTTCGCTGACCAAAGCAAGTTTTTGTTCCGGATTCCAGCTTTTGACGAAGTGCGGTTTCCCGTCAACCACGACTGACGGTTCATCGGCATCTTTGCGAGGAATCAAAACTCCCTCAACCCGAGTTTCAACAAATAATTCCCGACATAGATTAAGCATAGCGTTTTCCTTTTTCAACGCGCTGGGATTGTTATCATCGGTGGATGCCCGAGCAGAATATTGTTAAAAAACACTTTCTGGGGTTTCACTTTTGCCGGTGGCGAACTTCTCTCGTTTTTTGGAAAATACGAAACAGCGAGAGATTTGTCTTCCGGGTGAACCTCCAGAATCCATCCTTTGTCCGCAGGCATTACTCCGAGCGGGTCATTGATTGTGATGGGGATTTCTTCCGTTGGGCAAAACGACGCACCCACGCAATCGGGATTAATCCCGAGAAATTTGAAGAACGAAATCACGAACCCTCCTATGTTTTCGATATTTGATTTTTTGAAACTTTGTGCTCGCTAGCGTTAAAAATACACCCATTCGTTGAATATAACAAGCGCGATGGCGCAAAGATGGTTTGTCAAACAGACCACAAATGCTAAGCTCTGTGAATATGAATAAATCGCGGATACCGATCATTACCGAAGAGCTTGTTAGGCATATTTCGATTGTTAAAAACGAGCCCGCGTGGATGCTCGGTAAACGCCTCGCCGCGCTCGCGCTTTACAACAAAACTCCGCTCCCAAACTGGGGTCCGTCGCTTGAAAAACTGGACCTTGAAAAGATGGAGTATTTCGTTGACCCCGATTCGCCCGAAACCGACAAATGGGAAGAAGTGCCAAAAGAAATCGCCGAGACATTTGAAAAGCTTGGCATTCCCAAAGCAGAGCGGGATTATTTGGGCGGGGTGGGAGCGCAATACGATTCGGGCGTGGTTTACCATCACTTGAAAAAATCTCTTGCCGACAAAGGGGTGATTTTTGAAAATATGGACGCGGCGCTCCAAAAATACCCCGATATGGTCAAAAAATACTTTATGACCGACTGTGTTCCCTCAAGCGACCACAAATTCACCATGCTTCACGGCGCGGTTTGGAGCGGAGGGACATTTATCTATGTGCCGAAGGGTGTGAATGTGACTATGCCACTTCAGGCATATTTCAGAATGAACCGCGAACGCAGCGCCCAGTTTGAACACACGCTCATTATTGCCGA
>JBBTSJ010000074.1:0-2759 GCA_038064715.1 Patescibacteria group bacterium | reverse complement strand
GAGTACTTCTTGTTTTATGAATAAAACAAAGTCGCACCACAGGAGTACTTCTTGTTTTATGAATAAAACAAAGTCGCTCGGACGCCGTGTAAGTGATTACACTTCCACGCGCTCCTCGCTAGACGAAATGACACTTTTTCCCATATACTTTTCCAAAACTTTCGGTACTCTAACCGAACCGTCTTTGTTCTGGTAATTTTCAATTATGGAAACCAGCGCCCTCGGTGTCGGAATGGCGGTGCTGTTTAAGGAATGCGCAAAACGCATTTTCCCGCCCTCGTCTCGATAGCGAATGTTCAAACGGCGAGTCTGAAAATCGTGGAAATACGAAGCGGAGCTGATTTCGCGATATTTATTCTCGCCCGGAACCCAAAGTTCAATGTCGTATTTTTTGACCTGCCCCAGCCCCAAATCTCCCCCGCAATTTATTACCGTGCGATACGGAATATTGAGCGACTCTACAAATTCTTCGGTATTACGGTTGACCCATTCGTGCCATTTGACGGACTCTTGATGGTCGGCTTCGCAGAGAACAACCTGCTCCAGTTTAAAAAACTCATGCACTCGGATAAGACCCTTGGTGTCTTTGCCATGACTGCCCGCCTCTCTGCGGAAACACGGAGAAAAACAAAGATATTTCATCGGCAAATCTTTTTTGTCCAAAATTTCATCGGAGTGGTAGCCCATCGCCGCCACTTCCGCCGTGCCCGCCAAATAGTCGCTGTCTTGAGTCTTGTATAAATCGCCCTCGCCTTCTGGCAAATATCCCGTACCAAACATCTGCTCTCTCTTGACAAGCGACGGCACTATCATCGGAACAAAACCTTTTTTCATAAAAAATTCAACGCCGTACTGCCAAACGGCGTAGGAAAGCATGGCTCCGTCATTTTTCAAAAAATAACCGCGGAAGCCGGCCACTTTGGTTCCGCGCTCAAAATCAACCATATCCAAATCTTGCATAATATCAATGTGGGATTTTGGCTCAAACTTAAATTTCGGAATGCTCCCCCACTTTTTAATTTCCTGATTGCCGGTATCGCCTGCGCCGTCCGGCACGGATACATCGGGAATATTCGGCACCCGAAGCATCAGTGTTTGCCATTTTTTCATCACCTCTTTCAATTCTTCGTCTTTTTGCTTAAGATGTTCCTTCAACGCTTTCATGTCGGCAATCAACTTTCCGCGGAGAGACTGGTCTTCGGTCTTTGCGACCTCGTCGCTTACTTTGTTCTGTTCGGCCCGAAGCGATTCCACCGATAAAAGCGTCTCTAAGCGAAGATCGTCTGCTTCTATGAGTTCGTCCAAATCAAAGTCAACATGCTTCTTGCGGGCGGCGTCTTTTATAAGGTCGGCGTTTTCTTTGATGAATTTGATGTCCAGCATGGCTGATTTTCTTAACGAGCGAAGCGAGTTTTGAAAATCGCCACCCCGTTTGATTTTTGCCGTTATTAAAAAGTAAACGCGCGTGGCCGGATAGGCCTTACCTTGTCGGGCGAAGCGCGTTTCCCCCGCAATTTTTCATAAATACCGCTCACTGCTATAACCCAGTATGCGTTTCGCAAAAATAGAACTGGGGTAAACAGTTGTTACTTTTAAGTATAGCTCATAAATAAACATTCAGGCAAGAAAAAAGCGGTCCGTCCGATAGACCGCCAGCATATTGAATTCGTCCGGCTCAATTTACGCTTGCGAGAAACGAGCCGAACCAATGCGATAGGACAAAGTACGCGACAAGGCCTGCCAGAGAACCGATGACAGGAGCCCTGTCGCTTATTCCGGAAAAGAACGCGCCGATAACTCCTCCCGCTAAAACAAACCAAAGCCCTGTTTCCATAACCTCGTCCTCCGATGGTTTAACGAACCTCTGCAATCCACGCGCCGGCTTTCCTGGCCGTCGCGCAAATTTCACGCCCATTGCCGAGACAGTACAGATATACTAGACATGAATGTCCGAGATGTGTACCGACAACCGGATCATATCCATTAACCGGATTGCACGCGGATGCCCTGCAAAAAATTCCTCGTGAATTGCCTTCTTTATCTCTTCGACCTTGTTCGGTTCGCAATAAACCACAACTACTGCCATAACGCCCTCCGTCAAAGTTGCCGATTTTAGCTATCCGCAATATAAATCAAAGCAGTAATTTTGTCAATAAAAAACGCCCCGTGGGTCAAGTCCGTCACTTGGTTCCCACTTGGAGGCGAAGCCTCCAAGTGTCGTAAGGTGTCTTTCTGGTCATTCTAGTAAAAATTCTCCAATGCCTTTCAATTCCTTCTTCCTTTTTATGATTGATTCCAGGGAAGAAAGCGCGAACTCTTTATATTCAACAACATTTCTAAACTGCCCTAAAATAATTTCTTTCTCGCAAATTCCTTTTCCCTTGATTTTTTTATCCGTATACTCTCCCCAACTTGACATACTCTCTATCAACTTGGCGGTTGAACCGCCAAGTTGGTGAACTAGGCGAGGGCGAGGTAGATGTAGGTTGCGGCGCTGACATTGACGTTGGTGGCGGCGAGTTGGTTGACGATGAAGCCGGAGTTGTCGGGGTCTATGCTGTCGTCTGAAACAATCGTGACTGTCCCCATTACTTTGTCCCCATTACTTAAAAAGGGTACTTGACCCCCTTATGTCACCACGCTAGGTTGACTCCGCATGATAAAAGTATATTATGCGAGTATGAATACATTGATGAAAAAAGCCCAAACTTTCAAGCTCGGCAAGAGTCCCGTAGTAGTCTTCCCTGTTTCGGCATGGG
>JBBTSJ010000073.1:0-2119 GCA_038064715.1 Patescibacteria group bacterium | reverse complement strand
GCATCTTAAATGTGACCGCCAAAGACAAAACGAGCGGAAAAACGCAAACAATAATAATCGAGGCAAGTTCCGTATTAACTGACGCCGATATAAAGAAAATGCAAGACGATGCTTCTATTCATGCCGAAGAAGACAAGAAAAAACGCGAACTGGTTGATGTTAAAAATACGAGCGAAATGATTATATATACGGCCGAAAAAGCGCTCAAGGACGCGGAGGGAAAAATTCCCGATGAAATTAAACAGTCTGTAACGGAAAAAATTGAGGCGTTAAAAAGCGTTAAGGATGGAAGCGACATAGATGCCGTCAAAAAAGCCACGGAAGATCTGTCCCAAACGATGCAAAAAATAGGCGAAGCGATGGCTAAGGCAAGCAACAATTCACAAGAGACAAGTAATAATGGGGGAAAAAATGAGGATGGAAACACGCCAAAGGATGCCGAGTTCAAGGAAGATAATGGCTCGAAAGACAAGCCGAATAGTCAATAAATGCTCTACAAAGATTTCTTAAAAAACTTAACAATATGTCCTTTCTGCTCAGACCAGAATAGGATAATAAGTGAAAATAACACAGCATATCTTACCTACGCTCTCGCGCCTTACCACAAACATCATTTGCTTGTCATCCCAAAAAGACACCTAGAGATAATCTCTGAAATAAATAGCGCCGAGAACCAAGAAATTGACAGCTTGGTAAGCACTGGCCTGGGAATACTCAAAAAACTAAATTATAATAATATTTCAGTTTTGATTCGCGAAGGAAACGATGTAAGCAAAAGTATTCCACACCTGCATTTTCACATAATTCCAGATATAAGGCTGGGGGATTTGGATCATTACGGACAGGAGCGAAAAGTTCTTTCGGTAAACGAAGTCGAGGAACTTGTCAGTGAACTAAAGAAGCTTTTGTAAGATATTTGTGAAGAGGTTATTTTTCTGCTAAAGTTCCCGTATCTTAACTTATGTCAAAAGATTATTACCAAATTCTGGGGATTGAAAAAAGCGCCTCAAAAGACGATATCAAAAAGGCCTTCTATAAGCTTGCCCACAAATACCATCCCGACAAAAAAGGCGGAGACGAAAAGAAATTCAAAGAAGTCAGCGAGGCTTACCAGGTTCTTTCGGATGACAAAAAAAGATCTCAATACGATACTCGCGGCAGAGTTTTTGAAGGCGGGGCGGATGGCGGAGGCGGTTTCGGAGGATTTGAAGGTTTCGGCGGTTTTGACCCGAGGGATTTTCAGGGCTTTGATTTTGGTAATTTGGGCGACATCTTTGGCGAATTTTTTTCCGGACAAGGGGGCGGTTCCCGTTCGCGCCGCGGCAGAGACATTTCCATAGAAATAACAATCCCTTTTGCGGAATCTATTTTTGGGGGTGAAAGGAAAATTCTTATAACCAAAAACGTAACTTGCGCGAGCTGCAACGGGATCGGCGCCAAACCCGGAACAAAACAAAAAAAATGCGCGGCTTGCAACGGTCAAGGCAAGCTTCACGAAACCAAAAGGTCTTTTATGGGCGTGTTCACAAGCGTCAGGGAGTGTGACGCCTGCGGCGGAGCGGGAACAGTCCCCGAAGAAAAATGTTCTTCCTGCCACGGACACGGAGTCTACAAAAAACAAGAAGAGGTTGTCGTGCGTATTCCGGTTGGCATAGAAAACGGGCAAATGATTCGTTTGGCCGGAGCGGGGGAAGCAATGGCTCATGGCGCGTCCGGAGACCTGTATATAAAAGTAAGCGTAATGCCGGATGCTGTATTTAGCAGAGAAGGAAACAACCTAACGATGAAATTACCGATAAGGTTATCGGAGGCTCTTTTAGGTTCAGAACACTCGATAAAAACGCCAGACGGTATAATAACGGTAAAAATACCAGAAGGCGTGTCTATCGGCGAAATCTTGCGTGTAAGGGGCAAGGGAGTCCCGATTACCCCCGGAAAACGCGGCGACCTTTTAATAAAACTCGAAATAAAGCTTCCCGGAAAATTATCCCGCAAGGCGCGTGATATCGCCCTAGAACTTAAAAACGAGGGATTGTAATTCCGTCTGTTAGAGATAAGTATTCCGCGCAAATGATATCTTCTTTATTCCCTTATTTTCTCCAAAATTTAATTTGGATAC
>JBBTSJ010000072.1:0-5586 GCA_038064715.1 Patescibacteria group bacterium | reverse complement strand
CCTCTTCCATTTTTTGCAATTCCTCCGGGGGAATAAGACCGTTATCTTTTCCGAAATTGAAGCAGATTTCTTCGTTGTTTGGATTATTGCAAAAAGCATCGCATTCCGCTTTTCCCTTGCAATTACCCGGACCTTTGCCGCGAGTTTTTCTTGCCATAGAGGCGTCGTCTTTGGACATGAAGCCCGCCGCTTCCGCAAAGGCCACGCACATTTCAATATTTTGTTCCTGACCGCAATATTCGTCGCACTCTTCTTTGCCTTTGCACGGAAGCGGCTTCACTCCGTTTTTAATGGCTTGTATCATTTTTTGCGCGTTGGCTTGTTCCTCGGGAGACATGAATCCTGCTTCAGACGCGAACGAAATACATTCTTCTATATGACTTGGTTCTTCGCAGTACGAGTCGCAGGCTTTTTTACCTCCGCAGGCAGGCGGTTTGACGCCGCGCTTAATGGCGGCTTGCACTTTTTTGGCTTCCTCCAGTTCCTTGGGGGGCATTATGCCCGATGTTTCGGCGAAAGCCACGCACTCGTCAATGTTGGCGATGTCGTTGCAGTACGATTCACAAGAATCTTTGCCGGTACAGCCGCCCGGCCCCTTGCCGCCAGAGGCCATGAATTTTCTGGCCATAGCCAGTTCTTCTTTTGGCATCAAGTCGTTTTTCTCGGCGAAGGCAAGACAGGCATCAACATTTGACGGCTTGTCGCAATAGCTTTTGCAGTCCGATTTGCTCGCGCAGTTGCCGAGCTCGGGAATCGGGAAATTTATTGCCGCCGCCGGCTCGCCGTCGGGCAGTAGCGCGCTATCGGTTTCCGCATCAGCTCTTCCGATGATGAATATGGAAATTAAAACAGCTACGAGCATTATGGCAAGCGGCGCGACTCTTTCTTTCAACGCAGTGTTCATACTATTCAAACGGATTAGTTTTTAGCTCCTTAAACGGATTTGTTTTGCTGACCGGATTTAAGTCCGGCTTATTTTGGAGCGGATTGTCTGTCCCGTAGGAGGCGGGTTCTCCGCCGGAGTTTTCGCGGTTCGCGCCGAAGAACACATAAACGCCAGCTGTTATGATAATTATTACTGCGATTACCGATACTATAAGTAAAATTTTATTCTTGCTCATGTTATATTTTAAAGACAGACTATATTAATAAATAATAGGACAATCTCGTCTTTTTGCAAGGAACAACGGCTCGGTGGCGCTTTTTCTTTTTCGTCCGTAACTTTTGGAGCAGTTGAGAGCTTTGCCGGCATTTGGCTGGGTTTTAAGCTTAGTCAATAATTCGCCATTGAGGGTCATTGCGGAAACATTTAGAACGGAGGCCAAGCATGATTCTTGGAATCTTATGTTCCGACAATCTTTACTATTTAGACTCAAGTATGTTATAGTTAACCGGTGTTAAGGAACAGAAGCAGAGTCGAGTTTCAAGGAGCCAAACATAATAATTAAAAAACAATCATATGAATGGAACTATCAAAACCCTCGTTAGAGACAGAGGATTTGGATTCATTGCTCGCGAAGGCGAAACAAAGGACCTTTTCTTCCACTCGAAGGAATTGAAGGGTATTGCATTTGAAGAACTCAAGGAGGGCGATGCCGTCACCTTTGAAGTAGTTGAAGGTGAAAAAGGTTTGTCAGCCGTGAATGTAACGCGCGCGTAAGCGTCGTTTAAGAAAAACACTCGGGGCAAGCCCCGGGTGTTTTTCTTTTTAGGGCAGGTTAATTTTTGAATCATAATTTATGGCAAAATCAGAAAGCGTAGTTTCGTTTGAAGAGGTATCTTTTGAATACGGACACAACAAGCCCATTTTAGACATGGCTTCCTTTGCTATCCGCCGAGGGGCAAAAATTACCCTAATGGGGCAAAATGGCGCCGGTAAAAGCACGATTTTTCACCTCATCACAAAAGAGTTAGAACCGGAATCGGGGAAAATAAATATCGTCAACAATCTTTCCATCGCCTTATCCAGACAAGTTATTCCGCGCGAAGATTTGGAGCTTAATATCCGGACATTTTTTGAAAGATGTTTTCCGAACAAAGTTTATGATATAGACCGAAAAATTGATGATGTGCTTGAGGTAGTTAATTTGAGGGGCCACGATAAATTTCACGAAAGGGTTATCAAGACTTTTTCCGGCGGACAACAGGCGCGTCTTTTGCTTGCTTCGGCTATTATAGAGAATCCTGATTTGTTGTTGCTTGACGAACCAACCAACAATTTGGATAAGGCGGGGATTGAGCATCTTACAAAATTTCTCATTGATTATAAAAAAACAGTAATTGTTATTTCTCACGATGCCGACTTTTTGAACTCGTTTAGCCACGGAGTTTTGTACCTTGATGTTTATACGCGAAAAATCGAGCAATATACCGGCGATTATTTTGATGTGGTCAAAGAAATATTCGCGCGCATAGAAAAAGAAAACAGAAAGAACGCCCAACTGGCAAAGGAAATACAGGAGAACAAAGACAAGTCCAATTTTTTCGCTCACAAGGGCGGGCAGATGCGTCTTGTGGCGAAAAGGATGCGCGATAAGGCGGAGGAACTCGAAGAAGAGATGGTTGATGTTCGCAAAGAGGACAAAACAATTCGTCCCTTTATTATTTCCGCGCAGGATGGTCTTAGCGGAGAGATTTTGAATATAACCTCGTTTGCGACCATTAGTAAGAATCATAGATCAATAAGAAGGGAAGCGAATCTTTCTTTAAAAAGAGGCAAACATCTATTGATCAAGGGACCGAATGGAATCGGTAAGAGCACTCTTCTTGAGGCGCTTGCGGGCGGGAAAGCCAAAGGGGCGATTATCGCGGAAGGTGTTCGAGTCGGTTACTATCGGCAGGATTTTTCAACGCTTAATTTTGATGACACGGTTTTTGAGTCTCTTATGGCGGTAATGGACGTGAAAGATGAAGGAAAGATGCGAGGCGTAGCGGCGGGTTTTCTTTTGAACGGGGAAATTGTGCGCACAAAAATAGGCAGTTTGTCCGAGGGTCAGAAAGGACTTGTGGCTTTCGCCCGGCTGGTGCTTCTGCGCCCGGGGCTTCTTATCTTGGATGAGCCGACAAACCATATAAATTTCCGCCATATACCGATAATTGCGCAAGCACTTGATAAATATTTAGGCGCTATGATTATCGTTTCTCACGCGCCTGAATTTGTTTCTAAAATTCGCGTAGATGAAGTTCTGGATATGGAAAAGTGAAAATATGAGCGGAAACAACACTAATTTAAAATAGCAACTATCCGGAGTTCAGGCATTTCTTTTGACGAAGCTTAACAAATAGACAAAAAACTTGCGGTTATATAAGATACAAGATATGAAAAAAATATTTTGGCCGGGGTTTTTAGCGGGAATCATTTTGGCAAAAACTAATCCATAAATACAGATGTTTTACACAAAAATATTACGGCCGTTTTTCTTTAGGTGCAATCCGGAGTTCATGCACGACTTCATGGTTTTTTGGGGCGAGATTTTCGGGACGTTTTCGCCGGCACGCTGGTTCATCAATCTCGCGTGGGGGTATCGGGGCAAGGATATTTCAAAAACCGTTGACGGCGTTCGCTACGGACGGCCAGTGCTTCTTTCTGCCGGATTTGATACAGATGGACGGCTCTCGCGCATTCTGTCTAGCATTTCGTTCGGCGGAGAAGAAGTCGGCTCGGTAACGGCGCGCCCTTGCCCGGGAAATTCCAAGCCCCAATTAACGCGCCTTATCCGCAACAATAGCCTCGTTGTCTATAAAGGTCTTAAGAATCATGGCGCCCGCGTGATTGCGAAACGGCTCGCGAAACGCGGTGCCTCGCCCGGATTTGTCGTAGGCATTTCCATCGCGCAGACGAATGACGAAAAAGTGAGCGATGCGGAATCTGGTCTTGAAGATTATTACGAGACGTTTAAAACAATGAACGAGGCGGACGTTGGCGATTATTACACTATCAATATTTCTTGCCCCAACACTTTCGGAGGCGAAACATTTGCAACGCCGGAATTGCTGATGCGCTTACTGGCAAAGCTTTCTACCGTACCTTGCAAGAAGCCCCGCTATGTCAAAATGCCGATTAACCTTGAATGGGAAGCGTTTAACGAACTTTTGAAAATCATAGACAGATTCGGCTATAACGGCGTCATAATCGGCAATCTCAATAAAAAATATTCAATGCTTGATTTTCCGGAAGACGCGCCAAAGGAGTGGCGGGGAGGATTATCCGGCAAACCGTGTTTTGAACTCTCAAACGAGCTGATACGAAGGACGCGCGCCGAGTACGGCGCGCGCTTCACCATCATCGGCGTCGGCGGTATTTTCTCTCCCGAAGACGCTATGGCGAAATTCCGCGCGGGCGCGGATTTGGTCCAGCTTATTACCGGCATGATTTTTGAAGGCCCCGGCCTTGTCGGGCAAATCTGCAAAGCGTACGCCAAAGAATTCTAAATATTATTTTGCGGAGAAAACGTATGTGTTTTTTGTCCTTATCCGCTATTCTAGTCTTTTGCAAAAGACTAGAATAGCGGATAAGGAATAGTGGGGGGATTTGTTCTTGACGAGGTAAGTATGTAGAATATAGTGATGAAAACAATACTAGTTGACGCGGTGGACGCGTTTGTCATAGAAAGTGACGGTACTTTCAAGATTTTTAAGGGAATGCATAGTTTACTTGAAACCTATCCGAATAGGAAAATTATTTTAACCGGTGCAAACGATGAACAATTTAAAAAGTTTGGATTAGACAATATGCCCTACGAGGTTTTTACCTTAAAACATAATCCTGAAAAAACAGACCCGAAATACTACGAGACTATGCTCAAACATTTCAATTTAAATAAAGATGATGTGGCATATTTTGAACACAATGAAGACGCGGTGAAAAGCGCCCAAACGGTTGGAATCACTTCATATTATTATGACAACGACAAAAATGATCTTGGCGAACTGAAGAAATTTCTAGATAGCAATTTATAAATACTAAAAATATATGAGTCAAATAACTTGGGAAGATTTTGAAAAAGTGGATATTAGGGTTGGAAAAATAATTGAGATTTTGGACTACCCCGAAGCCCGAAAACCGGCCTATAAGCTAAAAATTGATTTTGGGCCAGAAATCGGGATTAAACAATCAAGCGTTCAAGCGGTTGGAGCCCACACAAAAGAAGAACTATTAGACTCGCTTGTCTGTTGTGTGGTGAATTTTCCGCCCAAAAGAGTAGGACCTTTTACGTCAGAAGTTTTAACTCTCGGCTTTAAAAACAACGCGGGCGAAGGTTGGGTCCTTATAGAGCCCAAAAATATCTCAGTGGACATCGGGAGCCGCCTTAGCTAGACTTTATTGTTGTAATATCAGATTTTATTATATGCTTATTCGCGCGAATAAGCATATAATATATAATAATAGAAATATGACCACCGAAGTAAAACTCGAACGACAACTTAAGATACTTGCTAACAGGCGACGGCTTTCCATCCTTAATCTATTGCGAAAGCGAAAGTCGGAAAATGTGAGCAATATAGCCGGGGCTATTAAACTTTCGTTCACATCCACATCAAGACATCTGACTATGCTTGAACGCATGGGGTTTGTAGAGAAAGAAC
>JBBTSJ010000071.1:0-6424 GCA_038064715.1 Patescibacteria group bacterium | reverse complement strand
CATGGCATGATGCGCGGAGGAGGAGAACCGGCGCTTCATCCCGATTTGGTAAAAGAAATACGAAAAGTTTGCCGAATTCCACTCGTGCTTCACGGCGGGTCGGGTAATTCCGATGAAGATTTTAAAAAAGTGATTGCCGCCGGTATTTCTATTGTGCACATAAATACCGAACTGCGTTTGGCTTACCGCAACGGCTTGCGCAGGTTTCTTCAAGAAAATCCAGACGAAATCGCGCCATATAAATTTATGAAAGAAGGGGTGCGTGAAATGGCAAAAGTTGTTGAGCATAAGCTCAAACTTTTTAACGGCATTTTATAGTGATAAATTTTTAAGTAAATCAAATGGATAAATTTATTAAACATTGGAACACTAGACATTATTTAAAAATTTAAAATTAAAAATTGCGTGAAACGAATATTTATAACCCGCAAACTTCCGCCTGTTGCCGAAGAATTACTGCGCGATAAAGGTTACGAAGTTGACGTGAGCGTAAAAAACGGAGTGCTTACAAAAGACGAGCTTATTTCCGCGCTTGAAGCAAAACCATACGATGCGGTGCTTTCGCTTCTTACCGACACCATAGATGATGATGTTTTTGCCGCCGCGCCGCAAGCGAAGATTTTTGCCAATTATGCCGTGGGATTCAACAACATCAATCTTGAGGCGGCAAAAGAAAGGGGAGTGATTGTTACCAATACTCCGGATGTTTTGACTGATACTGTAGCCGAACACACTTTTGCCCTCATGTTATCTCTTGCTTCGCGGATCGCGGAAGGAGACCGTTTTGTCCGCGCGGGTCGCTTTAACGGATGGGCGCCATTCCTGCTTTTGGGTATCGATATAAAGGGGAAAACATTGGGTATTTTAGGCGCCGGACGCATCGGTAGCCGGGTGGCGCATATGGCAAATAGGGGTTTCGATATGAACATAATTTATTACGATATTGTGAGAAATAATGTTCTTGAAGAAAATTATAATGCGAAATATTGTGCTACAGTCGAAGAAGTATTGAGCCAGGCGGACATTGTAAGCCTTCACGTTCCGCTAATACCATACACGCGGCATTTGATAAATAAAGAGAAACTTGAAATGATGAAAAAAACAGCCCTGCTCGTTAACACATCGCGCGGGCCTGTGATTGACGAAGCGGCGCTGGTCTCCGCCCTTAGCAACGGCGTTATTGCCGGAGCGGCAATAGATGTGTTTGAGAATGAACCCGAAACATCCCCCGGACTTTCGGAATTGGAAAATGTAATTGTAACCCCGCACATAGCTTCGGCAACATTTGAAGCAAGATCAAAAATGGCGGAAGTTGCCGCCAGAAACATAATATCAGTTTTGGAAGGAGGGGAACCGTTGAATCCAATTAAAAGTTAGAGAGTAGAGAGTAGGAAAAGAATTTCCAATTATCAATTTGCAGTTTTTAGTGAATTTTCAATGAACTAATTTTCAAACATTAGTTCATTGAAAATTGAACATTGAATGAAAACTAAGATTTGAAAATTGAAAATTTTAACTAGAAACTAACAATTAAAAACTTAAAACTGCAAACTGAAAACTATGATGAACGATTGGAATGATGTCATTTTGCCCAAGAAAGAACCGGTTTTTAAAAAAGAAGTTTTGAAAACCGCGAAAAAAATCGCCAAATACGAAACTATTATTTCTCCGCTTTTTCCGGAGCTCAAAAAAGCGGCTCGACCCGTGGTGAACATAATTGAACCACGACACTTACCGCAGGTTGGAAAAGTTTTACCGATAGCCCCAAGCGAGTCTTCTTTACCGAAGAAAACTTTTTTGCCTTTGCCGACAACTTCTCCATTTGGCGCTGTTTCTCCTTATATTTCAAAACTTCCGATTTTGTGGACGAGAGATTTTGGAAGCAAATTGGCCACACTCGCTTTGGCTATCGCCGTTTCTTTCGGTGTTTATTCGTACTCTGGACATATTTTGAATTTAGGTTTTGGCAAAACGGTTGCGGCGACCGCGAGCTCTCTTGCAAGAACAGCCGACCAAATATATGACCGACTCGCATTATTCTTGAATATCAAAAATCAAAAAGAAGAACAGCTTGCGTCGCCAAGCGTTTTTATGAATGGGGGAAAATAGACGACTAGCCAAGCCGTCTATTTTAAATACATTAAGCAAAAAAATGCTTAAATTACCAAAGTTTTTGTTTAATTTCCAACAGCCCCGCTCGGGGGGTGTTTTTATGCTTTATCCCCGAACACAGGGCTTGCCCTCCGGGTTTAATATTATTTATTCCCCACTTTGCCTTAACGGTTTCACTTGTCGTTTGAGAACAAGAGAGCCTTTACTTTTGGAAATTTCTATATATACTGTGCTCTATGTTTGAAATTAAGACCGAAGCGAGGGATATAAAAGTAAATCCCAAATTTTTCCGTTCGCGGGGCAAAATTCCGGCTGTTTTTTATGGCGCCACAAAAGAATCAACCTCGATACTGATGGACGCTATTTCGTTTGGCAAAGTATGGAAAAATGCCGGAGAATCAAGCATAGTAACGCTCAAAACACCAGACGGGGACTTGGACGCAATTATACACGATGTTCAATTTGACCCGATTAAAGACGAACCCGTTCATGTGGATTTTTATATTGTGGACAAAAACAAGGCAATTGAAGTGGAGGTTCCGCTTGATTTCGTCGGCGTTTCCCCGGCTGTCAAAGATTTGGGCGGGACATTAGTCAAAGTGCTTCATGCCATTGAAGTTGAAGCTTTGCCGAAAGATCTTCCGCATTCACTTACGGTTGATATCTCCAGTTTGTCTGAAATAGACAGTCACATTCTGGCAAAAGATATTTCTCTCCCATCTGGCGTAACCCTTAAAACAAAGAGTGATGAAATTGTCGCCTTGATTTCGGCCGCCAGAAAAGAAGAAGTTGAACCGGTCGCTCCGGCCATAGATATGAACGCGATTGAAGTGGAAAAGAAGGGCAAGAAAGAGGAAGAGGGGAGCGAAGTTGTTGCTCCGGAAACAATAAAAGAAGACAAGAAACAATAATCAAGTTGTAAGGAATAATTTAAACAAAAATAGCGCAAGGACGCTATTTTTGTTTGAGCGATCCACCATTTTTCTAAAAGCTAAAAACTAACAGCTAAAAGCTGATTTTTGCGGTATAATTTAATATAATGAATTTAAATACCGCAACAAAATGGCTATTTTTTGCCGTCGTGGTTTTTTTACTCTTTGCCGTCGTCGGAGAGCCAATTTATTTGAATCGCGCGCATGCTCAATCCGCCGATGACGTTGCGACGCGACGCGCCAAGCTTGAGAATGATTTGAATATATTGGAGTCGCAAATAGAAGCGCAACAAGAAATAGTCGAGTCAAAACAAAAACAAGCGGTTTCCCTTGAACGCGACATTTCTATTATTGATGCAAGCATAAAAAAAGCCAATTTGAGCATAAAAGCTCGCGATATCGCTATACAGCAATTGACGAATAATATTTCTAGCAAGCAAAAAATAATAGGCGTTCTTTCCGAGAAGCTTGACCGAGAACTGGAATCACTGGCCCAACTTATAAGAAAGATTGACCAAATAGACAATATTTCTTTTTCGGAACTCATAATTGGCAACGAAACAATTTCGGATGTTTTCGCGGACATAGACAGATTTAGAACAATAGAAGATGCCTTGAACAAATCGCGGGTTGTTGTCGCGCAAAACAAAATCACTACGGAAGAAGAGAAAAAAACGCTTGAGGACAAAAAAACGGAAGAAGTGGAGTTACGGGCCATTCAAGCGCTTGAAAAACAGCGTATTGAGCAGGACAAAAAAGCCAAAGCGAAAATATTAGCCGAGACCAAGGGCAAAGAAGCGGAGTATCAGAAAATTTTGAAAGCCCGTCAAAAAGACGCCGCCGCCATAAGAAGCGAACTTTTCGTTTTGCAGGGGTCAAAAGCGATTTCTTTTGAGAAGGCGTATGAATACGCCCTTACGGCGCAAAACAAAACCGGAATCCGCCCGGCGTTTCTTCTCGGAGTTATAACGGAAGAAACCAATTTGGGGGAAAACTTGGGTAGCGGCAATTGGCTTGTTGACATGCACCCGACAAGAGACAGACCGGTTTTTGTCCGGATTACTTCAGAGCTGGGATTAAATCCCGACACCATGCCTGTGTCAAAAAAGCCGTGGTATGGATGGGGAGGGGCTATGGGGCCGGCTCAATTTATTCCGTCAACCTGGATTCTTTACAAAGATAAAATAGCTGTTTTAACAGGACACAACCCGCCGAACCCATGGGATCCGTACGACGCTTTTATGGCGGCGGCCATACTTCTTAAAGACAATGGCGGAGCAGGCGGGAATTATTCCAAAGAACGGCTGGCGGCGCTCCGTTATTTGGCCGGCTGGACCAATGCCAACAAAAAAGCTTACGCGTTTTACGGCGACGATGTTATGGCTATCGCCGCAAAATACCAGAAGCAGATAGATATACTGCAGAATAATTAGTATAGGGTATGGCGTATATTGTATAGAGTATGGAAAATCAGAAAATACACAACTTTACAGATTTGAATGTTTGGAAAGAATCACACAAGCTCATGCTTTTGGCATACAAACTAACGGCGATATTCCCTGAAAATGAAAAATTTGGTTTGACTAACCAAATGAGAAAAGCCGCGGTGTCCGTAGAATCAAATATTGCAGAGGGTTTTGCCCGCAATTCAAGTAAAGACAAAGTCTAATTTTACACGATGTCGAAGGGGTCCTCATTGGAATTACAAAGTCAAGCTATTATAAGCAAAGATCTAGGATATATAAAACCCGAGGAATATAGCTTATTTAGTCGACAAGTTGATTTTGTTTCCCGATTACTTACAGGAATTAAGCGGTCAGCTATGACTAAAAAATAGAGCCCTTGATACAATATACGCCATACGCTATACTCCATACTTATGAAGAAAGATATCCACCCAACATATTACCCAAAAGCCAAAGCCACCTGCGCTTGCGGGTCTACATACACGGTTTCTTCCACTATGCCCGAAATTCATGTGGAAATCTGCAGCGCCTGCCACCCTTTTTATACGGGAAATGAAAAAATTATTGACACTGCCGGCCGTGTTGAAAAATTCAAGAAACGAACTGCCGCCCACCAGACGGTCAAGGCTTCTCAAAAGCCTAAAACAAAAAAGGTCAGCAAAAACAAGAAATAAGCTGTTTGAAAACAGCTAACAAACAACAAATAACATATAACAAATAAGTTCCAACCCCAGGAATTTATTATTCGTTATATGTTATTTGTTATATATTATTTACTTCATGATTCTTAATATTGAAGAACTAAAAAAGAATAGTAAGACCTCGTACCTTGCGACCGAATACGAACGGCTTCTTAAAGAAGAGTCGGATATGCTTGACATGGTATCGCATGACCCGAGCATCAAAACCTTGGGTGAAGACGAGCTTTTGTCCATTCGCAAGCAAAAAGAAGCTCTTCTAAACCAGATAAAAAATACATTGTCTCTGGAAAAAGAAGAAGCCGAAAAACCCATAGGCGTAATTTTGGAAATACATGCCGGCGCCGGCGGGGAAGAAGCTTCGCTTTTTGCTTTTCAACTCGCGGAAATGTACGGCAAATTTGCCGAAAAAAACGGCTGGAGAGTAACCAAACTTGATTCATCCGCAAGTGAAGTTGGCGGGTACAAAGAGGCATCTTTTGAAATAATGGGGAAGGAAGTATATGACGCCTTAAAATACGAAATGGGGGTGCATAGAGTTCAGCGTATCCCGGCCACGGAAAAATCCGGACGCATTCACACATCAACCGCTTCCGTCGCCATAATGCCCATAAGAAAAACGGAGCAATTTTATATAAATCCGGTGGATATTGAAATGGAGTTTTCCCGTTCCGGAGGAGCGGGGGGGCAGAATGTCAACAAAGTTGAAACAGCGGTTCGTTTGATACACAAGCCGACCGGAATAGCGGTGCGTTGCACCAGCGAGCGCAGTCAGCTAAAAAACAGAGAAAAGGCCATGAGCATGCTTATAGCCAGGATGTCTTCGGAGAAAGAAGAAGAGGATCGTAAAAAATCGGTACGGGAGAAAAAAAGTCAAATCGGTACGGGGGACCGCTCGGAAAAAATTCGTACTTATAACATTCCCCAAGATCGTATTACCGATCATCGTATCAAACAATCTTGGCACAATGTGCCAAAAATTTTAGGGGGAGACCTTTCTCCGATAGCGGAGGCGTTTGTGGAATTTGAGAGGACTGGAATAACGGGGAGCGAGGAGACTAGCGGCTGACAACCCCGCTAGTATAGATTACCGCAGTACCAAAATGAAGCTCGGCACATGGCACGACTTACCACTGGGCAAGGCCTACGACCTGTAACGGACGGATTGCGGAATAAAGGCGATTCTGCTATATTACTCGGGTATTTAGCCAATAAT
>JBBTSJ010000070.1:0-7172 GCA_038064715.1 Patescibacteria group bacterium | reverse complement strand
TTATGCCCTCGAGAGGAATCTGCTAAGAACATTTCTGCTCGCCGTCGCGCGCAGAAATTTCTCAGCCCTACTCAAGCGACCCGCCGTGCTCGACGGGTGCCCGCTTTCGTTTTCGATTCCTCTCAAGGGCTATAAAATATATAGTCCGCGAACACTCCGTGTTCGCATACTTTATTTTATGCCCTCGAGAGGAATCGAACCTCTATTTTAAGATCCGCAATCTTATGTCCTATCCGTTGAACGACGAGGGCGTATTTATTATCCTAGTTTTACTTCGTCTAGCGAGGAGCCTGTCTGCGTGTACGCACAGGCAGGCGCGCGGACGAGTAATCTCGTACACAGCGTCCGAACGACGTTGAATCAAAGGTTCAATACCTTAGAGCTTCTCGCGAGAACGCGCAAGGGAAACGAGTCCTGGCAATACCTCGAGGCTTGCCGCGGGGAACCTTTATTTTAACTTATTTATCGCCCTGGCTAGTCGAGATTTTTTGCGAGAGGCGGTATTCTTTTTTATTACCCCGCCCTTAGCGGCTTTATCAATGGCTTTGTATGCCGTACTCAAAAATTTTCCCGCTTCTCCGGATTTTTTGTCAGCCAAAAGCCGGCGCAATGATTTTACGGTTTCTTTCATTGTTTTAGAGCGTCTGTCGTTAAAAACTTTCTTGCGACGAGAAACCCTGATTGCTTTTTTTGCTCCGCGGGTGATGGCCATTTTTTAGTTGGTAGTTATTGGTTTTTAGTAAAATACGGAAAACACGAAAATGCAAAAACAAATACAAACACTGGCTCCACTCCAAGATACTAACAAAGATACGCTAAAAAGACAAACTTCGTGAAAGAAATATGCAGTATCTTAATGTTATATGTTATAAGTTATATGTTACAAGTTTATACGATACGCGTTTCGTGATATGTGTTGCGTGTTCTATAATACCCGTATGATCGCGCAACTTACCGGTAGTATCGTTCTGTCCGGAGATAAATATGTCATTTTGGATGTCGCGGGCGTTGGGTATAAAGTGGCAGTTTCTACCGATACGGCGCGAGTCGTTGGCAAAAAAAGCGGCGAGGTAACTCTTCTGACCCATCTTGCCGTTCGCGAAAACGCGCTTGAGCTTTATGGCTTCATGCGCCGAAGCGAGCTTGAGCTTTTTGAAATGCTCATTTCTATTTCCGGCATCGGCCCAAAATCCGCCATCCAAATTATGGGACTGGCCGGGGTGGAAACTCTAAAAAAAGCCATTTCCTCGGAAGATGTTTCGTATCTGACCAAAGTTTCGGGCATCGGCAAAAAAACCGCCCAAAAAATCGTGCTGGAATTAAAGGACAAACTGGGCGCGGGCGAAGCTCACCACAAAGGAGAATTGAGGGAAGAATCCGACGCGGTTCTGGCCCTGCAGTCTCTCGGGTATTCGCAGGGAGAGGCGCGCGAAGCGCTTAAGGAGGTGGGCGAAAAAACAAAAGGCGCCGGCGCGCGCATCAAAGAAGCGTTGAAAATTTTAGGAAACGGAAACAAATAAAGGTTCCTCGGAGCCCGCCTGCGCGTACACGCAGACAGGCTCCTCGCTCGTTGAAATAAAACCGCTATTCCTTATTCCAATGTTCTTGAGAACATTGGAATAAGGAAAGTGGTATAATAGAAAATATGAAAAATTACAGAAAACTGGAGCGGACAGTAAGAGGTTTTTCTAACCACCGGAGAATAGAAATCCTTGAACTTATAAAACGCAAGCCCGAACTCTCTGTTGTCAATATTTCGGAAGAACTCAAGATAAATTTCAAAACCGCTTCGGAACACATTCGGCGTTTAGCTATCGCCGGACTTGTGATGAAACGCTCGGAAGGCCCCTCCGTGTGCCACAAAATAACACCCACTGGAAACTCTATTCTAATGTTCTTGAGAACATTAGAATAGAGTTAAATTGATTATGCTTGATAAAATTCTCCGCAAAATAGAAAAATTCATACCGAAAAAATTGTATCGGTTCTTTCAGCCGATTTACCACTACTCTCTCGCCTTGGCGGGCACCACTATTTACCGCTTCCCCGGACGGAAAATTTTTGTGCTTGGCGTTACCGGCACCAAAGGCAAAACTAGCACGATTGAAATAGCAAACGCTATTTTGGAAGAAGCGGGCTACAAGACAGCCATAATTTCAACTCTTCGTTTCAAGGTTGGGGAAAAAGAAGAAAGAAATCTTTTCAAGATGACCATGCCGGGCAGATTTTTTATTCAAAAAACGCTCCGTCGGGCAGTTCGGGCGAAATGCGATTACGCTCTGGTGGAGATGACTTCGGAGGGTTCGCGTTTTTCCAGACATAAATTCACATACTTGAACGCCCTCATCTTTACCAACATTTCACCCGAACACATAGAGTCGCATGGTTCTTTCGAAAATTACCTAAATGCCAAATTAGAAATCGCCAAAGCCTTGGAGGCTTCACCAAAAAAGAACAAAGTTATAGTGGCGAACAAAGACGACAAATACGCGGAAAAATTTTTGAACATAAAAATTGAAACAAAAAAAACTTTTTCTGTCGCGGATGCCAAGCCGTTTGCCTTAAGCAACAATGGAACAGACTTCACTCTGGACGGCAGGAAAATTCATTCAAAGTTATCCGGAGAATTCAACTTGTACAACATTTTGGCCGCGGTTACTTTTGCCAGAACTCAAAATATAGATTCTCAAACGATTGTCCGCGCGCTTGAAAAATTCGGCGGCATCAGAGGGAGAATGGAAAAAATAGAGGAAGGGCAGGATTTTACCGTCATTGTGGATTACGCTCACACCGCCGATTCCATGGAAAAAGTTTATCAGGTATTCCAAACCCAAAAAAAGATTTGCGTTTTTGGCGCGACCGGCGGAGGCAGAGACAAGTGGAAGCGCCCGGAAATGGGGCGCGTGGCAATGCGTTACTGCGACCATATTATTTTGACAGATGACGATTCATACGACGAAGACCCGAAAGCCATTATCGGAGATATCCGCAAAGGTATGGGGGAAACGTCCCGAGTGGAGGTTATGGTAGACCGCCGCGAAGCTATACGTGAAGCGTTCAAACACGCCAAGACAGGAGACGCGGTTATTATCACCGGCAAGGGCACCGACCCATACCTTATGGGTCCGAACGGCACAAAAATAGAGTGGGATGACGCCACCGTGGCGAGGGAGGAGCTTGGAAAAACAATCAACAAATAACATATAACAAATAAATGATTTTTTTATGAATGAGTCTGATTTCCTGAACAAGCTCCGCAAGTTCCTTACAGAAGCCAACAAGGCGGGTTACGCCGCAGGCGATGCGGCGAAAGTCGTGGACGGACCGGATGGATCTCATACCATCACCCACGAAAGCGCGGACGGCAGGTGGAAATATCACGATGAGTATTACGGCGGAGAACCTTACGGCGGACGCGAAATTGTCTTTCTGGATGGCAAGGGAATCTGGATGATGGTTTACTACGGATGGGTAGTCCCCAGAGTAGAACACGGGCCAGTTTATAAATTCCTTCAGGAAGCGCTCCGCGCGGAAACAGACGACGAACCATATCACGGTCCGCGCCTCTACGAATCAAACGGGATGAAATATGTTAATTCGTATACCGGCGCCCCCGATAATTTCAGAGGCGAAGAAGAAATCCTCCGGAATGGCGCAAGAATCTACTTCGCTTGGTACGGTGGCGGGTTGATTAATCAATAGCCCCCGCTTTGCTCCCCTCGCCCCTCGCGGGGTTTTTCTTTATTTGTTATATGTTATGTGTTATTTGTTAATTACTATGCCAGAACTACCAGAAGTACAAACGACCGTAAGCGGACTGCAAAAAGTCCTGCCAAATCTTGCCATAAAAGACGTTTGGACCGATTGGAAAAAAACTTTCAGGGAAAACAGATTCCATGATTTTAAAAAAGCTATTGTCGGCAAAAAAGTTCTTTCCGTAACCCGCCGAGGCAAACACATTCTTATACGCCTCACCGGGAACATCACGATAATAATTCACATGAAAATGACCGGTCATCTGCTTTACGGAAAATACAAACACTTTCCTCATTCCAACGTTCTCAAGAACGTTGGAATGAGGAAAACAGAGAACGAGCGGTGGGTACCGGCTGAGAAAGGGCCACTTAATGATCCTTTTAATAGATTCATTCATGTCGTCTTTTCGCTCTCAAACGGGAAGCATTTAGCTTTTTCGGATATGAGAAAATTTGGCAAGATTGTGTTGGAAAAAATGGAAAATTTGAAACATTCCCCGCATCTTGCCCACCTGGGTCCGGAACCTCTGGAAAAAGGTTTCTGTGAGAAAAATTTTTTCGAGCAAATTTCAAAAAAGCCCCGCGGTAAAATTAAGACCGTATTGATGGACCAAACGATTGTCGCCGGCATCGGCAACATTTATTCCGACGAAATGCTTTGGCGCGCGGGGATACACCCTGAAACTAAAACAGGAAAATTAAAAGATAAAAAAATAAAAGAATTATTTTCGGCCATGAAAGAAATTCTCCGCGGTGGAATTAAGCTTGGCGGGGATTCAATGAGCGACTACAGAAATATTTTCGGCGAACGGGGGCATTTCCAGGAAAAACACCATGCTTACCAAAAAAATGGCAAAAGGTGCGACAAGCGCGGATGCGGTGGTATAATTGAAAGGAAGGTGGTCGGCGGGAGAAGCGCGCATTTCTGTCCGAAACACCAAAAATAGTTGGTAGTGAGTAGGTTGTAGAAAAAATAATTAAATTGCAAAAGTTTTTTAGAAAGTCGGAAGATTTAACAAACTAAAATTCTACTAACGGGATGGTCCCGTTAGAGATTCCTCGGTTATGTTATAGAGTTAGACGCAAAAAAATGACTAAGTTTAAAAACATCACCCTTATCAGAACAACTACGGAAGCGTTCTCCGTGAACGCTTCCTATCTCTAACGGGATGGATAAAATTGACGCATTCAGCGACTTAAAATGGCTGGCCGCGATTGTGGTCATAATTTGGGTTGTCTGGGCCTTTACGGGAGGACCGTCGCGCTACGAGGCAACACAAGGCATTTTTCTCAAACCACCGGCCCCTTTAAGCACCGGCGAAACGTACGGCCAACTGCCAAAAATAGATTTGAAAATCCCGGACACCCTAAATGTCTTTTTGTATGGAGACAAAGCTGTTCTCGGTTCAAAGATAGATGTACGCGCGACCAATCCTCAAAAAGAATATTTCGAAATAGTAGGGCGAAGCGAGACCCCCGTTAACATCACCGGATGGCGGATGGTCGGCAAAGGCGGCGCAAGCGCCACAGTCGGACAAGGTGTCCGCACTTTGCTTTCCGGACAAATAAACCAAGAGAGTGATATTTATCTTTCAAAAGGAGAGCGCGCAATAATCGTTTCTGGCAATTCCCCTGTCGGATATTCTTTCAAAATAAACTCGTGTAGCGGATATTTGGCTCAATTCCAAGACTTCATCCCGAGAATGAGCGATACTTGCCCATCTCTTACAAATGAATCTCTGTTGAAAAAATATTCTCTTGATAGTCCCTGTATCGAATACGCGAGCGAAATACCGTTGTGCACCACGCCGACAAAAACTTTGCCTACTAATCTCTCTGCCTCTTGCCGGGAATTTATCCTGACTCGCGCAAGCCACAACAGTTGCGTGGAAGACAACAAAAACAATCCCGATTTTTATTCAAACAAATGGATGGTCTATTTGAACAAAGGCAGTGAGCTTTGGAACCCCCGCGACACCGTAAAATTCTACGACAAAGATGACAATCTCATCGGAATCTATACATATTAACAACAAAAATGCTCACCATATTATATTTCTGCTTAGGCGGGAATATAATATGGCGGTAATGGTTAAACAGCTACAAGTCAAACAATCTAAAAAGGGCGATGCCGGTAGCTACCGAAACATTGAGCGATTCTTTCCCCCGTTTCGTGTTGCGAGGGTGGTGAGCCTGTCGAACCATGGACCCGCGCATGGGAATTTCTACAAGAGTATCACACAAATCGCGAAGGTTTTTGGATAGTCCTTTCACTTCGCTACCGACAAGAAGCGCTGTTCGCGCGGGCGGGCGAAACTTTTTGTAATCAACGGAATGCGCCGACTGTTCCAGCCCGACTACAGATATTTTTTCTTTTTTTAACCTTTTAAGAAGCGCGGTCGGGTTTTTTGCGTGTTTCCACGGCACGGTCTTTTCCGCGCCAAGCGCCGATTTGGCAATATCACTCCGCGGTTGCCCAAAACGATCCAGCGGTGTCGGCGTATATCCGGTTAAATAAATCTTTGAGATGCCTATGGCGTCGGCCGTGCGAAAAATCGCTCCGACATTGTAGACACTCCGGATATTGTGGAGAATAAGATATTTCTCCTTTATCGAGGTTTTGCGTGAAGCCATAATCTGCTATCATACCAACATGTTGAATACCTTTCCATCTCTTCTTACTTTTGGCCTTCTCGCGCCATTTATCATTCGCGTAGTCTTGGCTTTGGTATTTATTCACGCCGGATATTTAAAAATATTCGAAAGGCGCGAATCTACTGTTTCGTTGTTTGAAAACCTGAAATTCCCCGCGCCCGCGGTATTTGTGTGGGTGATAAGCTTGGCTGAAATATTTGCAGGGTTGTTCCTGCTCGCCGGTTTCGGAACACAAATCGCCGCCATTTTTATTTTTATTATTTCTCTTGGCGGATTTGCTGTAAAAGTTTACCGAGGAGAACTCCTTAAGCAAAGTGTCGATTTCTACATTTTTGCTATGGTCATGTCGCTGTCGTTGGTTTTCTCCGGCGCTGGATTTTTCGCGGTAGATTTGCCGCTGTAAGAAACTAACGACTAACGACTTGCGAGGAGTTGTGATATGTCGTCACAAATAAAGTTCGTGTCGCCGCACAAACTTTTTCGCGACCCCGACTCGCGGTCGCGCGCGCTCACGCGACAACGCTCCGTCTCGGACTAAAGCACAAAACCTGCCGCAGGGCAGGTATTTGTGATTTAGTCCGCTCGGTAGGACCGCGAGTACGCTTATCTCCCTCGACTAAAACTTTTTCGTCAAAAAGTTTTGTCTGGGCACCGCCTCGTCTGTTTTGCGTACTCACAAAACATGACTGTGGCGTTCGATTCCTACGCGCGAGTGAAGCAGTTCACTCGCTCTCGCGGACTTTACTTCAGCTTCGCTTAACT
>JBBTSJ010000069.1:0-2292 GCA_038064715.1 Patescibacteria group bacterium | reverse complement strand
AATAGTTGGTAGTTAGTTGTAGGTAGTTGGTAGTAAACACAGAAAACAATTACTGACTCAATTCGGAAATGCTACCAGATGCGGGCCAAAAAGGCAACGCCCGCGCGCCAACATTGGCATTGCTTCATATTTTGCCAAAATTTTCAAACCTAAATAAGAATAACTTAATGTTTCGGTTAATCTGTCGCCAGCTTAAACATACCCGAAGCAAAATTATGTCAATGTTGGTGTTCGGACAACGCGGCCTTAAAATCATCGGGCAGAGACGCCTCTACCGAAACACGTTTGCCCTTTTGTGCTTCAAAAGAAATGCCGGCGGAATGAAGGGCGGGACGGGAAAAGCCGAGTGCCGCAGGTCTCGAGCCGGCATATAGATTGTCCCCCAAAATCGGATAATTTATGGCCTTCAAGTGCACCCTTATTTGGTGTGTCCTCCCTGTCCTCGGGCAAAGTTCCAAAAGAGTAAATGGTTCGCCTTTTTTGTCCGAAAATCTTTTCAAAACTTTGTAATCCGTAACCGCCTCGCGCAACACCCCGCGCGCTCCGCGCGTAGCCGACCACTTCCGAAAATCGCTTTTGCTTCGCCCTATCGGGCGGTCTATCGTCCCCTTATCGTTTTTTACACTGCCATAAACTATGGCTAAATACTTTTTTTTGACGGACCTCTCTTGAAACTGCCTTTTCAAAAATTCAAAAGCTTTTTGGTTTTTCGCCACAACAAGCGCCCCCGTGGTGTCTTTGTCCAGACGATGCACGATGCCGGAACGATAAATTATTTTTTCCGCGCCGTTTTTGTCCGTAAACCGCGCCGGTTCGCCCACTTTTTTCATCTTTGGATATTTCTCAAGGAGAATGTCGGCGAGCGTGATTTCGCCAGTCCTCCCATCCGAATGCGCCATAAGCCCGACTGGTTTATTAAACACGAAAACATTTTTGTCTTCGTAAAGTATCTCTGGAAGTTTCGTTGGAATCTTGTTTGCCATACACTAAAAGCACCGCAGATGTATTGTATTTTTGCCTAAGCAAAAATACAATACATCTGAAACTTTAATTATTTGTTATATGTTATTTGTTATTTTACTTCCCTTTTCTGATTTCCCGTTTTGAGAAATCATTCAGAATTTTTTCAAACTCCCGCTTGGTAAAAGCCGGCCAGAGCGTTTTGGTAAAAAACCACTCGCTGTACGCCGATTGCCACGGCAAAAAGTTTGATGTGCGAATTTCTCCGCTTGTGCGGATGATAAGTTCCGGATCCGGGGAACCAGCTGTCCAAAGATATTTTTCGAATATCTTTTCATTCAATTTTGAAATATTTTTTATTCCTTCTTTTGAGATAAGGTTTTTTACGGCAGAAAGAGTCTCCGCCCGCCCGCCGTAGGAAACGCAAATGACAAGCGTCGGGCTGGTAAACCCGCTCGTTGCTCTTTCAAGATTCCGTATTCCAAAACGGATAGCCGCGGGAAACTTTTCAATCTGACCCACGAACCTGACCCGTACCTTTTCTTTGATAAGTTCTGCCGCGTCAGGGCCCAAAACCTTGGAAAACAGTTCCATAAGGTAGCCGACTTCGTTTTTTGATCTGTTCCAATTTTCTGTGGAAAAAGCATAGACATAAAGCGTCTTTATGCCGAACTCTTTCGCCCATCGGACGAACTCTTTGAATTTTCCATAACCGGCCTCATGTCCTTCGGTCGGAGAAAGCCCGCGGGCGCGCGCCCATCTGCGGTTGCCGTCCATAATAACGCCTATTGTTTTGGGGTAATGTTTATTGCTCTCTGTCATAGAAAATAATTTTAAAATCAGTGAATGCTCCCGTCGATTCAAGCCACTTGGGCTCAATAGACAAAACCTTAGCAAAGATAGGACCTTTTTTCAAATAAGAAATCAGTTCTTCGAGCGCTTTTCCTTCGCCCTCGGCGATGACAAAAACCGAACCGTCATTTTTGTTCTCAACCGTTCCGGTCAATTTTAACCTGTCCGCGCGGCGTTTAACAAAATCGCGGAACATTACAAACTGTACCCGGCCAAAAATTTTGCATTCCAAACATTTTAGCATATAAGACATTATATCAGTAAGTACTAGCGGTGAACGATATTGGTTACAAAAAACGGAAGGCGTTGCTTAAAATCCAGCTGTGTTGTAGTTTTAAATTACGCGCGCGGTTAGCTGTTTTGGTAGGCTCGGAAATTGTTACGCACGCGGTTAGCTGTTTTGGTAGGCTCGGAAATTGTTACGCGCGCGGTTAGCTCAGTTGGTAGAGCGCTTCGTTTACACCGAAGATGTCGCAGGTT
>JBBTSJ010000068.1:0-8469 GCA_038064715.1 Patescibacteria group bacterium | reverse complement strand
ATTTTCGCTCGAAATTTTAACGTTTTATCTAGACATTAGATGTTGAACAGGCTCTAACAACGTTTCTCGGTAAATTTCTGCGCAAAAAGCGCAATGATATCAAGAAATTGATCGTTACCGGCGTTTTTTGAACCGGATAAAAGCGATATGACATTAAACTTTTGATGGGAAGAATGTTGGCTGAATTCTTCCTCGGATATCCATGAAGTAAAAAGGTTGGAAATATCATTGTCCGCGGTCAAAAAAATTTCTCCGGGAGTATAAAGATTTCCCGAAAGGTCGGCTATGGCTTTTCGGAAACTCCACAACCATTCGGCTTTCGCTTCGGATATAGCTTTCGCAAATTCGTCTTTGTCTTTTTTTGATAAAACATTTTCCGTAAACATCGCGTGAAGCGACATGGCTTGGTCAAGCGTTTTTCCTGTGGTCAAGGCCGCCCGTCTGAAGAAAAAATTGCGGCCGAGGGGGAAAGAGTGCGTTTCGATAAGTATCCCGCCTCTTGCAAGCGACACATCGGTTATTTCTCCGCTTACATCTACTGTCAAAAAATCGTTCTTTTGCGGGAAAATATCCCGTATGGCGACAAAATACGCCAAAGGGAAAGAGTGAAAGGATACATCGGTTCGCGGGAAAAAAGTTTTTATTTTATCGTCTATCGCGCCCAAGACCCTTTTTTGGGACACGGTCAAGTATATAACCAAGCTGGCCTCGTTTACTTCCTTGTCAAAGGGCGCGGACGTGTTATACCCGTTTAAGCTTATGTTTATTATGTTGCTTTCAATGGCGGAAAATTCGTGGGGTGTATCGCTGTTTTTTGCTGATATTTCGTTCTTGAAAAAGGCCATTTCTTTGGCGAGAATTTCGTCTTGAATCTTTTTTGTAAAAACAAACGGCTTATCCTTTTTGAGCGTGATTATTTTGGTGCGGGAGGCGTGCCACGGCGATGCCAAGACGGCGTATGCCATCAAAAAATTTCGCGTCTCTGTTTTTTGGGACAAACGTTCCGCGACCACGCCCGTTGCTTTAGATATGTTTTTGAGCAAATTTTCAAAATTAACTCTTTCCTTAAGGGGAACTTCCACCCGTTCGCTTGCCGTAATTTTTAAGGACGTAACGCCCTCTTTGTCAATGATTTTTCTAACCAAAGCTCCCCCGACACTCCCGTTGCCGATATCAAAAATAAGAAGTGTATTTTCTTTTTCTTTTTTAAAAGTATAGAGCGCCATAGGAACAGTATACCGCGAAACTGGTTTTTAGTTGATAGTTTTTACTTGTTAATATCCCCTTTTTGAGACGAGAAAGTAGGGTGTGGATAAATTTGACTTTTTTCACAATTTAGTTTTATTTCGTCGAGCGAGGAGCGCGTGGAAGTGTAATCACTTACACGGCGTCCGAGCGACTTTGTTTTATTCATAAAACAAGAAGTACTCTTGTGGTGCGAAGACGAAATATAGGTCAATACCGCGCGGTCTCTGCCAGAGGGGCATATATAATTCTGCTCTGTGTTTTAGCTCTTTACCCCAAATACTCTCAATATTTAAAATATCAAAAATATCAATTAGTTTTTCTCTCTGCATATTTCCCCCCATTATCCGTTTCTGTCATAAAATTATTCAAGTGTTGCCTTAATGCGGCGCACGCCAGCAGAAACGGCTTCTTCTTTTGTAATTTTGAAATGCCCTAGCTCGCTTGTGTTCTTAACATGAGGCCCGCCACAAAACTCCAAACTGAAATCTCCTATTCTATAAAGGCGCACGGTGTTGCCATATTTTTCCTCAAACAAGCCGATAGCGCCTTTTTTCTTGGCTTCAGCCAGTGAAATATCTTCGTAAAATACCGGTAAGGTTTCGCTAATTTTTTCATTAACCATATCCTCCACTCTTTTCTTCTCTCCGTCCGTCATTTTTTCGCCGTGCGAAAAATCAAAACGAAGTCGTTCCGAAGTAATATTTGAACCTTTCTGGAAAACGTGATTGCCCAACACTTCGCGCAAGGCCTTGTGGAGCAAATGCGTAGTGGTATGATACTTTATTGACTGTTCGCCCGTATCCGCCAACCCTCCCTTGAATTTCTGTTCGACTCCCTTTCGAGAAAGTTTTTGGTGTATTTTGAATTCGTTGCTATATTCTGTCTCAAAATTATCGCTCAGTAACCACGCGTTTTTGCCAGCATCTTCAACGGTATCTAAAAAAGACTCTTTTGTTATTCCGAAGGTGGAAAAAAAGTAAAAAGCATCTTTTCCAGTAATAGTTCCTCTTGGAATTGAGCCTCCCCCTTCTACATATTTTTTGAATATTTCGGTAAATCCTCTTTTTGCGTTTACTTGAAATCTTTTAAACTCCGCTTGATAGATTTCGTTAATAAAGCTTGAATTAATATTTGAGTAAAACTTTCTGTATTTTTTTTCAATTTCAATAAAAATTTTATTGACAAATATTTCTATCTCTTCTTCTCCCATTGTTCTTCTTAACAAACGACGTAAAACATACCCCCTGTCTTTATTGCTCGGAGTTACACCGTCAGAAATCATAAACGCGCTAGTTCGTAAATGGTCGGCAATTATTCTGTTCCTTTTTGTCCAATGTTTCTGACCATAAACAGAACTTTCTGGCAAATCATAAAGACTACCTAGTCTCTCTTTTCGCTCATCATCAATAATAGAAATGATTGGTAAGAACAAATCCGTCTCGTAAATATTGTTTTTCCCCTCTACCACCATGGCGACACGCTCCAAACCCGAACCGGTGTCAACGTTTTTTTGTTTTAATTTTCCCGTTACTTTCCCGTCCTTCTTCTCGTATTCCATAAAAACATCGTTCCAAATTTCAACTATGTCCTGACTACTATCCGCCGCCAGATATTGTTCTTTTGTCATGTCGCCAAGCCCTTTTTCAGTAACATCATAAAACATTTCGGTATCAGGGCCGCACGGGCCATTGTCGCCCGGACTCCACCAGTTTGACTTAGCGCTCATGAAATAAATCCGATTTTCGGGAATATATTTTTTCCATATTTCAAACGCCTCTTCGTCGCGAGGAGCGTTTTCGTCACCTTCAAAAACCGTCACATAAAGCCTGTTTGGATCAAGCCCAAGACCTTCTTCTTTTGAGGTCAGAAATTCATAACTCCATTTGATTGCGTCTTCTTTGAAATAACCCGCCCCGACCCCATTTGGGGCGTTGGGGTCGCCAAGCGACCAATTCCCGAGCATTTCAAAAAAAGTGGCGTGAGTATTATCCCCAATATCGTCTATGTCCACAGTTCTAACGCATTTTTGCGAATTAACAAGACGTCGCGACCCGCTTGGGTGCGTTTCTCCTAAAAGATACGGGGCTAGCGGTTGCATTCCGGCGGTATTAAAAAGCACCGACGGGTCATTCTCCGGCACCAAAGAGGCCGACGGGATTATGGCGTGTCCCCTATTCTCAAAAAATTTAAGAAATCTGTTGCGAATTTCCTCTGATTGCATGTGTTGAGCTCGTTTACTTAAGTGTAATTAATATAGCACCAAATACCATTAATATACCGCCTAAAATTATTTTCCAGCCGACTACTTCGCTCAAAAATATTCCGGCTAAAATAATTACGAACAAAATGCTTAATTTATCGATAGCCGTTACCGACGAAGCCAGCCCGTTTTTGAGGGCGTAAAAATAGGCAAGCCATGAAAGAGCGCCGGCAATACCCGAAAGAGCGATTAAAGTCCATTCTTTACCGGAAAAAGCGGCGAATGAAAAGTCTCTGAATTTACCGAAAGCCAGACTGACGGCGAACAAAAAAAACGTCATAATTACCGCCCGCACGGTGGTGGCAAGAGTTGAATCAATATCCTTAAGTCCAAGCTTGGCAAAAATTGCCACTAGTGAGGCGAAAAAGGCGGAGAGAAATGCGTAAAAAATCCACATATTATCTGTCCGGATGAGGGTTGCCGTCGTGCATCTTGAGGAGGGCATCTTCAACATAAAACATTACGGTAAATATAAACAAGGTAAAAATCGTGCCTAAAAATGCCGGCACGTAGAGCCCGTAGCCGACAGCCATACCGATGCCGGCCGCGAGCCAAAGCCCAGCCGCTGTCGTTAATCCGACAAGGGTAGAGTCTTTGAAAATAATTATCCCCGTACCGAGAAAGCCGACACCAATAATAATATTTGAGGCCATTCGGAGGGGGTCTGTGCTTACGTTAATGCTTAAATATTGCTTTAAAACCATTTCTGAAATGATTACAAACAAAGCGGAAGCCGTTGAAACCAAAGCGTAGGTGCGCATACCGGCGCTGCGATGGGCGAAGATCCTTTCAAGACCGAGTATTGAACCAAAAGTCAAAGCCAGGAAAAGTTGGCCTAAAATCCGCACACTTTCATCCGAAACAAGAGCGTTTATAAACTCCATAATATTGATTATCGTTACTTATAAACTGATAGCGTAATTATATAACTGATTTTCTAAATTACCTAAAAGCTAATAGCTATAAGCTAGTCTATCACTCCCCCGCCCAAACAAACTTCTTTGTCGTACAAAACAAAAGATTGTCCCGGAGCTATGGTATCGTCTCTTTCGCAGAGAGATACAATATATTTCCTCCGCTTGTTTTTCTTCAGCTTGCACGAAACCAGTTCGGCGCGGTATCGCGGACGACCCAAATATTTCTTTTTAACATCCGGGTCTTTGCCTAAAATCCAGTTTGTTTCGGAAAGCGTAATTTGTTTATCGACATATGGTTTTACGACTTCGTTTTTAGCTTTGACGGTAATGGTGTTTTTTGAAACATCTTTTGATATTACAAAAAGCGGTTTATCGCGAAAATTTTTATCCACAACGGTAAAACCGCGCCTCTCGCCAAGAGTAAAAAACGAGGATCCGTCGTGGTGTCCGATAACTTTACCTTTTTCATTCAAAACTTCCCCGCGTTTCGGCTTAATGTAGCGCGACAAAAACTCTTTCATATCCAATTTGCCGACAAAACAAAGCCCCTGACTATCCTTTTTTTCCGAAGTAAACAGTCCAAATCTTTTCGCGAGCGCACGCACCTCGTTTTTTTTATATCCACCTATCGGGAAAAGTGTTTTCGAAAGTGTTTCTTGATTGAGCGTCCAGAGAAAATATGATTGGTCCTTGGTGGCATCGGCCGCAGTTAGTAGGTTGTAGGTGGTAGATAATAGTTTTTGCTCTTCTTTACTTTTCACTTTTAACTTTTCACTTTTAACTTTTGAGTAATGTCCTGTCGCCACATAGTTCGCCCCCATCTTTCGAGCTTTCTTAAAAAATGCGCCAAATTTAACATATTTATTGCACATCACATCTGGATTCGGCGTTCTCCCCGCCTTATATTCTCGAATCATATAATCCAGCACGTCGCGCTTATATTCTTTTTCCAAATCAAACGTAAGAAACGGAATACCAAGTTTGGCCGCAACCCGCATGGCGTCCCGCCTTTCCTCTCGCCACGAACACGGCAAAAAATCAGGCTGCCAAACCTTAATGAATACGCCTGTCACATTATATCCGGCCTGTTTCAATAGCGCCGCCGACACAGACGAATCTACCCCACCGGATAATCCAACGAATACTTTGGGTGACGAAACTTTGCCTGTAGGCAAAGTTTCGTCATGTCTATTCCCTTTTTTCTTTTCTGTCCTTGACATTTTTATTAATGTTTACTATAAATTTGGCAGAAAGTCCACCCGTGGTAATAACCACTCAGCAAAATCGAAGGAGGCAAGCATGGCTGTGATTAGTTACACTAACCTTGATCGAATCAAGATTCTCGTTAGAGAAGCCGCCGAAAAAGCTATACGGACAGTTCGCATGAACCTCGGCGACAAGTATGCGGGTAGTGGCGCCTACATCCGTGCCTATCGTCTGCCAAGCGTTAGCGAGGGCTATATTGGCCTCAATGAGCTTTTCGCCGCATGGATAGGCGGATATGCAAATGACGACAAGCTGGATATGTACATAATTGTCTCTGTCGAGAAAGCAATTCGTCTTGCGACATATGCGCAAGCGTCAGGGCACGTCAGTTCATGGGAAAGCCGGGACACAACTGCCAAAAACAAATACGGCGGGGCAATCCTTATCCACTGTCTTGTTCCGGAACTCGGGACTGAACCCACGAATTTGATTTTCACAGTATCCGGGCTGTCGGAACACGGTGACGAAGCAGTTGCTATTCTCACTGCTCTGAATTTGCCTTGGCAAGCGAATGGCGTTCCCGAAATCATCGAGAAAAGCAACAACAACCTTGCCCGCAGACTCATTTAACCTGTTTCCTCCTCCCCCCGCCTCTGCGGGGATTTTTATTTGTTAAACACTGCTTGTATCCCGCCTCTTACTTTCCCTCCAAAATTCTGATTATCTTATCCAATTTTTCAACCTCAATTCGGCTCAACTTCGTTTGCAATTCCTCTATTTCTTCCTTGGCAATTCTGTTAGTTTCATAATCAGCTTCCATCCAAACACTGCCTGGAAGTGTGGCTGAACCAATCTTTAACCCATCTCACATATTCATTTCCATACAGAAACAAGTTAGACTTTTTGGGAATAAATTCTCGTCTCCCATTTTTGGATACGAATCTGAGGGATGCTAACAGACTATCAACTTTGATTGGTAGCTCGCTTTGTCGAGGTTTTTTGTTAACTGTTATTTAGAGGAAGCGAAAATTCCTTAAAATCTGGGTAAAGAAAAACGGGCACCATTGGTGCCCGCGGATTACTGCTTAATTGCGCAAAAACGTGCGCCGCAATTCCGAAACCGATACGAAAAATTTGGCTATCGGTCTGATTCACAATTTTTGAAGAGACAAGACTAAACCCCCGCACGCGCGGGTTTTTTTATTTGTTATTAGTTATCAATTATTTGTTATCACAACGCCATCAGTTTCTGAAATACCAGAAAGGTGGCGCGGGCGTCAGAGAGGGCGGTGTGGGCGTTTTTGTTCTCTACCCCCAGATATTCGCACAAAGCGCGGAGCGAAAATTTCTCTACTTCTTCGTGCCCGTAAAGTTTGGCAAAAGCGATAGAGATGGTGTCCAATTTATGATAATGCATCTTGTTTTCTACTTTTGTTTCAACAAAAGCTTTCTGCAAAAAAGCAAAGTCAAACGCCACATTGTGCCCAACCATAATGGCCCCCTCTGTTTTTTTTGAAAGTTCTAGAAGAGCTTCCGGCAAATCTACGGCGTTTGCCCAATCGGATTCATTATAGTGACTTATAATCAAAGATTCCGGATCTGCCGATTCAAGATGAAGCGGTTTTATTTTTACTTCCCATTCTTCTGTCATATTCAAAACGATTTTCTTTTCCGGCGAAAGTGACTGCTCCACGCAAACAAGCCCGATTTCAATCAGTTCGTTCTTTTCCGGTTCTAAGCCGGTAGTTTCGGTGTCTATGAAAGCCAGTTTATGGGTACGCATTTTTCTTATAACTTAAAACTTATAGTTTGTAACCTTAGAATTTCTAAGTTTTATGTTACACGCTATAAGTTATAAATTTTTAATTTTTACAACAAACACATTTTATACCCCGCTACTTGATATTACCTAATAAATATATAGTGTTTTGTTTCGCTTATGTTCTTCAAACGTAACCGCGTAATGCATATTCCCCGATCTATCCGAAAGATAATATAAATACTGGGATTGTTTCGGAGATATGGCGGCCAAAATGGATTCTATGCCGGGATTACTTATCGGTCCCGGAGGCAAACCTAAATATCTGTAAGTGTTATATGGCGAATCCTGTCTTAAGTCATCCTCGGTCAATTCGTAGGTATTTTTATTGCTTATGTAAGCAAACGGCGCGTCGACCTGAAGCGGCATTTTGATATAAAATCTTTTCCAAAGAATGCCGGACACAAGATTTTTATCCTCCGGTTTTTTGGCTTCTCTTTCTATTATGGAAGCCATGATTATTATATCTTTGATATTTTTGCCGGAAGTTTTGATTTTTTGTTCGTATTTACTTACTTTTGCGTTAAAAGTGCCGCCAAGCTGCCCTACTATCTCTTCGGTTGTCGCGTTCGGAAAGATAAAATAAGTATCCGGAAACAGATACCCCTCTTTCTCCTCGGCCAGTTTCAAAAACTTTTTTTCATCAAAATAATAAAAATTGTTGTCAAACAGCTTAACCATTTCAAAAGAGGCCATTCCTTCCGGAATTGTTACTCGTATCGGCGTCAAATCAAATTCCCCCGTTACTATTCTTTGGGCAACTTTAAACGCGCCTATCGGTTCCGAGAAAAAATAGTCGCCGGCAATAATATTTTTCCCTTGGCCGGATAATAAAAGTATATTTATTAAAACAATCGGGTAACGCACGATTTTTTCTTTGCCGAAAGATTCCGCGACGGCTCGCGCGGTATCTCCATTTTGTATTCGCATCATTTTATCTTTAGGAAAATTCCTCGGTGGATTCAAAAAAAAATAATACGAAAACAAGAAAATAATCGCCAATGCTATTATTATGAAGA
>JBBTSJ010000067.1:0-10373 GCA_038064715.1 Patescibacteria group bacterium | reverse complement strand
GTGTATCATATATGAAATGACAGGTCAAAACCTATCATTTCGAAGCCCGCCCCGCCTTTTTGCCACCCCATTCCAATTTCAAATCCCCCCGCGAAAAAAATAAGAATGGAGAAGGGGCAAAAGGCGAGGGCGGAACGCCGAGGGTACTCCCGAGGCGTTGGGCGGAATGAGTATGTCGAACAACCACGCGCTCCGCGCGTGCGATTAGTTGGCATCGGGATTTTGCTCAAAATGCGTTCGGATTTCGTCGTACAGAGGGAGTTAAAAGACAAAGCCACCTTAAGGTGGCTTTGTCTTTTAACTCCGCGGGTTGGATTCGAACCAACGACCAAGTGCTTAACAGGCACCTGCGCTACCACTGCGCCACCGCGGAATGTTTGAAAATACTATCAAAAAAAGCGCAAAAACGCAAAAATTGATAAGCGTGATATATTATTAATACGGGTACAGTCAATTATTTGTGTTTAACACATTCATAAAATTCAATTTATTATTCGTATCATTCGTCCTAATTCGTAACCATTCGTATTATGTATATTCACGTCAAAGTTACCCCCGGCGCGAAACGGGAATCACTGAAAAAACTTAAAACTGACCATTATGCCATTTTGGTCAAAGAGCCGGCGGAGAGAAATTTGGCGAACAGGCGCGTCACAGAGCTTCTTTCAGCTCATCTTGCTACGCCTTTAGGCAAAATTCGCCTTGTAAACGGACACCGTAGCCCGTCTAAGATTTTTAGTATCAACTGATTTTGTCTCCGGCCCGCTTTTTGATATAATTCAAGAAACCCAAGGAATGAATCCCGTTAGAAGCCGCGGTCACGGTGTACGGTGTAAAATACAGACCTAAATAAAATTATGAAGAATGGCAAAACAATTTACAAATATAGGTTAAGCAAGAACAGGCCGACCGCGACCTGCCTCTAAACGGGATGAAAATAGACAATATCAAAGCAACAAAGATGGAGCTGACCGCGGCTATTTCCGACTATGCGACTAAACGATTGGGAATGCTTGATAAGTTTGTTAAAAGAGGGGATACTAGCGCTTTTGCAACCATAGAGGTAGGAAAAACTACGCGCCATCATCTGCGGGGAGATTTTTTCTTTGCCGAAATAAATGTCCACATTGCCGGCAAGGATTTGCGCGCCGTGGCGGAAAAAGACGACCTTTACGCCGCCATAGATGAGGCCAAGGATGAAATAGTCCGCGAATTGACTCACCACAAAGATAAACAGCAAACTCTTGTAAGGCGGGGAGGAGTAGCTATCAAAAATATTTTAAAAGGTATAGGCGATTTCGGCAGGGGGGTTGGCGGGAAAATCACTTCTTTCCGTTTTAAAAAATATAGAAAGTAAACACGGACAAAATGCGCACAAGCGGAATGACAAATTGGGTTTTGTTTTTCTTTTCTATAGCGGCTGCTCTGGTTAGTATTTATTATTTTATTAATTTAACCGAGAACGAAGCAGGTCGTTTTATGGCGACTACGCTTGAGAATACGGCTTCGGCAAGCAAAATGAACAAAACAACAATCGGACAAAGCTATAAGGTCGCCGGTAAAATAGCGGTATTAAAAACAAATTACGGAGAAATTGAGCTTGAGCTTTTTGCCGACACCGCGCCGAACACTGTGGCAAATTTTAAAAAATTGGCCGAAAGCGGATTTTACAACGAGGTGAGATTTCATCGCGTCATCAAGGGGTTTATGATTCAGGGAGGCGATCCGCTTTCAAAAGACCTTGCGGAGCGGACAAGATGGGGGACGGGCGGCCCGGGCTATCGGTTTAACGACGAACTCGCGGGAGACGAGAAATATCTAGAGGGGACGCTCGCTATGGCCAATAGTGGGCCAAACACAAATGGCAGCCAGTTTTTTATCGTGACCGCGAACCCCGGAGTGGCGCTTCCGCCAAGCTATACCGTTTTCGGAAAAGTTGTGAAAGGAATGGAAGTAGCTCTTATTATTGAGTCAGCCAAGACCGGTCCAAACGATCAGCCGGTTCAAGATGTGATTATAGAAAGCGCGACGGTTAAATAAAGGTTCCTCGGGGCAAGCCCCGAGGTATTATCGGAGCTTGCTTCGCTCGCGCCTTTTCGCGAGAAGCTCTAAGGTATTGAACCTTTGATTCGCCGTCGCTCGGACATTGTGAATGTGGTTACACATTCACATGATCCTTGCTAGGCGAAATAAAGTTATTTCATCTTTAACTATTCTCTTATTCGTGAGAATAAGAGAATAGTTAATAAGTATAAAAAATCCCCAAGGAAAAATTTTTAAAGTCCCCGCAAAAAATCGCGATAATCCATCTCTTTTTTGCCTTCCGGCAGGACGCGCTTGATGACAAACGTGCCGTTTAGAAACAAGGCGTTTTTAACGGTGACACGGACAAAGTCGCCGCCTCTGCGCTTGGCGAAAAAATATATACCCGGCCAGCCAAAGTAGGCGAGATATTTTCGGTAATTTTTTTCCGGAGGATCGTTAGTGTCTATCAGTCCGTCTTCCTTGTTTATCTTTTTCGTGCGGGTGGCCTCGGCGTGGTTTTGCTCGCGATATACCGCCGTGCCGTCTATGATTTTTGGTATTGTCTCAATGAGCATTTTTTTGCCGACGTCGTTTAGGCGGTTCCGAAGTTCCGGAGAAGTTTCGTTTTCGCCAATATCAATTTTTTCTTCCGCCACAATCGGACCGGCGTCCAATTCAAAAACCATTTTTTGGATTGTTACGCCGGTTTCTTTGTCTCCGTTTAGTATGGCTGATTCAACGGGCGTAGCCCCTCGATATTTCGGAAGCAGGGAATAATGAATATTGAAAATACCGTATTTCGGAATATCAATCACCTCCTCTGGAATAATTTTTCCGTAAGCGACAACGAGAAACAGGTCATAGCTTACAGCTTTTAGCTGATAGATAAATTCGGAATTCAGTTTTATCGGCTGACAGACGGGGATGTTGTTTTGCTTGGCCCAGATTTTGGCCGGCGGGGGAGTGAGGGCTAGTCCGCGCCCTTTTGGTTTGTCTGGCGCGGTAACGATAAGAGCAGGCGCCATTCCGGCGGATTTGAGTTCGTCTAAAATAGGAATAACCAATTCCGGAGTGCCGAAGAAAACAAGCCTTGGACTAGCTTTTAGCTTATAGCTTGTAGCTTTTAGCGGGGAATTCATTTTATTTTATAACGTGACGAAACTTTGCCTACAGGCAAAATTTCGTCACCAAATTATTTGTTATTGGTTATTTGTTTTTATTGTTTCGGGCGGTATGTTCTCCACATTCTTGGCTTTGTCTATAAAAAGAATACCATCCAAGTGGTCGGTTTCGTGCTGGAATATCTGCGCCAGAAGCCCGCTTGCTCCGCGAGTGAATTTCTTTCCTTTTTCGTCGTAGGCTTCCACTGTGGCTTTTTCCGCCCGCTTCACCTTGCCGTATAGCCAGCGTACCGACAGGCATCCCTCCACGATATACGGTTGTTTTTTTGAAAGTTTGGTGAGTTTTGGATTTATAAACGCCACATCTGGATATTTGGATTTATTACTTGCCGACTTTTCGTCAATTTCCGGATTTTTGTCCAAAGCGAAAGCTTTGCCCGATATGACAAAGACGCGGACAGGCAATCCTATTTGCGGAGCGGCAATAGCCACACCATCTCCTTCTTTTGCCAGGGCGGATTTCATATTGGCGATTACGGCCTTTATTTTTTTGCCGGCAATTTCCGAAACTGGCACTTCTTTGGCTTTTTCTCTAAGCACGGGTTCTCCGTGCTGAATAATTTTTGAAATTTTTAAAACGGTTTTCGCCATGTGCTTTTTAGTATAGCATGACCTTGACAAAGAACGATAATGGGTGATACGGTTGTAGCAGAGTTGTAATCCGAAGTTCATCCTCAAAAAAGGAAAAACCATGGCAGAATGCTTTTTTTGCGGGAGTTCTCTAACCCCTGAGAAAGATAGAGCCGGAGCGAAAAAAGAGCAAGGAATTCAAGATGCGAAGGAAAGAGAGCGTGAAGCAAGAAAAATATGGTATGAACAATATCGCCCGAACCCATTGGCGGTTGCTTCTTTTCTCGTACCAGTCGCAGCGTTTCTGATTACTTTTACGATTGCCGCCGTGGTTTTTGAGACGATTGGGGCTGGGCTTTTTGCTATTATATTTATGGCCGGTGGTATTGGCGTCTTAGTTGCTGTGGATATTTTTTCCAGACAGAGCGAAAAATACAAAAAATCACTCGCGGAGGCCAAAACAAAATTTTTCAAGGAACACCCCGAAGAGTTTGAAAGTGTATTCGGTCTGGAGGCGCGCCTTTTCAGACAAGCCCATCATGGCTATCCCGCAAGTTTTGAAGAAGAAAAATAAAGGTGGGATATCAAACGCTCGGCAAAGGTTTTGCCCGGCGTTTTTTGTTGGTTATATGTTATCGGTTATTTGTTTCTTACAGAATACTATCCGGATCTACCGACACCGTATATTTAGGCGAAAGAGCTTTTAATTTGCCTAGAATTTTTTCATCAACCCATTTTCCTTGCGGTATTTTTATGAGGACATGAGCTCGAACGGAAATCCTGGTATTTTCATACGAGGTCGCGTACGAACGAACGGCATACCCGTCAAACAATTTGGCGATACCACCCATTTCTTTTTCCGAATGGTCGCGTTTGGCGTCCCAGCTTATTTTTACAAGAGTTACGAACGGGGGATAGCCAAATTTTTTTCTTTCCCCGACCTCTTCGCGGTAAAAAGAAAGAATATCTCCGCGGAGTCCCTGACTTATCATTGACCTCTCGCTTTCCTGCGTTTGCAAAAGAATGGTTTTTTGAGTTTTGGCGCGAAGAGAAAGTATAAGCGAGAATATTTTTTCGTTTATGCGAAAGTCGGGAATCGTGAGAAATGAATCAATGCCGACGATAGCGCTTGATTCAACCGGTCGGTAGAGGTATGGCAACATCATTTCCGTTCCCACAAGAAGCGCCCCTTGGGTACCGTAAAAATCAGAAGCTATTTTTCTTGCTCCTCGACTTGTTTTTACGGTGTCACTGTCTATTCTGAAAATATTAAGACCCGGTAACTCCGAAGAAATTTCTTCGATGATTCTTTCAACACCTATGCCAAGCGAAACAAGCCGCCAACTGCCGCAACCTAGGCATCGCTCCTCGCCGTCGCGCTCCACCTTCTTTTCGTTTCCGCATTTATGGCAAAGGAAAAATCTTCCTTCTTTTTTCTGGTGAAGAACAAGAGGCGCGCCGCAGTTCTCGCAGGACAAAATTTTTCCGCAGTCGTTGCAGACGGTTACCCCGGCTATACCGCGTCGTCCGACCAAAATCGCCAAGTGGTCGTTTTCGCGCCGGCTAAGTTCAATCAGGGCCTCTAGTTCGTTGCTTATGAGGACAAAAGGCTTGCCGGCTGTTTTCCCGGGATACGCTTTCATGTCCACGATTGTTCCGGAAGCGGTCCAGAGCGAGCGAAATTTAACCGAAGTGAAAGGCAAAAGTTCATGCTCGTGGTAGCGGTAAAGAGTTTCGGTCCGAAGAAAAATGTCTCCCATAATAAATCTAAGGTTGCGTTCCTCGGCGTAGTGTTCGGCGAATTTTCTTATATCTATTTCCGGGCGGCCTATTGTTTTGTAATGGCGGGAATTTTCTTTCTCAATAATCAATGTCTTTATATCCCCGCGAGGCAGGCCAAGAAAAGAAGCGGTGCCGAGTATCACAATGGGATGGTTTTCTTTGAGAGCCCTTTGCCATTCGCCCAGCAGTGCTTTTTTAGAAAGTCTGCCATGCAAGGCAAAAGTATATTCTTTTATTCCTTTTTCAAACGCGGAGAGCGCCATCAAGACATCTTCTCCGGTGGGGAAACAAATAAAAACGGAAGCCTTACGGGCGAATTCTTCCCGAACGAGGCTTTTGTAAGCGGCTAACCTGTCTTCGTCTTCCGATTGGCAGATCAGTTTTTCTATTTTAAGCTTGGGAACGCTGGCATTTTCTGCAGAGTGTTTTTTTTCTTTGCGAACGGGTATTTCAAGAGGCGAATCAAGCACGGCTTTTGGCACAAAAGACTGGATTACGCTTCCTACCGGCGCGACAAAATATTCCGCGCTTCTTTTCGCGGCGTTTATAAATTCCGGCAAAAAGACGCCAGGCTTCACGGACCCTATTTTTTTGAGGACGAAGGGCGCGTTTTTTACGCTGGCTTTGGCGTTTGATACCTCCTCAACCGAAACTATAACCGCGTTTACCTTTCGGCTTCTGACCATAACGGAAACAATCGCTCCGGGAGAAATATCCTTACCGCTCCAATAAGTTAAGGTATCTTTGAAAACTCCTTTGGTGATTGGAATAACGGTTACGATTTTCATCTTTTAATTTTACAACTTACAGTTAACAATTTACAAAAAAGCTGAATAATTGCCCCCGATTGTTACTCGTGTATTGTTAATTGTTAATTTGTTTTGCTTATAGCGTCACTTTGTAGATTGTTGGACCGTCTTTGACGTAGAAATTGCCGTCGTTGCCGATGCGAAAATCAGGGTCCCCGCCCGCGTATACAAGGGCGAAATTTTGTATCTTTCGGGTGTCCGTTTCCACGGCGTATATTCCGTTTTTGCGCGCTATAACAATCACATCGTTTCGTCCGGGATAAAAGTCAAAAGTTTTTATTTTGGTCGGAGAGGAAAATACGGTTATTTTTTCCGCGCACTGCCGTTTATATTCATCGCAAAAAGCGGACGGCGCTTCGTCCAGATTTCCCAGCCATTTGGCGGAAATGGTATCGCCGTCTCTTATCAAGGTTACTTTGTTTCTGGTTACGGTAGAAGTAGCCGCTCCGGATTCCGTAGTAATATTGTCTATCGTGGTTGTGGACAGCTTGGCGGAAAAAATCGCCAGAACGTCTGGATAGGCGGGATTCTTGTCTTTGGACAAAGAGCCGTCTTCTTTTACAATCATTTTTGTAACTTCTTCAAGTTTTGGTTCGCGCGGGACCAAAAACGAATGCGCTTCGGACACCAGCTGTTCGTGGACCTTGAGCTCTTTTGACCACGGCCAATATCCGTCTTTGTAGATAAAAATAAAATAAGTCCCTGGTTTTAAATTTTGGGCGAAAAAATTTTTCTGGATAATGTTGGTTGTTTTTTCCAGTTTGTTGTTTATGTAGATTTCCGCGCCGGAAATGGGCGCGGACACAAAAACCCCCCCTGTTTTTACCAGAGTTAAATCATTACCGATGCGGTATCCGCTCGTATAAAGCAAAAGCACGGGAATGGCAAGCAGAAAAACGACAAAAAACAGCAAAAAATACAAACGTCGTTTTTTTAGGGTCATTGGACTCATCCCGTTTAGAGGCCCGCCTGCCATCGCCTAATGCGGGGCATGCGGTTAAATAAATAATAATGCAAATACATCGCTTTATCTAAAACTACCCTGATTGTCGCTCTGGCATTGGCGGGCAGGTAGGAAGCGTTCAAGGAGAACGCTTCCGTAGTTATTCTGATAAAAGTGATATTTTTAAACTTAATCATTTTTTTGCGCCTAATGCTGTAACGCAACTGAATAATCTCTAACGGGACTCATGGAAATAGCTTATAGCTTGTAGGTGTTAGCTTTTAGGAAAATTACGGTTTACATCAGGGTATATTTACGATATTACACAAAAAGAGTCGTTTTTGAAAGCATGCCACACGCTAAGATTATCGCTACTTTTTTGTTTTGCGTTGAGCATAAAGCTTAAAACGCGATTAACCACAGGAAGTTGTTGCTAAAGAAACAGTTTTTTGAAAAAGCAAAACAGCGATAAACTTAGTGTTTGGGTTAATTTGTAAAAAGGCGCAGAACAGTTTAAGATTGGCTCTATGACAAAAGAATATCTCCGTATTTCCGGCCTTTCCGGGAAGAAAAAACTTTCCGGAAAAATTCGGGTAAACGGCGCCAAAAACGCGGCTTTAAAAGCCATGACTGCCTCGATTCTTTTTGGCGATTCGGTCAAACTTGAAAATATGCCTAAGATAGAGGATGTTTTAAGGACCGCGGATTTGCTCAAGGAACTTGGAGCGAAGGTTTCAATAAGCGAAAATCGTATCTGCGAAATAGACCCGAGGGGCATTTCTTCTACGAATCTTTTGAGCGAAATATCAAAACGGCTTCGCGCTTCCATTGTTTTGTCCGGTCCGCTTCTTGCTCGCTTCGGCAAAGTAAGTTTTCCTCATCCCGGAGGATGCGTTATCGGGGCGCGGCCGATAGATCTTTTTCTTGAAGGATTCCGAAAAATGGGAGCCGGAGTTTCCGTAGAAGGTGATGGCGAGCGGGCGCGCTACGTCGTTTCCACTTTCGGCAAAAAATTGAAGGGGGCGGAAATTTTTTTCAGAAACCAAAGCGTTACCGCCACGGAAACATTTATGATGGCTGGGGTTCTCGCGGAAGGCGAGACTGTTATCAAAAACGCGGCTTTGGAACCCGAAATCGCCGCCCTTGCTCAATTCCTGAATAAATGCGGCGCTAAAATTGAGGGCGCCGGCACTTCCACCATAAAAATAAAAGGGGCGAAACTTCTTTGCGCGAACGGTAAATCTTACCTAATACCGCCGGACAGAATTGAGGCAGGAAGCTTTCTGGTGTTGGCGGCTCTTGCCGGGCGCGATATTACGGTAACCGACTGCGAACCGCTCCACATAGAATCGCTTGTCGCGCTTCTCCGGTATTCCGGAGTGGAAATGGAAGTAGGGAAAAGCGATATCCGGATTAAGGGCAGCGCGTCCGGCAAAAAGAAAAAATATCATGCGGTGGATTTGAAAACTCATGAATATCCGGGATTCCCGACGGATTTACAGGCGCCAATGGTGGTGTATCTTACGCAAGCCGAAGGCGAAAGCCTGGTCTTTGAGACAATTTTTGAAGGACGTCTTAATTACGCGGAATCTCTTGAGCGGATGGGGGCGAAAATAACAACCATGGACCCGCATCGCGTCATGGTAAAAGGGCCGACGCCGCTTTTGGGCAAAGAACTTGAAAGCCCCGATCTCCGGGCGGGGCTGGCGTTCGTTATCGCGGCTATTATTGCTAAAGGGGAGTCGGTCATACATAATGTCTACAATATCGATAGGGGATACGAGCGGGTGGAGGAACGATTAAGGGGAATAGGGGTTTCAATAGAAAGGATGTCTAGTTTGGAGTAATTATGGTTTTGGCGTATTTGTTTTAGTTTTTTGATTGTAAGTTGCCTGCCCCGTGGCGAGCGAAATGAGTTTTACGGGGCCGTGTCGTAGGTCGTTAGTTGTTGGTTATAAGTTATTCCCATGTCATTTTTTTCTCAAAAACTTGGAATTGATTTAGGCACAGCCAACACATTGGTTTTTTTGCCGGGCAAAGGGATCGTATTAAACGAACCCTCGGTGGTGGCGGTTTCCGAGGCGGATAACCGAATTTTGGCCGTAGGCAACGAGGCCAAGGAAATGATAGGCAAAACCCCCGAAAGCATAATCGCTTATCGTCCGATGAAAGACGGCGTTATCGCGGATTACCGCGTAACCGAAGCAATGCTCCGATATTTTATCGGCAAGTCGCTCGGCCGGTGGAATATTTTTAAGCCGGAAGTAATGATTTCCGTTCCGGCTGGAGTAACATCAACTGAACGGCGCGCGGTGGTGGAAGCGGCCATAAAGGCCGGCGCCAAAAATGCTTATGTGGTCAAAGAGCCGATACTCGCGGCAATCGGCGCGGGTATTCCAATCCATGAAGCCGAAGGCCATATGATAGTTGATATCGGTGGCGGCACAACCGATGTGGCGGTTATTTCTCTGGGCGGAATCGTGGCTTCAAATTCGGTTAAATGCGCGGGAAATCACGTGGACCAAGCTATCGCCGATTACATAAAAAAAACATTCAATCTGGCCATTGGAGACAAAACGGCGGAAGAGGTGAAAATTGACATCGGTTCGGCTATTCCCACAGAGGAGGAATTGACAATGACGATTCGCGGACGCGATTTTATCGCCGGACTTCCTCGCTCGGCGCAAATTTCCACCAATGAAATCGTAAAAGCCATTGATAAAGAATTGCGGGTGATGATCAAGGCTATAAAAGATGTTTTGCAGGAAACTCCTCCGGAACTTTCGGCCGATATTATTGAAAACGGGATTATTATGACGGGTGGAACATCTCAACTTCGGAATTTCCCTGAACTTGTATATCGTCGGACGGGGGTCAAAGCGATTTTGGCCGACGAAGCGCTTTATTGCGTGGCCAAGGGCACGGGCATAGCGCTTGAGCATTTGGAGACATATAAGAAAAGTATTATCGCTAAAAGATAAAAAATTACTTTTCTTGATTCGCCGTCACACCACAGGAGTACTTCTTGTTTTATGAATAAAACAAAGTCGCTCGGACATTGTG
>JBBTSJ010000066.1:0-2979 GCA_038064715.1 Patescibacteria group bacterium | reverse complement strand
AGTAATTTTTTGTACCGATTTTCTACGCAAGAAATCTTTTGACAACGGAGGACTTATGACCTACTCAAAAAAGGTTGCGGATATGACATGGCGGGGCGATCAGCCGGCGGCATTTCGTGCCGGACTTCGGGAATTTTTCGGGAATTTCAAAACCAACAAAGTTTCGGCATTGTCCACGCTTTCAAGCGTTTTCTATTCATACGGCTCGCATCTCGTACGGATAGAATTGCCGAAAGCGACCGGTTATGTGAAAAAATCGTGGATTTTTGTCCGCGCCGCGTTCTGTGCGTTTCTCGCGATGGTTGTGAGCGACCTCGTGGTTCTTGTCGCCGGTGGGCTCGGTGGTTTAACTGCCAATCAGTGCGATGTGCGTCAATCTGTTTTGCGTCGCGTGTACCGCTTTGACGGAGCCATGGAAGTGATATCCGAAGGAATTAGAAAGTGTGAAGAAGAAAAACCTCGGCCACCAACGCACACCAGAGCGCTTTTTTATCTCGGCGAAGCTAGCATCCATATGCATTTCAAAGAAGCTAGCATTGCGGACGGGTTTTACACGAGAATTGGTTTTCTTCTGCCAAGAATTGAGGAAGAGGGGGAATATGATCAACTTTCCCGCATTTGTCGCCACATGGCGGAGTATTACCGCAAAGTGGGCGACAGGAGGAAGGCTAGCCAAATGGAAGAACATTCCGAATGGGCGAGAAAAATGGCAGAGGTCCAGCGTATTTATCGCAAAGCCGAAAGCAAATAATCTTACGGCAACGGGCGGTTTTAACCGCCCGTTTTTCTTTTTGTAAACGAATTGCTAGAATGAAATTATGGCTACGCTATATATTGTAGGAACTCCTATTGGAAATCTTGAGGACATTACTCTTCGGGCCATTCGCGTTTTGAAGGAAGTAGATTTGATACTTTGCGAGGATACAAGAATAACAAAACGATTACTCGCGCGTTACAAGATTTCCACGCCGACGGAAAGTTTCCACGCGCGAAGCGAGAAGTCAAAAGTCCATAAAGTTATAAAATTGCTGGAAGAAGGGAAAAACGTCGCCTTGGTGACCGACGCGGGGACGCCAACCATTTCCGACCCGGGTGTTTTGCTCGTGTCGCAAATCAAGAACAGGTTTTCCAAGGGCACCCCTTGGACAGAAACCAATCCAAGGGATGCCCTTGGAAACGGTGGCGAGGTTAAGATAGTGCCGATTCCGGGACCTTCCGCGGTTATCACAGCCCTTTCCGCTTCCGGATTGCCAAGCGATGAATTTCTGTTTTTAGGATTTCTTCCGCACAAAAAGGGCAGAGAGACTTTATTTAAAGAAATTGCCGAAACAAAAAGAACAGTCGTTTTTTACGAATCGCCCCACAGGATCATGAAGACGTTGGAATCGCTTAACAAACACATTCCCGACAGAAAGGTGGTCATCGCTCGCGAGCTGACCAAAATGTACGAAGAATTTGTTTCTGGCGCGCCGACCGAGCTTTTGGAATGTTTCAATAAAAATAAAGACAAAATCCGCGGGGAGTTTGTGGTGATTGTGGGTCGTAAAATTTGAAACTTGAAACTTAAAGCTTAAAACGTAAAATGCAAATGCTTTGCAACTAGAATTCTAAGTTTCAAGCTCTAGGTTCTACGTTCTAGACTTTTTTGCTATACTTAACCCATGACGAAAAAAAGAACAATAATGGTTTTGGGGATTTTTGTCGCCCTACTGCCATTTTTGGGCTTTCCGCGCGGAGCGCGCGAAATATTATCGGTTTTGGCCGGCCTTTCAATCGCCGTCATAGCCTTTCTTCTTAAACGAAGGATTGAACAAGTGGCTATGAGCGCGAGGAACGAAACATTTGCCCAGAATGGCGCTTATGCGGAGAAAACAGAAACCGCCCCAGACCGTTCAATAAATAAATAAGCCCCGTTTTAAATTGAAGCTTTTAAAAAGAAAATCGATACTTTGGGGTACCGCTATAGGCGTTTTTGCCATCGGCGGTTACTTTGGTTTGTCTTTTATTTCCGGCGACACATATAGCGCTGAAAATAGCGTTTCTAAAATTGAAACCGGAAAATTGGCCGAGGGAGAAACATTGCCCGCGAAATCCGCGTTTCCCCCCGTTACCCATATCAAAACACCCGAACCCCTAAAGGCCATTTATATGACATCATGTGTCGCCGCCACTCCTTCTTGGCGTGAAAAAATGACCAAGCTGGTTGAGGACACGGAATTAAATGCCATGGTGATAGATATCAAAGACTATAGCGGCACCATCTCTATTCAAACGGAAAATCCGATTTTTAAAGAAAACGGAGGCAAGGGTTGCCGGGTTTCGGACATGCGACAATTTATCGCGAAACTTCACGAAAAAGAAATTTATACGATAGGCCGAGTGACCGTTTTTCAGGACCCGTATTACACGAAAGCGCATCCCGAACAGGCTGTTAAACGATTGTCGGACGGAGGAGTTTGGAAAGACCACAAGGGACTTTCCTTCGTGGATGTCGGAGCAAAGCCGTACTGGGATTACATTGTGGCTTTGTCTAAAGAATCTTATGGTATGGGTTTTGACGAAATAAATTTCGATTACATAAGATTTCCGTCCGATGGAGATATGAAAGATATAGACTTCACCTTAAGCAGAGGGCATACTAAAGCCGAAGCTCTTAGGAAATTTTTTGTTTATTTGCGCGACCAATTAAAATCCACCGGAATGATAATATCGGCTGATTTGTTCGGCATGACTACGACCAACACGGATGACTTGAATATCGGACAAGTGCTTGAAAATACTTTGCCTTATTTTGATTAAGTCGCGCCGATGGTATACCCGTCGCACTACCCGCCTAAGTTCAATGGCTGGGCGGACCCCAATAAACATCCTTACGATATCGTGAAGTTTTCCATGTCTCGGGCGGTGGAGAGAACGGAGGCTACGACGACGACAATTTTTATTGACGGAGAATCCCGCATTGGGACCACAACGCCGGCA
>JBBTSJ010000065.1:0-2000 GCA_038064715.1 Patescibacteria group bacterium | reverse complement strand
GAAGCCAAAACAGTTCTTTTAAAAGATATCGAATCGATTTATAGCCAGGAACTTACGGCAGCTGTTCAAAAATTAGAAAAAGAGAGAAAAGAAGAAATAGAAAAAAAGAGCGTGGAAATTATGACGACGGTCATACAGCGTTATGCCCGGACCCATGTGGCAGAAATGACCACCTCGGTTTTCAGTTTAAGCGACGAAGATTGCCCGAATGAAATAATTTCAACCTGTAGTCCCGACAACTTTAAATATTCAACAAGCGGAACGAAATCTCCATCGCCAGAGACAATGACTACGGCGTCAAGCTTGGAAGCCATTTTAATGGCGTCTACGGCGAGACCCACGTCCCAATCTCCTTTTTTTGCTCCGCCCCAGAAAATTTGCAGATCCTTGGTTTTTGTTTCAATCCCCAATTTGCCGAGCGCTTCAAAAAAAGCGGACTCCTCTCCCCCCTCGGTCGTTATGACATAAGCCACAGCGCGGACGAGTTGTCTGCCGGCGACCGCTTCTTTCAAAATAGCTCCGAAGTTAACCTTTGATTTGTAAAGATTTTTGGCGCTGTGATAAAGATTTTGCGTATCTATAAAAATTCCGACTCTCTGATCTTTGTGTTTGATGACTGGCATTGTTCTTGTAGCTTATAACTTATAACTTGTAACTCAAGAAAGTTTTAGAGTGCGTAAGCGCAAACCACGTTACATGTTTCAAGTTACACGTTTTACGATTATTTGAGTCCGAGCTTTTTCACCAGAGCGCTATGACGTGTCTTGTTCTTCTTCTCCAAGTATTTCAAATGAGTGCGTCTGTCGGCCACCATCTGAATGAGACCGCGTCTGGAGTGGTTGTCTTTGTTGTGTTTTTTCAAATGAGAGGCGAGCTCGCTGATGCGTTCCGTCAAAATTGCCACCTGGACCTCGGCAGAACCGGTGTCTTTTTCGTGAACCTGTGTTTTCTTTATGATATTGGCCTTTTTCTTTCCTTTTAGCATAATAACACAACCATATCACAAACGCCCTTTGTTTGCAATCTCTTTTTACGCGTGGATTTTGTCGTTGGTTGCTAGTCGTTGGTTGTTAGTTGAGATATTGTGCGACGTTATGTGACATCATTAATCGTAAATGTCATCCATAAAAGAGCTAAAAAAGGAGTTTTTGGAATATCTTGAAATTGAGCGCGGGCGAAGCTCCATTGAAACATGGCGCGAGAACATCGTTCCAGGGCGGACAGTTAACCTCTGATGATTAAAAGCCGACCGCAAATCGTCGTCGGCTTTTCGCATTTATAACTCGTTCCCCCGTGGTCTCTGCCGCAGTGGTGATTGATTGATTTAAGCCAGTTCTTCGCGGAGCGGGAGGTATGTTCAAATTTATTGTCGAAGGAATTTTAAGAACTCCTCGATAGAAAGCTTTGACTGGCGGAGTATGCTTGTTAAATCCCTCCGCGCCACATCTTTCGAGTGACGTGGCACTGTCGCAAATCGGGTAGGATCAGTAGAGTGGCGGAGAAATACATGGCTTCCCTTCTGTCTAACAATCCTGAAACCAGCTTTTAAAAGCACTCGAATGATAGATACCGCGCCGAGCATTGGTACAATGCTCATGAAATTACAACTACGGGGCCGGCGATATTGCGTAGCTTCCCTCGTCCTACAACTTCCCTCTCGTCATCAATCACTATCTTCCCATCATCAAATGCGACTTCGCACAGTAACTCTATGAGATCTTTGGCCATATACTTTGCTTCGCTCAAGGTTGAGCCTTGGGTCATCGTCTTGTCAAAACTGGGAACTTCGACGAGAAAAAGCTTGTCACGTTTGTCATACCAGATAGCAACGTTAAAATTGCCATATTTTGTTTTAATGAGGTATTTTTCTTTTTTGGTTGCCATATATAAAAAAAGTATAGCAAACTAAAAATAAGCAACAAGCAAAAACTACATAGGCCTCGCCTATGTAGAAGGTTTGTTGATGGTTGTAGGTCGTGGTTTATTAGTTTATTTCGCCT
>JBBTSJ010000064.1:0-2150 GCA_038064715.1 Patescibacteria group bacterium | reverse complement strand
CACAATGGCGTATTCTTTGAATTCCATGGTAAAAGAGGCCCTGCCTTCGGTCATTGAGCGGAGAGAGGTGATATAGCCGAACATTTCCGAAAGCGGAACAACCGCCTTGATAGCTTTGTTCATTCCTCTGTCTTCCATTCCTTCTATCTGTCCGCGCTTAGAAGAAAGATTTCCTGTGACATCGCCCATGAATTTTTCCGGCGTTACCACTTCCACGCTCATCATCGGTTCAAGCAAAACTGGCTTGGCGCGAGCGGCGGCTTCTTGAAATGCCATTGAGGCGGCGATTTTGAAGGCAATTTCAGAAGAGTCTACGTCATGATACGAGCCATCGTAGAGTTCGCAGGAAACATCCACCACTTTGTATCCGGCCAAAATTCCTCGGTCGGTTGCTTCTTTAAGCCCTTTTTCCACAGCAGGAATATATTCCTGCGGCACGACTCCGCCTCTGATGCTGTTTATGAATTCAAACCCCCCAGCCGAACGCTTGGTGTTTTTCGGCAAATCTTCCGGGTCAACCGTTTTGTCAATCGGCTTGATGCGGATGCGCACGTGTCCGTATTGTCCGCGCCCGCCGGACTGCTTGATGTGCTTTCCTTCAGCTTCAGCGGTCGTGGTAATCGTTTCTTTGTAAGCCACCTGCGGCTTGCCGACATTCGTCTCCACGCCATACTCACGTTTCATTCTGTCGGTAATAATTTCAAGATGAAGTTCGCCCATGCCCCAAATTACCGTCTCGGCTGTTTCTTGGTCGGTTGTTACTCGAAAAGTCGGGTCTTCCTGGACCATGCGATTTAAAGCCATGCCCATTTTTTCCTGGTCGGCTTTGGTTTTTGGTTCAATACGGAGAGACACCACCGGTTCGGGAATAACGATGCGTTCAAGTAAGACCGGGTGCGCCTCGTCGCATAGCGTATCGGATGTAATCGTATCTTTAAGACCGACAGCGGCGGCAATTTCTCCGGCAAACACTTTTTTCACTTCTTCTCTGTCGTTGGCATGCATGCGCAAAATGCGTCCGATACGCTCTTTGTTGCCGGTGCGAGTATTTAAAACATAAGAACCGGATTCAAGAGTCCCGGCATAAACGCGAAAGTAAGTAAGCTGTCCAACGAACGGGTCGGCCTGAAGCTTGAAGGCGAGCGCGGCAAAAGGAGCGTCGTCGGATGCCGGCACTTCAACCGATTCGCCGGTTTCGGGGTTAATCCCGGCAAGCGGCGGTATGTCAAGCGGTGACGGCAAATAATCCACCACTGCGTCCAAAACAAGCTGGACACCCTTGTTCTTGAGGGCCGAACCGCAAAATACCGGGAAAATTTTCAAATCAACGGTGGCTTTGCGAAGAAACGGTTTTAGTTCTTCCGCGCTGAATTTTTTACCTTCAAGATAAGCGTGCATAGCCTCGTCGTTGGTTTCAACTATTTTTTCCACGAGCTCGCCGTGATATTTTTCCGCCGTGGCTTTCAAGTTCTCCGGAATTTCCCCTTCAATAATCTTTTCCCCTTTTTCTCCTTCGAAGTGGTAGGCCTTCATTTTAAGCAAGTCCACGACTCCTTCGTGTTTTTCTTCTTCGCCGATGGGAATCTGCATGCGAACGGCTTTTTTGGTCAAACGATCAAGAATGGTTTTGTATGAATGTTCAAAGGAACCTCCCGTACGGTCGAGTTTGTTTACAAAACAAACGCGGGGCACTTTTGATTCGTCGGCATAACGCCAGTTGGTCTCCGACTGCGGTTCAACGCCGGCCACTCCGTCAAAAACCACCACCGCCCCGTCCAAAACGCGCAAGCTTCTTTTGACCTCAATGGTAAAATCAATGTGCCCGGGGGTGTCAATAATATTAAAACGATGTTTTAGGTTTTTGTTTTCTTTGTCATACGTGGGCGTCCAAAAACAAGTGGTAGCCGCCGAAGTAATGGTAATACCGCGCTCACGCTCCTGTTCCATCCAATCCATGACCGTATCTCCTTCGTGCACTTCGCCGATTTTGTGGGAAACTCCGGTATAAAAAAGCACCCGCTCGGTGGTAGTGGTTTTCCCCGCGTCAATGTGGGCGATGATGCCGATATTTCTAACTTTTCCCAGAGGATAGTCGCGGTTCATAATTCTTAAGTACCAATCAACGAATAGCCACCAATGTCGCGAATAAT
>JBBTSJ010000063.1:0-3853 GCA_038064715.1 Patescibacteria group bacterium | reverse complement strand
ACGACTCAAAATCGTGTGTCGCAAGACATGAGAGTTCGATTCTCTCTCCCGGCACCAGAGAGGAAAATAACCATGTAAAAAGTTGGTTATTTTTTGTTTTATTTCGCCTAGCAAGGAGCATGTGAATGTGTAACCACATTCACAATGTCCGAGCGACGGCGAATCAAAGGTTCAATACCTCGCAGTTTGCTGCGAGAAGGCGCGAGCGAAGCAAGCTCCGATAATACCTCGAGGCTTGCCCCGAGGAACCTTTATAGCGTGGTATCATTTCTGAAATGCAAAAGTCAAAACTCATTGTAATTCTCGGACAAACCGCTACCGGCAAAAGCGGCGTGGCAGTTCGGCTGGCTAAAAAATTTAATGGCGAGATTGTTTCGGCCGATTCACGGCAGATTTATCGCGGACTTGATTTGGGAACGGGAAAAATTACAAAAAAAGAGATGCGTGGCATACCTCATCATTTGTTGGATATTGCAAGCCCACGAGAACAGTTTTCGGTGGCCGAATACAAAAAACTGGCCGATACCGCTATTTCGGGTATTTTGAGACGCGGTAAAATTCCCATTTTATGCGGCGGAACGGGACTTTATATTGATACTGTGGTAAACGGGACAATTCTTCCTGGAGTAGCGCCAAACATAAAATTAAGAAAAAAATTAAATAATAAAACGACAAAACAACTTTTTGAAATGCTTAAAAAACTTGACCCGAGGCGGGCAGGAAGCATTGACCCTCAAAACCCCCGCCGGCTTATTCGCGCTATTGAAATCGCGCGGGCGCTTGGTAAAGTGCCAATTTACGACCAACGACCAACTATTTACGACACACTAAAAACCGGACTAATATTGTCCGACAAAACTCTCAAGCGTAAAATCCATATTCGCTTATTCGCGCGAATTAGCCGAGGCATGATTACGGAAGCAAAGCGTCTGCGCAAACGAGGGCTTTCGCGGAGACGAATGGAAGCGCTCGGGCTGGAATACAGATATTTAGCCAGATATCTAAACGGCAAAATATCAAAACAGGAAATGCTCGCGAGGTTGGAAACGGAAATCTGGCGCTATGCCAAAAGACAAAGGACTTGGTTCAAGCGGGATAAAAAAATACTGTGGTTTGAACCGAAAGAATTTGAAAAGATAGAAAAAGAAACCAAAAGATTTCTAAAAAGAAAACACGCCCGATAAGACAAGGCGTGCTTGTTTGGTCATCCCCTTCTTGCGAGAATGTTTTCAATCGTTATTTCAAGGTACCGAATCAACCGCTCCAGTCCGGCTGTTCCTATGTCTTCCGTAACCCTGAATTTGTAGAACTCGGCCCGGGGACGCGACTCAACTAAATTCCGATACCGAGCGGCTACTTGAATAAGATTCCGAAAATGCAAGGATTCTTCTTGGCTTACGTTTTTTATGTAGGCCTCGATGACTTCGGCTTTTGAATCAAGGGGTAGTCTAACTCCCATGTCCCAAACAATCTTTCTGGCAAGAAACACCGGCACCTGAACCACCTCGGTAAAAAGGTCGTAACGCTCTCTCTCGTCCATGACTGGAAGAAGGGTCACTTTCTTCAGAATTTTTTGCAACTTTGATATGGCGTAATCAAGCCCTTCGCTTTTTCTCTCGTCGCGCGGAATTATGTTCGGAGTAACGGCTTTTCCGCAAATAATTCCGTCATGTTCTTCCGCCCACTTAACGTGCATGGTGAACGACGGCGTCCAAAAATGAGCGCCACGCGCGGCAAATGTATGGTCAAGCGGAATAAATTCAAGCGGTACCGCCAAACCCCTGGCATATCCGCAAAGCGCCGAGAGAAGACAAAAAATCGATTTCCTCATGTATCTGCTATAAGCAACAACAATGTCCGCGTCGCTAATACAGTTGCTGTCCTCCCTCTGGATTGAGCCGATTTGGATCACCGAAAATATGCCCGGCTGACCGTCTAACCTATTCTTTATTTCTCTAACAACCTGGTTAAACGAATACCCCGTAGGTATAAATCCACTTTCCACGTCTTCGGATGACAAAATTCGTGCCATGATATACCTCCATGTGTTGGACGTACGCTATGAATAAGCTACAAGAATGCGGAAAGAAACGCAATTACAATAATTTGTGAGGTAGTCGCGGTGTGGTAATATAGCTTCATCCCAAAGGGGCCCATAGTTCAGAGGTAGAATATCTCTCTCCAAAAGAGCAGACCAAGGTTCGATTCCTTGTGGGCCCGCAGTGAACAAAGTGAACGTAGGGGTCACAGCAAGCCAACCGCTTGGCTTGCGTTAGGACTCGAAAGACGGAGGCTGACGAGCCGAGTCGGGGTCGCGTAAAAATCTAGCAAGATTTTATATGTGACCGATTCCTTGTGGGCCCGCTAAGTAAACAAAAATACCCGCAAGTGCGGGTATTTTTGTTTACTTCTTCGCCTCCTTATGCGGGGTTTGTTTTTTGCACCATTTGCACCATTTTTTGAGCTCTATTTTGCGCTCAACTTTTTTCTTGTTTTTGCTGGACCAATAATTAGTCCTTTTGCATTTACTACACGCTAGTTTTATCAATCTGTCTTGAGGCATGATGGGTTATTAGTTTACAGTTAGTAGTTTGTAGTTGGTAGGTTAAAAACCGATTCAAATACTCACATAAGTTACTACAAAACACTTAAAAATGCAATAAAAAAAGCCACCGTAGCGGTGGCTTGTGTTTTTGGGTGAGCTAGTTTTGTTCTTTTCCTTCGCCTGTTTCCTCGGCCACAACATTGCCATGATTGCCATCGTTTTGCGATTCCAGCAGATGCTTATGGCTTGTTTTTAGAAACTTCTCCCTGTCCTCGTATGCTTTGAGCTTGTCGTTAAACTGATCTCTATTCATCGCTTTATTTTCCCCCAGAAGAACAAAAAAAATGCACCGTGTTTCCACGGTTTCCGTTATCCAAATCGATAACTTTTAGCATGCTAGCATTAAAAAAATACAAAAGCAAACAGCCTTAGCTTTTTCTCGCTAAATTGTTTGAAGCGGCGCTAAGAGCCTGTTCAAAATCTAATACCTAGATAAAACGTTAAAATTTAGAGCGAAAATCACGAAGCGCGAGGAAGCGATACGAGTATCGTTGACGAGCGACGAGCGATTTGCAGCCAAAATTTTAACGTTTTAGCAGGCAAACAAGCGCTGTGACTTTATTTCGGCTAGCGAGGAGTAGGTGAAAGTGATTACATTTTCACCTCGTCCGGGCGAAGACGAAACATTGTACCCAGTTATATTTTGTGATTAGATTTTGAACAGGCTCTTAACAAAATTTTACTCAACCTTGTATGCCAAGGTGCCTTCTTTCGCCTTTTGCGAAAGCTTCATGGCAACCTCGTCCCCTTTTTTGCCGGCGTCAACGGCTTCGTGGTTAATTTGAAGAGATTCTATGGTCTCCTCAAATTCCTCTTCCCCGTGTTTGAATTTCACGCGGTCTCCTTTCTTGAGAACGCCTGCCAACTTAACCACGGCAACATTTATTTTGTCATACCAATGGCTGACTTTGCCTAATTCTTTTTCTTTTGACATAGCTTTTGTAATAGCAAACATATGGCTTAAAACGACCATTTTAAGCTGATGTTTACTAATTATACCGCCAAGAAGTTATGAAGCAAATTTGAAATTATGGTGCACTATTCTTGAATTAGCCCGAACGCATTTCGCCGCCACAGGCGGCGAGCCTGCCTGCCGGCAAGGCAGGGAACCCCCCGCTTGCCCGTCCGAAGCCGAGAGGCGAAGGAGGGCGAAAATTCGGAAGGGCGGCGGCTTGTACTGAGCAAAGTCGAAGTGAGCCGCACCGCTCAAAACCGCAAAAGAACCCGGAGAAAAACATCGGCTCGAAC
>JBBTSJ010000062.1:1862-3561 GCA_038064715.1 Patescibacteria group bacterium | reverse complement strand
CAGGGCCGAGAAATTTTTGTGAACGACGGCGAGCAAAAATGTTCTTGGCCAAGTCCTCTCTCGCCCACAAACATTAGATTCCAATGCTCCGCATCGGAATCTTTTTGTTTGTGAGAAAGAGAGAGGACTTGAAAGCGAGCGCGGGCACCGGGTCAGCAGACATGGTCGCGCGAGCAGGGCCGAGAAATTTTTGTGAACGACGGCGAGCAAAAATGTTCTTGGCCAAGTCTCTCCTCGCCCACTGTTTCAAAAAACGCCTTAAAATAAAGCTTATTCATGCCAAGGACGACCCTTGGATAAAAAATTGACTTTTTATTTGTTCTGTGCTTAAATGGAGGAGGTTAAATAGCTTGGGGAATCTCTCCCCTTTTGACAATTGGAGGATTGAAATGCAAATTCTTTATGAATTTATCTTGAAATATCTCGGTTTTAGGGCAATTAACAGAGGAAAAGAGATTTCTGGTGTTAGAGCAATTATTGCGGGATTCAACCTTGCAATACTCGCAACAGTCCCCGTCCACATCCTTTTACAAGCACTCTTCTCGGTCGTCGTAACGATTTTTGGTATCGATGATCAATACTTCGAAACGAATTGGTTACTGCTGGCTGGAGCATTATTGATCAGCCAGTCCTACTTTCTTGTGGGGGGTCTTGTAAAAATCCGTATTGTCTATTGCAGTGTTCCTCTATTTTTTGGTAAGCGGCCAGAGGAAGATAAGGATGATAAAGAGGGAAAGATCCCAGTTCTGAATGAAGGATACAGCTGGACCTTGCCATGGCCATTCATGAGTAGCGAAGAAGTAGACCTCAAACCCAATACTTTTGAGCTTGAAAAACCCATGGAGGTATTAAGTGGCGGAACATCGGCTGTAAATATGGGTGATACAACCACGCAGGTCACTGACGAAGCTAGCAAATCAGAACGGGTCGCTTTCCTTATCCAAGCGGGTATTCTTTACCGTGTTAACAAAAAGAAGTTAAATCGGCACCTGGAGGCGAAGGCAAATTTCGCCGAACTGCTTCTGGTCGTTATCCGTAGTGTTATTCGTGAAGAATCGGCGAAAATGAATGACGAGAATCTTCTCTCGTTGGGGTATCAAGCAATCGCTGATGTCTTGACGAAAAAATTGACTGAACCAGAAAAAGACGCTGATGGGAAACCCGTGGTGACTGGAAAAGACCATGATGGGAAGGATGTGCTTGCAGTCGCAATTGCCGACCGCTTAGGCATTCAGGTGATAAAAGGCCTCGTTACCAAAATCGTTCCGGCCGATCCTAATATGATTCGCAATTACGAACGAATCAAGAAGGAACAGCTAGATCGTAGGGCAGAAACGGTCGAGGCGGATAACTTTATCGCCTTGGTAAATAAGGTTAGAAATGGGCTTGGAAGAAATGAGGTTTCCGCCGCGGAAGCGGCTGACTACATCCAAGCAGAACGGGGCAAAGCAAGGCGGGTCATTATTAAGGGTGGTGTTCCGGGCGATTTTGCTACCGCTGAAGCACTTCGCCAGTCCAGTGAACAACCGAAATCATAAGGAGTAAGCAAATGGCTGATAAAAGCAGGGTGGGCGATACCGACAACCAAGCAAAACTTGTCATAAAAAAATGGCGTTGGCGAGTCCTCTTCGCCGGAATCATTATGGCAATAGTGATATTTCCGCTTATGAACGCCAAAAGTCTTTACCTCCAGAAAGAG
>JBBTSJ010000062.1:0-1762 GCA_038064715.1 Patescibacteria group bacterium | reverse complement strand
TTATTAGTTATTAGTTATTTCTTATTAGTTGCTCGTTATTAGTTATTTGTTATTTGTTATTTGTTACCTACGGATGCGCCACCGGCTGACCTATCGTTCCGGCAAGAATCTGAATTATCCCCCAAAAACCGGACATTATGAGAAGGCCTATGAGTCCCCACATTATGTGCTTTCTGCCCGTTTCTCTTTCCGTATCGCTGTCTTGATAGAGGAAATATTCAAACACTCCCCAGAGGAAATAGGCAAAGGCAAGCACAAAAGCGAATCCGATTAGAGGATTTATTATAAACTCATTAACGCGAAGCAAAAGACTGTCTAGCCTATCCATTTTAAAGGGTTAGAAATTCGCCCAAAAACCGCCACTTCCGGTTTGTACCTGCACACTGGTGCCACTACCACCCGTAGTCCCGCCAAATGTCCCCACAACGCCCGGAATGGGAGCCGTACCGCCGGCGCCTACGCCGAAAGTGTTGGACAAAACACGCACCAAACCCCAGACGGAAACCATTACGAAAAGAGCTACAACGCCCCAAACCATGGTCTGGCGACCCTCGTCCCTTTTTTCTCCTGGACCGCTAAAGATATACAAGGCAAGCCCCCAGAGGAAAAATAGCAAGGCCAGGGCCACGACGATAATCGTAATTATGTTGATTATGCCACCCACCCGCTGAAGAATTGTCTCCACTGTCTGCGCCAACGCTATCATCGGCAAAGAAAACGCCCCCATAATTGCTATTGCTTTTTTCATACTTTTTTAATTACTTTAGGACTTACGCAGTTGAGCGCAGTTCGAGGCGCGAGCGAGGCTTGCGACCAAAATGTATGCTTATACATTGCGGGAGCAAACGAGCGAAGCAACGAAGAAATGCGCCGACTGCGTAAGTCCTATACTTGTTAATTTTTATATCTCTAATAATACTACTAATAATTGTTCTTTCAAAGCAAGATATCAACAGCCGGTCCCCTTGCTTCCCTATATGCTAAAAGAAGTACTTTGTTGTTGCGTCTGTTGCTGTGTTGTGTTAAATTGCGGGGTCCCGATGCCGAAAGTATTCTTGAGTATACTAACTAAACCCCAAGCGGCGAATATAACGAATATGGCAAGGATGCCCCAAATCATAAACTGACGCCCTTCCGCGCGAGCGGCTTCATTTTCGTTGCCTTTTATAAACTTAGCCACTCCCCAAAAAAAGAAGAGAAACGCCAACAGCTCCACCAGTACTACGAGATACCCGACAAGCCCCATAGAGCAGTTAAATACCCCTGTCAGATTTCTGATAGTGCCGCATGTTTGTTCCGTATTTAGAGCCGTCGTATGCGATGTCGCCATAACGGCAAACGGCGCGAGTATCGCGATTCCCCAAATCCCCGCCTTAAACACTTTTGAGCCCGCGCTTTTTATCTTTGTCATCATGTTGCTTGTTAATTGTTAATTGTTAATTGTTAATTGTTACTTGTTAGTTATTAGTTATTAGTTATTAGTTATTAGTTACTCCTACGCTTGTATCTGCGTTATCGTCGCAGTAAGCACTCTGGCAAGAAGGCTGGCCGCAAGAAGTATGGCCGTTCCTATAATAGTATACCAAAAAATGTTTCTGGCATCTTCTATCCCAGTTTTGTCTCCTCTTGCCGTCACAAATTTAAAACCCGCCCACATTATAAAAAGGGCGGCGATGGGAACGCCAATCTTTAAGGCGGCGGCGGTAATCTTGACCACAAAGTCGTCCAGGGTGCTTGAACCGATCGGATTGCAAAGCTGGCC
>JBBTSJ010000061.1:0-3317 GCA_038064715.1 Patescibacteria group bacterium | reverse complement strand
ACGCCAAAAACGCCATGTTCTTGGTGATGATGGAAAACGGTTTTGGCAAAAGAACGGCCCTTAAAGAATATAAGGTTCAAAAACGCGGTGGTTCCGGCATCAAAACGGCCAAAGTTAACGCGAAAACAGGCAATCTTATGGCAGCCGAAGTGGTAACCGAAGAAATGTCCCAAATAATCACCATGTCAAAGAAAAGCCAGGTGGTCCGAGTTGATTTAACGAGCGTGCCATCTTTGGGAAGGCAGACCCAAGGAGTAAGGATTATGAAACTCCGCCCCGGTGACGCGATTGCTTCGCTGACGTGCATGTAGAAGAATAACTAATAACTAATAACAAATAACAAATAACGAAATACAGAGTATAATTAGTTTGTTATCAGTTATCAGTTATCAGTTATCAGTTATCAGTTATCAGTTATCAGTTATCAGTTATTTGTTTATAATTGACACATGGCTTTCCTAACTCCGGAAAAAATAATAAAACAGCTTCCTCTGGAAGAAGGTTTGTTTGTGGCGGACTTCGGCGCTGGTGTGGGGACGTTTGCCGTTCCTATCGCCAAACAAGTCGGAAAAACGGGGCGAGTTTATGCCATTGACATCAATCAGGATATTTTGAGTACAGTCAGCAAGACCGCCAGGGAGGAAGGTTTGGAAAATGTAGAAATTATCTGGGGCGACATAGAATCGGAGATAGGAACAAAGTTAAAAGATGGTTTGGTTGGGTTAGTTCTCTTGGTGAACACGCTTTTTCAAGCGGAGAACAAAGAAGCTGTTTTGGCGGAAATCAAGCGAATTTTGAAAAGAAACGGGTCTGTTTTGGTGGTAGATTGGAAAGCTTCGTTTGGGGGGCTTGGACCGAAGGACAAAGATGTTTTGCCGAGAGAAACTGCGGAGAAACTATTTCTTAATTCCGGATTTGTTTTGTATAATGAAATTGACGCGGACGAATACCATTACGGTCTGCTGTTCCGGAAACTATGATTTACCCCTCCCTAGTTTTACTTTTTAATTTAAGCAAAAACAAGGAAGGAGATATTGGTGTCTCGGATGTGTTCGGAGCGTTTAATCAAACCGCAGAATTCCCCGCGAGCTTGCTCTGGGGATGAATGCGTGATGAGGGAAGGGGGTCGGGGAAACGGGAGTTTCCCCGTGAAGGAAAGCAGCGAGCGAAGCGAGCGTTGAGAACCGAGAGGTTCTCAAAATAAATACCTCGTCAGCTTGCTGCGAGGTAGTTTATTGGGAGAGCGTAAAACTAGGGAGGGATGGCGATTTTCTAAAGCTCGCCTTACTCGCTAAGAAAATCAGCCATGTCCAACTTTAAACTTGTCATAATGGGAATCTTCGGCTTTTTTCTTCTGGCCGCGGTTCTTGTTTTTTCGGGTATTCTTCCGGGACTTAGCGGGTCAAGCGGGGTAGCCGGCGGGAAGGTCGTTTTTTGGGGCACCATACCGGCGGGGCAGATTTCCGGACTTATTGAAGATCTAAATCGGCAGTATAAACCGATGGAGGTCGTTTATGTTGAAAAGGACAAAAATTCTTTTGACCGAAGTTTGACGGAAGCGCTTGCCTCCGGCGTCGGCCCCGACCTCGCGATGCTTCCGAAAGAACTCATCTATCGGCACGCGGACAAAGTTTACCCGATACCTTACAGCGCGCTTTCCGCGCGGGATTTTAGGGATACCTTCATACAGGAAGGGGAACTTTATTTGACGGGGGTTGGAATTCTGGCTCTTCCTTTCAGGCTAGACCCCATGGTTATGTATTTTAACCGCGACTTGCTTTCAAACGCGGGGATTTCTTTGCCGCCATCTTCTTGGGAAGAAATTCTTTTTATAACGCCGAAACTTGTGGAAAAAGACCAGTCCGGCAATATTGTCAAAAGCGCCGTGTCTTTCGGGGAGTTTAAAAATGTAAATTACGCCAAGGACATTTTGTCTCTCATGACGATGCAAGCCGGCAACCCGATTGTGGAAAGAAAAGAGAACGGCTTTAAGGTCGTTTTTGGAGACACTGCCGGCTTCTCGCTAAAGCCCGCCGACGAAGCGGTCCGCTACTATACCAATTTTTCCAATCCGGTTCAGCCGTCGTATTCTTGGAACAAATCGCTTGCCAACTCACGCGACGCGTTTCTGTCGGGGACGCTCGCTTTTTATTTCGGGTACGCGAGCGAACTTCTTTCGCTTCGCGAGCTTAATCCCCACCTTAATTTTGATGTTGCCAAAGTTCCCCAGACAAAAGGAGCCGTGGCTCAAATTACCATAGGCAATATAGACGGCCTCTCCATACTTAAAAGCTCCGGGAATATTGCCGGGGCCTTTGACGCCGCCAAAATAATGACTGACCCCGATTTTTCGCTGAAATTGGCCCAAAAAATGTTTCTGCCTCCGCCCAGGCGCGATCTTTTGGCGGAGAAGCCACCAGACGCTTATATGAATGTATTTTTTGATTCGGCCATTATGTCGCGGGGGTGGATAGACCCATCGTCTTATGATACTTCCGTGATTTTTCGCGGTTTGGTGGAAAATGTTGTTTCCGGAAGACTGCGTATAAGTGAAGCGGTGATGAACGCGAACGGCGAACTTGGCGGACTTTTCAAAAACTAATAACTAATAACTAATAACTAATAACTAATAACTGAAAAACAATGAACAATTTACTTTTAACAAGAGGCGGGGCTATTATCAGTTTATTTGTTATTTGTTATTTGTTATTTGTTATTTTTGTTCCCGTTCTTGCCGGCGCGGCGAGCGTTATTCCTTGTACCGGGGCGGAAGTAAGTTTGCCCCCTGGCGAAACAAGAAGCGCCGACGCGCCCGAGAACAGAAGATGCACGTTTGCCGACTATGTTACCCTTGGTAATAACATCATAAATTTCTTGTTGTTTAACTTTGCCGCCCCCTTCGCCGCGCTTCTTTTTATGTGGGCCGGGTTTTTGTTTATGTTCAAGTCAAGCAGCGCGGGTGATATTTCCAAAGCCAAAGGCATTTTTTGGAATGTAACCATCGGGTTTGTCGTGGCTCTGGCGGCGGTTTTGATAATCAAAGTGATTTTGGCGGGGCTTGTGGTCGGGGCGAGTTATTCCTCTAGCGTTTTGAGATAATAATGATAAAATATAAGTAATGAAAAATCTTACCGGTAATTCAATTTCCAGATTATTTTACTCCACGTTTTTCAATATTGTAATATTGGCGGTTATTCTTTTTGTTCCAATGGGTATTGTATATGCCGTTAACACCGCAACAGGCCAACCGCCTTGTCCCACGGGCCAGCTTTGCAATCCGATCGGTTCAAGCACCCTGGACGACTTTGTGGTCAAGA
>JBBTSJ010000060.1:0-2815 GCA_038064715.1 Patescibacteria group bacterium | reverse complement strand
GCACAATGAGTCCCGTCGGTTCATGCGCGTACTGCACTCCGCGCTTCAGAGCATCGCGCCAAGCATCAAGTTCTTCGTGCGCAAACGGCACCGCGTCAATACCATATTCCTTCATAAGCGGATGGGCTTCGCCCTTTGCCCTATGCACGTCAAACTCACGCTTCAGGAGCTCGTCAACGGCGCTATTCAGAGTAAATGGGAATCCGGGCGGACGAGCCACACCGAGTTTGTTGTCAACATAAAAACACCGCGGACATTCCATAAAAAGGTCTATCTTGGAACGGGAGAGGCGGAAATTTTTCCCGCCGTAATTCCAATCGGGTTTTCGGTGAGGCTTGTAGTACTGCGACATAATTCTCTTATTGTATCACAGGTGTTATAATGTGTGGAATTATTATTTGTTATATGTTATCTGTTATTTTTTATGTTGCACGAACAAATCAAGAAAACTTTAAAAGAAGCCTTGCTCGCCAAAGACGAGGTGCGTCTCTTAACCGTTCGCGGGCTTTTGTCTGCTTTTGTAAACGAATTGGTGGCTAAAAAAATGAAGCCGGACGCTATCCTCTCGGATGAAGACGCCCTCTCTGTCATAAAGCGCGGGGTTAAGCAGCGCAAAGATTCCATAGAACAATTCACCGAGGGGAACCGCCCCGATTTAGCCGAATTGGAAAAAGCGGAACTTGCCATACTTCTCAAATATCTGCCGGAAACGATGTCTCGCGACCAAATCCGCCCCATAGCGGTTGCCAAAATGAAAGAGCTGGGTATTACCGAAAAATCAAAAATGGGCATGCTCATGGGCGCGCTTTCAAAAGAACTAAAAGGCCAAGCCGAAGGCGCGGACATAAAAGCGGTGGTAGACGAACTTTTGTCGTAAATTTTTTACTTTGTTATTCTAGTCTTTTGCAAAAGACTGGAATTTAATATCTTGTTTATTTCTCTGTTTTGATTTTGGTTGACAAAACTAACTTTTCATGTATTATACTAGTAACCGTTCGTTTTTTGTGGGAGATATTATGCTTTGCGAAACAGATAAATACCTCCTCACGGAGGTGATTGAAAAAGTCGGGGACGACTTAAAACGGATTCCCGAGGAAGTGGAAGCGACTCTTTCTCGTCACTATCACAGTGCTGTTCGCGACCGTGCCCGCTGGATTTATCTTCGAAACGAGCTCGAAAGACTCGCCAAAAGTAAAATCCGCGCCGCCATCGTCAAGGTTGCTCGCCGACGCGAACACGAAGCCGCTATCGTTTAGCGGCTTTTTCTTTTTGTTTTTTCTAAAACACTCAAGGCGTATTCTATTTCTGCCTAGGCAGAAATAGAATATGGTGTCATTAGCTACTAGCTATTGGCTATTTTAGCTATCCGACTATTTGTTTTTCAAAACAAATCTAAGCGGTTTTTTAACCCATTCTTCGGCGCGGGGAATTCCTATTCTGGGTGTTCTGATTATTTTCCACTTTCCACTTTCCACTTTCAACTTTCTACTTAAAATCCCCCTATCTTCAACCCATAAGCCTGTTTTTTTGCCAAGCGTCTTATTGTTTAATCGTTTGTCGATTTTCAGCGCTTTGGTAAGTTTTGCCGGGCCGTTATATTCCCCCGCTCCGCGGATCAAAACCGCCGCGGGATAATTTTTCTTGCCGGTTACGATATTCAGCATAAAGTGCATGCCGTAGGTGAAATAAACGTAAATCGTTCCAGCTTCGCCGAACATTATTTTGTTGCGCTCGGTCTTCCCGCGAAACGCCTGTGAAGCTTTGTCTTTGAACCCGTCGTACACCTCCACTTCGGTAATCATTACCGCAACATCCTTATATTTTTTCACTATTCTCTTATTCTCACCGTGCCCCGTAGTGAGCTTTGCTCTACTACTGGGGCGAATTAGACAATGACAACGGCACACGAGATATTTGCCTAAAAGCTCCCGCGCCACAGTGATTGTCGGCCTGTTGAAAAATTTTTCTCTGAGTATTTTTCTCATTTATATCATTATACAAAAGAAAACGCCCCGCGGATGCGGGGACGAATGATGTTGTCGGAAAGTTTTAGCGACTATCTAGCCAAAAAGCTAAAAGCGCTCTACTTTGTCTGCCGGACCTTCGGGTTTGTAAATTTTGCGAGCCAGATCCCCATCGTGTGGTTTCATTAAAACCTCAATAAAGGTTTTTACGATATCCCACCACACGCGTATGGAAAAAAATTTTCTCATGATTCCTCCTGTTTGCGATAACGACAAATAAGTTTACCTGATTATATTCTACCATTATTGTTTATTTCGTCAATCTTTTGGTAATTTATAGAATTTTGGTATCATTTTATAAGTGCTGCGGCGACTAAGCAGGCAGGGGGTGATGGCGCACACCTCTGGCAAGATGCGGTCTTTCATTGTCATTTTGGGTATTAATCGCAACCAAAGCGAAATTCGAAATCGTAAACCCCTGCGAGCTCCTTTCTCTCGTATGTTTTGTTCTCCTTATTCCGCTAAGTTTGACTATGCAATACTCGTTGTCGCCATGGTGTGGCTAAAATGTCGCGCCAAACCTGACGGGTAAAAAAGACCAAAAGCGCCTAAGTCCGCGGAAACCCGCGGCTTTTTTTTATTTGTCTTTCCGTGTTTTTTAAGGTAATTTGTTAATGCAAGCCGAATTTATTAATTGTTATATGTTATAAGTTATTTGTTTTTATTTTATTTGGCCCTATCGTCTATCGGTTAGGACACAAGCTTCTCAAGCTTGGAAGCGCGGTTCGATTCCGCGTAGGGTCATTGGTACAAAAACGAGCGCTTCTTTGTGGGGCGCCGTTTTTGTTCAA
>JBBTSJ010000059.1:0-1867 GCA_038064715.1 Patescibacteria group bacterium | reverse complement strand
GGTCGGTTCAGTTGGGGCAACGGGTTCGGTTGGAATAACTGGAGTGGTCGGTTCAGTTGGGGCAACATTAATTGTTGCTTGCGATGAGCTTGTCGAATCCGCTTGCGGTGAATTTGCCGAATCCGCTGCCGCTTTTGCCGACTGGCTTTCCGCAAGAAGCCGTTTAACCTCATCTTGAATAAGCGCGTGCACTTCTTCGCGTGTCAAAAGACGTTCGGATGGTGTTACTACCGAGGCCGACGAGACCTCTGGCGAAACAACTTCGGCGGGAATAATGGCCGTGGAAACAGCGGCAACATTCGAAGCAGGCGGCGATACGGAAGCAACCTCTACTACTATTGGCTTTTCTGGCTCTGGCGGCGGTGGCGGCAATTTAACCGGTTGGTATCCTTCAAATGTTTTTTCTTCCGTACTTAAAAACTGCCCGATAAGACCGGAGTATTCGACAGCAAGAACTTTTGGCGTCACTCCATTCTTTTTCTCTTTTCCCTGGACTTCTTTCAGGTAAGCAATCTGCTGGTCAACCATCTGTCCCAACTGGTCGGCGACATACAAGCCAAGATCGCGCCATGCCAATTCCTTTTTGGAAACTTTTATGGAGTCGACTTTGGGGACTGGTTGCCAAACATAATCTTTTACTTCAACCGTGTTGTAAACGTAACCGACATAATAACCATTCGCGTCTTCGGTGACCGATTGGATCTTGAGTCTCATATCATACATATCAAAGTTGGTGTTGACGACATAAGAATTGTCCACGGAACGCATCAACTCCGTTTGTGCGAGAACGCCCTGGCGCATTTCCGGACTGGCGGCAAACGACACGCTCGCGCCTACAAAAATAAACATAACCGCGAGAGAAAAAAAGTTATGATATTGGATAAAATGAAGAATTTTTTTCATTATAAATAGTTGTTTCACTTTTCACTTTTTAATTATATACTTACAATTATACACCATAATTATTCTTTATCGAGCTCTCCTAGCGCCTCCCCTGTTGATAACTTTTTTCCATTGTGTTTTTCGCATCCCCATACATTTACAGCATATCACTTGGAAGCCGAACTCCAAGTTACTTGGAAGTTCGGCTTCCAAGTTAAACCTTCTCCTTTAGGCGAGGACGAGGAAGATGCTAGGCGAAGGCCAAATAGATGTAAGTCGCGTTGTTCACGTTGACATTGGTGGCGGCGAGTTGGTTCACGATGAAGCCGGAGTTGTCGGGGTCTATGGAGTCGTCGGTGGTAACTTCGGCGGCGGCGGTATTATTTGTAAATATCGTGGGTGCCTATATTGATAAAATCAACCCTATCCGAATTAATAAAAACAAACATTATTCTATACTGACCCGCAACTGTGAACGCCCAATAATCTTTATATTTTCCATGAAGTTTGTGAGTATCAGGCCTTGCGTCAAACAAATTGATTCTAAAAATCTTTTCTTTTTCCTTAGCCCTATCTTGTACGCTCTTTGATAACTTTTTATACGATTTCTTGAATTTTGACGATACGCGGATAATCATATCAATCTAAACTCGCTAAAGACCTAATTACCCTCAATTTCCCTTGTCGTTTTTCTTTTTTATATGTTTTAATGGCCAAATCCGTGTCTGATTCCTCCGCTAATCTTCTTTCTATAATTTTTTCCAAACCTAAAAATTCCTCATATTTTTTGCGTGGGATAATTACCAAATCATTATCTTTCATTAAATTTTTAGGAAAAGTTAATGTAGTCATCTGTTCAATAATATCAACTTGCCGTGTGAGATGCAAATTCTCATTTTAGTTCATTCCTAATTCTTTATTCCTAATTCTAAATTCTTAATTCTTAATTCTTCTCCTACGCAAAGGCAACTGATGATGAACTTGC
>JBBTSJ010000058.1:632-2835 GCA_038064715.1 Patescibacteria group bacterium | reverse complement strand
GGCCGGTGAATCAAGTCACTCCCGAAGGCCTGCCGGTTTTGTTCGTGAAAGATTTGCCGCCTAAATCAGATGTGAAAGTGCTGGAAATTACGCGTCCGGAGATATACTTCGGTGAACTTTCAAACGACTATGTCATCGCAAAAACCAAATCTCTGGAGTTTGACTATCCAAAGGGTGAGGAAAATGTCTACACGACATACGAAGGCGCGGGCGGAGTAGAGATGAGCTCGTTCTTGAGACGCGCCTTTTACGCGGTTAAATTCAAATCGCTTAAGCTGCTTTTGTCCAACGACATAGGGAGCGAAAGCCGCATCCTTTACCATCGCACCATCGCAGAAAGAATCGCCAAGATCGCGCCGTTTTTGACCTTTGACAGAGACCCTTATATCGTTATTGCCGACGGTAAGGTGTATTGGATTGCCGATGCTTATACCGCTAGCGACAAGTATCCGTATGCCCAGCCGGTGCGACTCAATGGGCAAAATGTAAATTATGTTAGAAACTCGGTAAAAGTAGTGGTGGATGCGTACAATGGAAGCGTCACCTTTTATCAAACGGATAGAGAGGACCCGATTATAAAAACATACGCCACTATTTTCCCCGGAACATTTCGGCCGATATCGGAAATGCCGGAGAGTTTAGTCTCTCATTTGCGTTATCCGGAAGATATTTTTACTCTGCAGACTGCCGCGTATTCGGTCTATCACATGGATGACCCGCAGATCTTTTACAACAAAGAGGACCAGTGGGAAATTCCGGCCATCGCGTCAGAGGGAGAAGGAGCGCCTAGAGGCGCAATTCCGGCAATGCAACCGCGGCATATCATTATGAAGTTGCCCGGAGAGAAAAAGGAAGAATATGTTTTGATGTTGCCTTTTACTCCTCGGGCAAAAGACAATCTGTCCTCTTGGATGGTCGCCCGTAACGATGGAGAAAACTACGGTAAATTGTTGGTCTATCGTTTCCCTAAAGATAAGCTTGTGTTCGGACCAAAACAGATCATCGGCCGCATCAACCAGGACCCGGTGATAAGCCAGCAGATCTCGCTGTGGAGCCAAGGCGGGTCGCAAGTAATCCAAGGGCCGCTTTTAGTTATTCCAATTGAGGAATCGCTCTTGTATGTGCGCCCGCTTTATCTCAAGGCCGAAGCCGGAAAAATTCCGGAGCTCAAACGAGTGGTTGTGGCGTATGAAAATAAAATTGCCATGGAAGAGACATTGGAGGAAGGATTATCGAAAATCTTTGGCCTGCCTGCGCCCCAACTTCGCCAAGGCTACGATGGGCAAGCAAGGCTTCGGCAGGCAGGCGGTGGAGCGGGAGTAAAGCCGCAAGTGATACCCTCTCAAGATATAGAGGAGCGCATCCGAAGAGCGTTGAGCGCATATGAAGAGGCGCTCCGAGCGCAAAGAGACGGCGATTGGGCGCGCTACGGCGAGGCAATAAGGCATCTCGGAGAAATCCTGAAATAATAAAGGTTCCTCGGGGCAAGCCCCGAGGTATTGGAAGAACTCGCTTCGCTCGCGCAAACGCGCGGCAAGCCGCGCGGTATTGAACCTTTAATTCGTCTTCGCTCGGACGGCATGCCAAGAGTACTTGGCGCGTCGCTCCTCGCTCGACGAAATAATATTATGAAATTATTTCAAGATATTTCTTTAGAAAAGAAGGCATCAGCACCATCGGTATTTTAGTCGTTATTATTTTCTCGTTCCTCTATCTACTTGCATATCAACCAAATCAAAGAGGACTTGGCCAAGAACATTTTTACTCGCCGTCGTACCACAAAGAGTACTTCCAATTTTATACTCCCTTCGGTCGTTAAAATTTAGGTCGCTCGTAAAAATTCCTCAGCCCTGCTCGTGCAACCTATTCTGCTGAATGTGTGCCCGCATTCGCTTTCAAGTCCTCCCTGCGGCGACAAACAAAATCACCCGATGCTTACACATCGGGATTAATTTATTTGTGGTGCCCGGGAGAGGATTTGGTCACAACTTTTTGCTCGGCCGACGCCTCACAAAAGTCTCGACCCCGACTCGCTTGTTTTGCCTGCTGGCAAAACATAGCTCCGTCTTTCAAGTCCCCGCGCAAAACAAGCAGTTGTTTTGCTTCCTGGGCACAAGTCAAAAATCCGCACAAAGCGGATTTTTGACTTGTGCTGTAATTATACACTTTGCGCGAACCTTTTTCGAGCGGAAACTGAACGAAT
>JBBTSJ010000058.1:0-622 GCA_038064715.1 Patescibacteria group bacterium | reverse complement strand
TTTTTGAGTTGTGCCCAGGAGAGGACTTGCACCTCCACGCCTTACGGCATACGCACCTCAAGCGTACTTGGCTACTAATTACAACACCTGGGCATATTCTATTTTTAAAACCCCCGCTTCTGCGAGGATTTCATTCTATTACTCTTCTTTTGTTTTTACAATCTGATTACTCGGCGACAGCTTCCGCTTCTTTTTCTTTTTCTGCCACTACGCTAACTCCGCCCACTTTGTGAACAATCTTCCTCTCGCTCTTCATCTTGCGGCGAATTTCTTTGGCCGCTTTGTCTCGCACGTAATAGAGCTTCGAGCGGCGGACTTTCGGCTTTTTCAAAATTTCTATCTTGCCGATCGTCGGAGAAAAAAGCGGAAAAATGCGTTCCACGCCCACCCCGCTCGCCACCCGACGCACTGTAAAAGTCGCCCCAGTTGTTGTTCCGTGTTTGACCGCAAGAACAAGACCCTCAAAGGCCTGAAGGCGGGTTTTGTCTTTATCTTTCACTTTGGACCAAACTTTGACCGTATCCCCCGAACCAATGCGGAGATTTTTACGCTCTTCCGTGTCCACGGGAGAAAATTTTATTGTAGTTTTTAATGCCATACGAAATAGTTGGTAGTTAGTGGT
>JBBTSJ010000057.1:0-5262 GCA_038064715.1 Patescibacteria group bacterium | reverse complement strand
TCCTTTCTTCCTAATTTCTATGCTATCATAAATAGATGAAAAAAGCAAGTATTTTCGTCGTTGGCGTTTTTGGCGTCTTTTTTGACAACATCCGCGCCAACAAGCACATCCCCTTTTTTCATTTTCATACCGCGCACTCCGCCGGCGGCGCGTCCCATCTCGCGAATATCGGACTCTTTGAAGCGAATGGCTTGGCCCTTTTTGGTCGCGAGGATTACTTCGTCTCCTTTTTCAACAAAAAGCGTGGACATCAAAAGGTCGCCTGCCTGCGCCGCATGCCCTTGCGCGGCGGGCAGGCCCGGAGAAAGTCTGATGGAAATTATTCCGCTTCTGCGCACGTCTTTGAAGCTCTCGGCCGAAACTTTTTTGGCGGTTCCGTCTTTTGTAACCATCAAAATGGAAAGAGCGGCGTTCTTAGCCGCCTTGGGCATAGCCAAAATAGATGTTACCTTTTCGTCGCCGGATAACTGCAGGAAATTCATTATTGATTTGCCTTTGGTGGCTCGCTTGCCTTCGGGAATGTCGTACATTTTCATCTGATAAGCTTTGCCTTTGTCGGTAAAGAACAAAAGGTCGCTGTGAGTATTGGCGGTAAGCAAATGGGTCACAAAGTCTTCTTCTTTCGTGTCCAAATCAACAACCCCGACACCGCCTCTTTTTTGGACGCGATATTCCCCCGGGTCGGTACGCTTGACGTAACCGCCGGCGGTATAAACAAGCGCCGACTCTTTCTCCGGTATCAGGTCTTCTTCCGAAATAATTTTGACTCCGCTTTTTATAACTTTGGTTCGGCGCTCATCGCCATATTTCGCTTTTGCTTCAAGAAGCTCGTCCTTTACCACTTTCAAAATTTTCTTGGCGCTTGATAAAAGTTCCTTCAATTCTTTTATAAATTTCTGCGTTTCCAAAAGCTCGTCTTCTATTTTTTTGCGTTCAAGTCCGGCCAATTTCTGAAGTTTCATTTCCAAAATGGCGGTGGATTGCCTGTCGGAAAATCTGAATTCCTTCATCAGATTGGCGTGAGCCGAGACGGCGTCTTTTGACCCCTTGATCGTTTTTATTATTTTGTCTATGTGGTCAAGAGCTTTTTTGAGGCCGACAAGTATGTGTTCGCGCTCTTCGGCTTTCCTCAAGTCAAACTCCGTTCGTTTGCGGACAATAACTTCGCGGTGAGAAATAAACTCCTTGAGCATGGCGCGAAGCGACAGAGTCTGGGGCACGCCGTCAACAAGGGCCAAAACATTGAAGTGGAAAGTGCTTTCAAGCTCCGTATGTTTGTAAAGGAAATTGAGCACTTTTTGGGGATGGACTCCCGCCTTCAAATCTATAACGACGCGGATATCTTTGGTGGATTCGTCGCGGATGTCTTTGATTCCTTCAAGTTTCTTTTCGTGAACCAGGTCGGCTATTTTGACGATAAGGTCGGACTTGTTGACGCGATACGGGATGGAGCTGATTATTATCTGGAATTGTCCGCTTTTTGTTTCAACGACTTCCGCCTCTCCGCGGCAAACAACGCCGCCCCGCCCCGAAGCGTAGGCGTGGTGAACTTCTTTGTCGGCAAAAATAATTCCGCCGGTCGGAAAATCAGGGCCTTTCACATGCTTGAGAAGGTCCTCGTTGGTGGCCTCTTCGTCGTCAATTAAAGCGACTGTGGCGTCAACAACCTCGCCTAAATTGTGCGGAGGAATGGATGTGGCCATGCCGACGGCAATACCCAAAGTGCCGTTCAAAAGAAGATTCGGCACAGCCGCCGGAAGAACGGCGGGTTCTTTTTTGGTGCCGTCGTAGTTCGGATTCCACGGAACAGTTTCTTTGTCCAAATCTCGGAGCATTTCTCCGGAAATTCGAGACATCTTGGCCTCCGTATAACGATAAGCGGCGGCGGAATCTCCGTCGATACTGCCAAAATTTCCTTGTCCCAAAACCAGCGGATAGCGGTGAGAAAAATCCTGCGCCATTTTCACCATCGCTTCATAGACGGAAGAATCTCCGTGAGGATGATAACTTCCCAAAACATCTCCGACAACCGTAGCCGACTTGCGGAACTTGGCCGAGGCGGTCAATCCCTTTTCGTGCATGGAAAAAAGAATGCGCCGATGCACAGGTTTCAGTCCGTCCCTCACATCAGGCAGAGCGCGGGAAGTAATGACAGACATGGCGTAATCCAAGTAAGATTCTTTCATCTCCTTGGAAATGCTTACTGGCATAATGCCCGCCCCTTCTTCGCGTTTTGGCGCGATTGTTTCTTTGTCTTTTGCCATAATACCTTTTTATTTTAGCATAAAAGGGTTGTTTTTTCAAAGAAAAAACAACCCTTTTATGCTGGGACATTTTTACTTTTTAGTTTTTCGTTTTTCGCTTTAAAACCGGAATTGATTTTTAATTTCGGATAAACCACTAAAGAAAGCGTCTTCTAGCCCGCTCCAGTTTTCTTTTACCAGAGAGGACGGGGCTTGCCCGTTTATAGCTGCCGCCGTCGCAGAGGTTTGTCCTCTTTCGCTTATTTTGCCGAGTGAGCCGACCCAATAAGAAAGCCATATTAAAAAAATAACGCCGGTAATGACAAAGGTTGACACCGTCAAAATAACGCGGCGTATATGTATAGGTTTTTCTCGAAGTTTGCGCAAATGGTGAAGCATAGCGTTTAGCGGTTAGCGTGGAGCGTTTAGTTAGATACAAAGTTAAATACAAAAAAATTTATGATTTCAACCCTAAACGCTAACCGCTAAACCCTCGACCCTAGCCCTGTGGTTTCAGCAAAATAATCTCCCCTTCCATGTTTTCTATATCTTTTCTCTTGACCGTATATTTATCAAGCTCGTCGGTTCCTTCCGCGCCGCCTTCTTTGAGAAACACTTTTAAGGACGAGCTGTCGTAATCCATAGGAATAATCACTTTGGATTCGAAAGAAGAGGCCAAATTATACGCCTCGCGCGGAGTAAGTCCGGATAACCCCACCGGCACAAAAAGCATGTCCACTCCGTCAATTGCTTCTTTTGTTTCCGCCGATATTTGTTTCGTCGCAAGCGCTCCCAAAATGCAAATGTTTATATTGTCGAGCGACAGGGTGTAAATGGTATTGATAAATTTTTTGCCGCCGAGTTCCGCCTCGCTTGGAAATCCTTTTATGAAAATCCCTTTGGTCTCGTACTCTCCGGGACCGGAAATAATAAGCGGTTGTTTTTCGCCGAAGCCAATAACTTCCGCGCCGTTGTAGTCGGGATGATTAACGGAAATTAACCCGACATCCGCGCCAAAACGCGCGCCCGAAAGTTTCGCTTGCCCGTCGAAGTCTTGACGTAGGCGGGAGTCCTTGCTTATAGGATTCACCGCGATAACCGTATCCCCGAGCTGAAGTTTGAAAAATTGTTTGCCGTAGTAAGTTATGACCATGGAAAAAGAATAGCATAAACAAATAACATATAACATATAACAAATAACGAGAACCTGGGAAATTCTAGGGTCGGACCTTTGCTGACAAAGAAACAGCCCCAAACAACTTGTGCATAAGTTCTCTTGCAATTTTCCTCCCAGTAAGATAGAACTAAACTAGTTGTATGCGGAGGGAAAGTATCTCCGCAGGAAGGGGGTGCTCCGGGCCAGAGGCCGCTATCTAATTAACTTTGTTTTTTTAGAGGAGGAGCTTAGCGCGTAAAATTCACTCGTTGAAAAAACAACGGCGGAAACGCCAAGACGCTTGCCATCTCCAAATTATTTCCAAAAGGAGTAGGCGCGATGTCCACCCATTCAATCAGGCGCCGGCCTCAAGAGCCGGTAGGCTTGGAAAACCAGTAAACCGTTCGCGGGTTGGGATTCGTCCCAAACCCAACATGTGGACTTATTAGCCCACGAAAGCCCCGGCATTGCGTCCGGGGCTTTGAATTTGTCCTTGTTGGTTTTTCCCAATATCCAAGGGGAGTCCTTGGATTAAATAACCCTTGTTTTACAACATATTTTTCTAAAAGCTAACAGCTATAAGCTAACTTTGCGGGTTGACAAAAAAAGTCGACTATGCTAAGCTGTTTGCAACGTTAGCTACGGAGATTTTTCCGAGGGGCCGACGGAGTACATCTAAACCACAGAAAAGAGGAAAAAATGCACGACGAAATCCGAGCAGGGCCGGTCAGCGAGACCGGGAGGGATCACCCTCACTTTTATTTTAATTCGCCCACGTTGGGCATGACCGACATCAACTCGAGCAAGGCCGGCGCCGGTGGCGGGACCTCCTTTAAGACGAAGTAACCGGGTCCGCGGCCTGTGCCACGAAGCGCGCCCTGAAAAGCGCGGGGCCTAACCAGCCATAAAGAGGTTTGCTCCGCCCAAGGCCAGATGTGGCATGGGATGGGGCACGCAGAAAGTTCTGCTAGTGCATGTGGAATACGCCGTTTTTGTTTTTTTCAGAGCGAGAACGGGGTCCGCAACCGCTAGTCGGGGTTCGGCGGGCGTTCGCCGCGATATTGCCGCGACCTGTTTTTGGAGAATTATTTTTTTCAAAAACAACATGGCGTGTCGCCGCAAATATACCCGTCAGTTGGACCAGCTGCGAAACGCGCACTAGTGTGGTCAGCGTACGGCTGGTGGCTGAGGGGGCCGGGCGACGACCTTCGTGTCCCCGCCCGGCCCCAAGGCCTTATTTTCTTTTTTTATTTTTTTTCGCGCCAGACGCACCAAACACAGGGAGATGCCAATTATGCGTTGAATTTCGCCGAACAGGCGTTGCGCCGGTAGGAGCGACCGGGAACTGAACAGCTCACCAAAAGGCGACCCGCAAGGCCGCCTTTATCATTTGTTGTATTTAGGTGACGAAACTTTGCCGGTCGGCAAAGTTTCGTCACCTTCAATACTTTACGGACTTTATAGACTTCCGACTTGCAACTTTATACCCATCTGTGTATATTAGACCCATTACTAGCGGAGCTTCAAAGGTAACCCCGACACAGCCAGAAAAGGAAGTATGTGACGGAACCAAAGAGGCGCAACCGCTCTGCCGTTCGGCAGGTTGCGGTTTTTTGTTTTCTTGAGTGGCAACAAAAGAAGCCCCCCGCGGAGCTTTCTTGAACCGCGTAGCTTTAGCGAAGTGGTTAGCGGCGTAGGGTAAATTCAAATAATCATGAAAGACATAGACGCAACAGAAATTATTGATGTTATTCCAGTAAGCATCGACGAAAGAACGGCTCCCTCCGGCAAGCTGATTTTGGACAAAAGCGCTCCGATGCCAAAGAACGAAGACCTGGTTGAAGGTCCGGTAATTTTGATTAC
>JBBTSJ010000056.1:0-3742 GCA_038064715.1 Patescibacteria group bacterium | reverse complement strand
GGAGCGAGCACCTTAGCGGGTGCAGGGCTTGCCCTCTGGTTCAATACCCTTTATTGCTCGGCTGACGTAACGGTATGGATGCGATAATTTGCTTGTTAGTAGCACCGCGATAATACCTACTCACCGTAGTACCTATTCACCGCAGTACCGATTAAGGAGTAAGCCATGAAGCTAAAGGCGGCAGCAACACGCACTCTTCCGGAATCGTTGTTTGAAGCTTTCGATTCAAGCACCACGGCTGATGAATTCAAGCGAATAACCATCAGTCACCTCCGAGTTCGCCTCGACGACTTCGGTCCCACAACGCATTTCGTTCAGGAAACCGACCCAATTATACCCACAAGTGACGGCGCAATTGGGATATCCGTAGTTTGGAGCCAAGTTTCCGTCACCTCTCGCAGAGCCCCCGATGATTTCAAGGCGGCGCTTAAGGCGATTGAACGTTACTACTACAGGTTGATTGCTCAACATCTTCCTCTGGGGCAGGAAGCTCAACTTTTCTGTGTCGTGGCTCTTGATTTGCCGGTTAAGTTTCCCGGGGAAGAACCCACAAACCTCATAGAGCTTCCAGCGAAGAGAGTCGTAGGGAACGGTAAACAGACAAAATAGAGGGTTAGACTGGCGGCCGCGACGTAAAAGCGCGGCGCCTTTTTGTTTTGGTGAAAATCGGTTATAACTCAACCTTTACGTTAAAATTCTCTATGGTATAGTGTCTGTATATGACCATAAAATCGCTAGATAAAAGAATAGATTTTCTCGTAGAGAAAAAACTCAGCGAATTACTCGGCGACCCCGATAGTTTTTTGTCGTTGAATAAACAATTTTTGCGCAGACTAAAAACGCGCCTTGGTAAAACATCCAAGCTTATTTCTCACGACCGAATTGAGAAAAAATATGGTATTGGTTAAATGGGACGAACGAGCAGTCGCCGATCTTGACGCAGTTGACTCATCAATTGCGAAGAAAATTGTTGCCAAAATCTCTTGGTTGAAAAAGTACCACGTTGGTATCGTTCCAGAACTTTTGCACTATAGTTTGAAGGGAATTTACAAATTGCGGGTTGGTGATTATCGCGTTTTATACAAAGTTTCTGGTGAGACAATCACTATATTATAATGGTTGACCATCGGAGTCGTATTTACAAAAGAATTTCATGAAAAGAGAAGACATAGAAAAACTAGCCAGTCTTTCCAGACTCGAACTCAAAGACGAGGAAAAGGATGGATTTTTGAAAGATTTTGATTCCATTTTGGGGTATGTTTCGGAAATAGACGGTGTTGTCGCCGAATTGCCCGAAAAGGAGGCGGGCAAACTTAGGAATGTCATGCGAGCCGATGGGCCGGAACATGAGTCCGGTGTTTTTTCCGATGATTTACTGAAGAATGCTCCGACTGTTCAGGACGGGTTTATTAAAGTTAAACAAGTCTTTGAGTGACGAACGATTAACGAATAAAAACGAATGATACAAATAGAATCCCATTCGTATAATTTGTACTCATTCGCATATTGGTATCGTGTATACCGAATATTATGAAAATTGATTTAAATACGCTTACCCTTAAAAAAGCGCATGGAGCTCTTGTAAACAAAGAAATTACGGCGCGCGAACTTGCAGAGGCAGTTTTGAAGCGCGCCGAAGAAAAAAACGGCGAGATAAACGCTTATCTTGAAATTTACGATGATGTTTTGGCGCAGGCGGATTTGGCGCAGAAAATGATAGACGGGGGAAAAGCAGCGGAACTTACCGGTATTCCGTTTGCGATCAAGGATAATATTTTAATCAAAGGGCGAAAAGCAACCGCGGCTTCCGAGATTCTTTTGGGATATGTGGCGCCGTATGACGCCACGGTTATAAAGAAATTGAAGGAAGCCGGTGTGGTCTTTGTGGGTCGCGCCAATATGGATGAATTTGCCATGGGAGGGTCTACGGAAAATTCCGCTTATGGCGTGACAAAAAATCCGCACGACATCACGCGTGTTTCCGGCGGTTCATCCGGCGGTTCGGCGGCGGCTCTCGCTATGGGCGGCGCGCTTGCGGCGCTCGGTTCCGACACCGGCGGGTCTGTGCGTCAGCCGGCGTCGTTTTGCGGAGTGGTGGGTCTCAAGCCGACATACGGCAGCGTTTCTCGTTATGGTCTTATAGCCATGGGTTCGTCGCTTGATCAGATAGGCTCGTTTGGGAAAACAGTAGAAGACGCGGAAATTATTTTTCGCGCTATTTCCGGTTATGATAAAATGGACAGCACTTCTCTGTCGGAGGCAATGATTCCGAAAAATCAAAAAGAGCCGAAGGTAATCGGCGTACCGCGGGATTTCTTGAGCGACGGATTAGACGAAGAAGTCAAAGACAATTTTGAAGCATCTCTCGAGGTTTTGCGCGATTTGGGATACGTGATACGCGATGTTTTTCTCCCCAATATCAAATATTCTCTTTCCGTTTATTATATTATTATGTTCGCGGAGGCCTCAACAAATTTAGCGCGCTTTGACGGTATCCGCTACGGGTTTTCGGAAGAAGGTGGAGACACAATAACTTCCTATATGAAGACGCGCGGAGAGGGTTTTGGCAAAGAGGCGCGCCGCCGCATAATGCTCGGCACCTATGTTCTTTCGTCCGGCTATTACGACGCTTATTACAACAAGGCGGGGGCTCTCCGTTCTCTTATAATCAAAGATTTTGAAAACGCCTTTCGCGAAGTGGATGCTATAGTTACGCCAACTTCGCCAGTGCCGGCTTTTAAAATAGGCGAAAGATCGGGGGATCCGCTCGCGATGTATCTGGCGGATATTTTTACCGTGCCGGTAAATCTGGCTGGTGTTCCAGCCATGTCCGTACCTTCGGGTAAAAATAAGGACGGCCTTCCGTTAGGGCTTCAAATAATAGCTCCGTTACTTGGAGAAGAAACCCTTTTTTCAATCGGTAAAAGCTTTGAGACCGTTTCTAAAAACTAACATACGCCAATATGCCAAACGATTACAACCAATTTATAAACCTAGAATATTTCTTTTATAAGATTTATCAGTTTTTTGCTTGGATTTTTAGTTTTTTTACCGGAAGTCAGTCGGGTGGGGAGGGCAGTTTCTGGGAGCAGTTGCTCCGGTACGGGAATTTTTTTAAGGCCATAGTAGAATTGCTGGTCGTGTTGTTTTTAATCGGAATTATCTATTCTCTGATTAGGGTTTACGAGATAAACAAAGAAGAAAGAAGAAAATTAAGCAAAATTCTCGCGATTATCGACGACGCGACTGTTCATAACGAGAGGTGGGAAGCCATTTTGCGTCAGGTTGATTCCGATAACTCCGGGGACTGGCGCTTGGCTATAATCGAGGCGGATAATATGCTTGACGATATGGTAAAGCAACTTGGTTACGACGGAGAAGATTTGGGAGAACGACTTAAGGCCGTGGAGCCGTCGGATTTTTTTAGTTTACAAAGCGCGTGGGAAGCCCATAAAATAAGAAATCAAATTGTTCACGAAGGCGCCAGTTTCCAGATTACCAAAGCCGAAGCCGAACGGGTTATTGATCTATATAAAGAGATATTTAAAGAGTTTGAATATATTTGAGAGACTAACGACTAACGACTTACAACGCACGACAAACAAAGCGCAAAAAGTAAAATTTTTCATGTGTCATTGCGTAAGTTTTGTTTCTGGGTATAATAGTCCCATCATTTGATTTATGTTTTTAGTTGTCAATTGTAGGTTGTAGGTAATTTAGCGGGGTGGAGAAGAGGTATCTC
>JBBTSJ010000055.1:0-8105 GCA_038064715.1 Patescibacteria group bacterium | reverse complement strand
ATTACAAAACGCTCAAGGTCTTGCGAAGCTCCAAGTATTCGCTTCTCACCTCGCTCAGGCGAAATAAAAAACAAAAAACCGCCGAGAGCGGTTTTTTGTTGAATCGAGCTTTTTGTTTTGCTCGTCGGTTAAACGAACTTTTTCTTTCGGTACAGGTTTTTCTTCTTTTGAGTCCATCACCAAAAGTATATCTCTTTCAAGGCGTAAGAGTATAGATGGATGATTCTACGTTCACATATCGTGAATGTTTCTTCCCTAATTGGTAATATCTACCATTTATAAAACAAGGGTCTTGGGGATGTACATGAGGATGCTTAAATATTTTCCTTTGGCCTGTATCGCAGCGCCTCAAGGAGATGCGGACTTTTCACCGATTCGCTTCCGTCCAAATCGGCGATGGTGCGGGCCACTTTAATCGTTTTGTGATAAGCCCTCGGGGAAAGGCCGAGTTTTCTGGCGCTGTCGTTTAATAGAGATCGAGTTTCTTTATCCAAAGGAACAATGCCGTCAAGCAAACGAATGCCGATATCGCTGTTTGTTTTTGATTTGCTTTTGTGTTTTGAAAATCTTTCTCTTTGTTTTGTTCTGGCTTCCACCACCCTTTTTTTGACATCACGACTCGTTTCCCCGCTTGGTTTTTCCGAAAGTTTTTCATAATCAATATGTCCGACTTCTATCCAAAGGTCTATCCGGTCAAGTATCGGGCCGGACAGCTTTCTTCCGTACCTTGCGATATCACCCGGACTGCAAACGCATCTTTTTCCCCGAGAGCCGTGATTGCCGCATGGACATGGGTTCATGGCGGCGATTAAAATAAATCTGGCCGGGAACACCGCGAATCCTTTGGCCCGCGATATGTGAATGACCCGGTCTTCAAGCGGTTGGCGCAAAGATTCCAAAACTCGCTTGTCAAATTCCGGAAATTCGTCCAAAAAAAGCACTCCTTGATGAGCCAAAGTAACTTCTCCGGGTTTCGGGCTGGTTCCTCCGCCAACTATTGATACATAAGAAGCGGTGTGATGAGGAGAACGGAAAGGAGCTTTGGTGATTATATTCCCGCGCAAAGTTCCGGCTACGGAATGAATGCTCGTAACCTCCAAAATTTCTTCTCCTTCAAGCGGCGGCAATATGCCCGAAAAAGCCCGGGCGAGCAGTGTCTTGCCGGTGCCCGGAGGCCCGTAGAAGGCGATATTGTGTCCTCCGGCGGCGGCGATTTCAAGTCCCCGCTTGGCGTTTTCTTGTCCGCGGATGTCGCAAATGTCCAACGCGGGAGTTTCTTCCGACACTTTATTTTCGGAGGGTTTTTCAACCGGCAGAGAATTTTTCCCCGGAATTTTTTCTTCCAGATGTTTTATAAGTTCGCGAAGATTTGAAACTCCATACACGGTCAACCCTTCTATAAGCGCCGCTTCCTGGGCATTTTCTTTAGGTACAAAAATTTCGGAAAAGTCGAGTCGTTTTGCTTCTCTGGCGATTGGCAGAGTTCCGCGAATCGGTTTTATGCTCCCGTCCAAAGACAATTCGCCTAAGAAAATTTTTCGTTCGGGATTAAACAGAATATCGCCGGAGGCTCTCAAATACGAAAGTGCCATGGGCACGTCAAAAAGCGGACCTTCTTTTTTCAAATCCGCCGGAGCGAGCGAAATCAGCGTTTTTTCATTTTTGCCTTTGGGCGGCTTGTAACCGCTGTTTTTTATGGCGGCGCTTACTCTGTCGCGCGCTTCCTCCACCGCTTTGTCCGGCAGTCCCACTACCGAAAATGAATGTAATCCTCCAGAGATATCGACCTCAACGGAAATAAGGTTTGCCCCAAGGAGTGTTGGTTGCGCCGAGTAGATTTTTGAAAAGGCCATCCGAGTGAATTTAAAGTGAAAAACTAAAAGATAAAAACAAAATTCCAATCAATACAATTACACCGCCCCCCTATTTTAAATTTTTCGTTTTACGCTTTTAATTATTTCTGTGCTTTATACAGGTTGTAGCCGCCGGATTAGCCGATAGCCGGTTTTCCTCTATTTCTTTATTGCAGACGCGGCAAACTCCGTAAGTTCCGCTTTCGATACTCGCCAGAGCTTTTTTAATTTCAAAAAATCGTTGCTCAAGCTCTCCCTGGATGGAGACGGCTTCTTCAAAACTTTCAACCATATCGGCGGCTATGTTTTTGTCCGGGTCGGCGTTATTTTTTGTTTCTGGCGGCAACGCCTCCCAGTCTTCGGGGTTTCCCAGGCTCTTTCTTCCCAGCCCCGAGAGCTCTTTTTCTAAAAGCGACTTTTCTTCCTCGAGTTTCCTTTTCAGTTGTTCTGTGTCTTTTGGCATCATTAAATATTAACACAATTAATTGTTATAAAAAACATCAATTATCTTATTGTGGAGCCCGATGAATTCAAGCGCCGGGACACCTCCTCAAGCGTATACTCGCTGTCCGTAATGATGATGGTTTTTTTATCTTTAAATACGTAAAACAGAACGACCTTGCCTTCGTCGTCTTTAAGCACCCGCCCATCGCGGTTCTTTATGGTTTTATCTTCAAACGGTCTTAAAAAAACAGGGCTATCCGAGCTTATCTTTATGGCAAAAATAGGAAAAATATCGCGGGCCATATATTGCTCCCACACTAGCATTCCGGCGAAAGCATTTTCGTAAAAGTTGGTCTGAAGTATAAGGAAGGGGTGGTTCCCGTTGAAGTTGTGTATACCCAGCATGAATTTTTTGCCCAGGGAACGAAGAAGAGACGGTGGCATGCGATTATCCAGAAAGAAAAATAATCTTTGGGTTGTAAGCGCAATCTCGTTTCCATCGACATCCTCGGACAGATACACATTTTCCATGCTGTCTAATTTGTTGTTGGCGCCAGACACCTCGGCGCTTATTGTTTTTGCCAAAATTTCCGAATTAATTCCGGTAGCTGATATTTGTTTTTCATTCTCAACAAAAACGAGGGAAGGATTTTTAGGTAACTTCGCGGAATCCGCAGGAGAGCCAGGTTTACTAAAAACAAGAAACACCGAAACGATCCCAGCAAGCAGAAAAATTGCGCTTATTGTTATGAGAATGATATTTTTTTTGGACACCGGCGAATCAAGTTCAGCCAGCTTCCCTTTTCTGTTTTGTTCTGCCATAACCATGCTTGCTATGGAGGTCTTGTTGCTCCTAAGACTTTCCGCAACATCGGCCTGGTATGTTCTCAGGGCTTTCAATTTCCCCACGTTTTCTTTGGTTGGCGCTCTCTCCGTTTCTGCTGCAGTGGAATTTTCCACGGACTCTGATTTTTCCGCGGGTATTTTTGGAACCACGGACTTTTTTCCGCGCTTCCCGATGTCGAAAGAAGCCGCTTTTTCTTCCGGAGGGTCTTCGGCAAACAGATTTGTTACCATCGATTTTGTCGCCGGCCCATCTGTGTTTTCCGGATGGTTGGGGAGCAGGGCAACACCCGGAGACAAAAAATTTTCCGAGGGCGTCGGCCCGTTTATATTTTTGTTTTCAGTATCCATCCTGTTAGAGGCAGGTCGCGGTCGGCCCGCCCTTGCTTAACCTATATTTGTAAATTGTCGCACTGTTTTTCATAATTTTATTTAAGTTTATATTCTACACCGTGACCGCGGCCTCTAACGGGATCCATTGAATAAAGTATACCAAAAATTTTGGGCATTCTGTTGGGTTGTTTGGTTGTCTCAAAAACACGAGTTCAGAGCTACTTCTTAGGGCAACGGCTTCGGGTATTATTGATGGCTTTTTCCAAAACTATGAAACTGTCTGCGGCCCGACTCCTTTTTTCTTGGCAAAATCAATATCGGCGTCTTTGATGGAAAGGTTGATGCGCTTTTTTTCGTCTATTTCTTTTATGACGACCGGGACAATGTCATTTTCTTTCAAAATATCCGTAACTTTGTTCACCCGGAACGGCGCAATCTGCGAGATGTGGACCAGCCCTTCGGTGTTCGGTCCTATTTCTACGAAAGCGCCGAAATCCATTATGCGCGTAACTTTGCCGTGGAACATCTCGCCCGGGTTATATTCGCGAGTCAACTCCTTTATTTTTTCGGCCGCTTTCTCGGCCGCGCCATTCTTGCCCAATATCGTAATTAAGCCGTTGTCGTCCACGGTAATTTGGATCGCGCCGCTTTCCGCGGTAATGCGTTTTATCATTTTCCCGCCTGGACCGATTAATAATCCGATCTGGCCCTCTTTTATTTTTAGATTGATTATTTTCGGGGCGTATTCGGAGATTTGCGGCCGCGGCGCGGGAATGGCTTTATTTATGACATCCAATATTTGTCCGCGCGCCGCTTTGGCGGCCAAGACTGCCTCTTTAAGTATAAGAATCGGGATGCCGCCGACCTTGATGTCCAGCTGAATGGCCGTTATGCCCTTGTCCGTGCCGGCCACCTTGAAATCCATATCGCCGTGATGGTCTTCCGGCCCCTGTATGTCGGTCAATATTTTATACTTCACCGGTCGTTGGTTGTCGGTCGTTGGTTGCTCCATCATCAATCCCATGGCAATGCCTGCCACTGGCCGAGTTATTGGCACCCCGCCGTCCATAAGCGCGAGCGATGAAGCGCAGACGGAAGCCATGGAAGTTGAGCCGTTAGAAGCCATCGATTCTGAAACAACGCGGATAGTGTACGGGAAATCTTCTTTTTTGGGCAAGACGGCGCGAAGGGCGCGCTCGGCCAGCATTCCGTGCCCTATTTCCCGCCGGCCGGTAGCCAGGCGTTTTGTTTCTCCGGAAGAATACGGCGGAAAATTGTAATGATGCATGAAATGTTTCTCGGACTTCGCTTCTATGCCGTCAATAGTTTGAACATCTTCCGGGCCGCCCAAAGTGAGGGCGGAAAGGATATGCGTGCCTCCGCGGTAAAAAATGCCCGAACCGTGCAGTGTTTTGGAAAAACCGCCGGCCTCCGCGTACAGAGAACGGACCTCGTCAAACCGGCGTCCATCCGCCCGCTTGTTTTCGTTGACGGCCGCCCTGTGGATGACTTCGCTTACGACATCATCAAGGTAAACCTCGGCTAGGGCCGTATTTTCTTCCGGGAATTTTTCTTTGAGAATTTCTAGCCATATTTTTTGAACAGCGTCTATCTTTCCCCAGCCGACCTCATCCCAGATTTCATTTTTGACCAGCGGTAAAATTTCCTGTTCAAACGCCTTTTTCGCCTCATCGGATATTTCGTCTTTCCCGATATCCATTTTCTTTTTGCCGATTTCGGCGATTATTTTTCTTTGAAATTCGTTTATTCGCTCAATTTCTTGCGAAGCAAAGGAGAGCGCTCTCTCTATGTCCTCTTCGGGTGCCTCTTTAGCTTCAGCCTCTATCATATTGATGTTGCCGTCCTTGCCGCAGGCGATTATTTCCAAATCAACATTTTCGTGCTCGCGGAAATCATAAACAGGATTTACTTCAAAGACCTCGTTGCCTTTATGCTTACCCAGGCGGACGGCGGACACGGGGCTGTTCCACGGAATGTCCGAAACGCCCAAGGCGAGAGAGGCCGCGTTCACCGCCAAAATATCGGGATCGTCTTTTTCTATGGAAAGGATGGTTATGACCACTTGGACTTCGTTCCTGATGTGAGTCTCAAAAAGCGGGCGGATGGAGCGGTCAACGATCCGACCGGAGAGAATTGCTTCGTCGGACGGCTTATTCTCGCGTCTTTGGAAACGGTTGCCCAAAATCTGCCCGGCGGCGTAGAACCGTTCTTCATAGTCAACAACAAGCGGAAAGAAATCAATGCCTTCGCGCTTGCCCTTGCTTATCACGGCCGTGGCGAGAACCACGGTATTGCCGTAACTTAAAATAACCGAGCCGTTGGCTTGCTCGGTCAAATCCGAGAAAGTGGCTGTTAAGGTTTTACCCCCAATTTCCATTGAGTACTCCTTCTTTTGCATAATGCTTTTGGAGTCGCCAGATTTCAGGGTTGAAATTGTTTACCCGTGCACTTTTAGTGCCTAGGGCTTTCAACGCTGCCTATCCGGCGGCTTGTCTCTTAAATTGCTAATACAAGTAGTGTCGCATACCAACACGCAGATTTCAACAAACGACCTACAGAACACCTACCAGAAAAACCTACCCATACACTATTTTCATGCTATAGCATGAAAATAGTGTAGACAATACAGATAAAAGAAAAAGAGCAACCTTAGTTGCTCTTTGTTGCTCGTTTAAGCTACTTTACTTGTGTTTCGAGGAAACCCCTAATGCGCCGGATTGCCTCAAGCCGCGGAAAGTTTGGCCGAAGTTCTTCGTAGTAATGCGCCTCCATCGCAAAGAGGTGGCGATTCAACTCCTCGACGATTTCTTCAAAAGCCCTTTCGATCGTGAGCGACGGATTGCCGGCCAGCTTTGCTTCAAGCGTTGAATAGAAAAATCGGATTAGCAACCCTACCGCTACGACGCCGCCCAGCCCCTCGCGTTTTGGTGAAGCGTCGAGCTCGGCAAGAAGCGCGTTAATCTCCTCGATCTCAATCGCAGGAATCTTCCCGATGGGTACGCCTTCCGCCTCGGCCCTTTTCTTGGTCTGGACCACCAATCCGCCAGAGAACCTTCCGATTCCCGATGCCATGTTTTCGTTGTATCCACAAAACGGCATGTTGTCCTCCAATTGTTGAGTTTGATTTCTGATACCTACTCCTGCTTTGGACCCCAATGCAAAAACGCGTAGCCCGCTGGCCATATCTTCGTTAAAACCACACCAAGGCATATTTCCTCCATTCCATTGTTTACGTTGAGTCATCTAAACAACGTTGCTATTTTCAATAGTACTAAAAATTAATCGGCGAGCATCTTCGGGTGCTTTTATTACGACAGTCAAATTATACACCTTAAAATAAAGGTTATTTTATAAAGTATATGTCCAAAAAGTGGACACGTATTTGATATTTTGCTAGGATAGTTAAAAGTTAGATTATGAAAATTTGGACAAAGGAACAACAGATTGCGCTCGGCCTGACCTCGAAAGAATCGGGGCTTCTTGGCGTGTTGAATAAAAAAGGGACATTAAACACTTCAGCGTTAGCACACCGGTCTTCCTTGCCGCGAGTAACCGCGATGCGAATTTTAAACAAATTACAGAAACGTGGTTTTGTTACGCGGCAGGAAAAACGCAGAGCAGTAGCATGGTCGCTCGTAAATCCGGTTCTTCTTGAGAAGCGGCTCGCGCATTTATTTGAAAAATCCGGCGTTTTCAATAAAAGCAGTATTGGATTGTCAGAAGTCGGCAGCTTGACTATCTATCGTGGTGTTGAGGAAATGCTCGAAAGTAATCGTAAAATGCTCGTTGCGCACGCGGGGGAACGAGTGCTTGCCGTTGAGCCCAATGGTATCTGGAGGCATTTCCCCAAGGATCAATCGGATGCATGGAGACACCTCAACTTGCTTTTTAAGCAAAAACAAATTTTGATTGAGATGGTCACGGAAGAAGGGTTTGAGAGTATTTTAAAGAAGGAAGTTAGTCCGGACATTGAAGAAACGTTTTTGTCGCTCGCGGTGGATATTCGTGTGGTTCCCGCAGGAGTGCTTGACTCTACGACTGAAATTTTAATTTTTCGTGACCAGATGTTGATGACAGACTGGGCAGATCGCATTGCCGTTGAAATAAAAAATCCAAGTACGGTGCGTGTTGTGAAGGCGATGTATCGTATGCTGCAAAAAAATGGGCGAAAGTATAAGACGCCGTAATGAGTGACACAGTCATACATTTTTAGAGCCCTCTCGGCGATGGAGGGACTCAACAGTATGAGTTATTGGCGCATGGGTCAAACACCAGTCCGCCTTCGTTCTCTTGTAGAAACAAACGACTCGGTTTTTGCCCGCAGCCAGCGTCAGCTTTTCAAAAATCTTTGGGATAAATATCAGGTGTCTTAAAAAACAAAAATTCCACATCGGGTGAATTTTTTGTTTAATTATTTATTACATTATAATTAGCTATAGCTAATTATAATGTAATAAATAATTTGTCTAATTATGGATTACTTCTAGCTTGCGGAATCTCTCCTCGGGCGGCGTGATGGACCGCGGCTACCTATAAGATATTTGCGCGGGTCGGCGGACAAGTCAATGAATTCGTCAGCCGCCTCTTTCAGTTTAAGCGACGAAGATTGCC
>JBBTSJ010000054.1:0-5128 GCA_038064715.1 Patescibacteria group bacterium | reverse complement strand
GAGCGAGCACCTTAGCGGGTGCAGGGCTTGCCCTCTGGTTCAATACCCTTTATTTGGAGGGGGCACGAGTTACATGCCGCATTGTTATACACGTATGCGTTTCTTGCATTTAAACTCCATATTTTGTACAATATGTACATATGAAAATAATTACCACAACCAATGCGCGGAAACATATGAGTTCCATCATAAACCGGGTTAAGTACCATGGTGAGATATTCGCCATCGGACGGCATAAAATGATAGATGTCCTCCTTGTTCAATTCCCAGACGTATACAATAGCGAGGTGAATGATATTACCAACATAAACGCATATTCAAAAAGTTTTGACTTTCTAAAAAATGAGCCGGAATTGTATTCCATGAATAGTCTCAAGAAAAAATATGCCTAAGGGTACGATTGTTTTGGTCCCTTTTCCGTTTACCGACTTGTCCGGACAAAAAGTCAGGCCGGCTTTGGCGCTTTATGATTCACGGCGTGGTGAAGATTGCATAGTTGCTTTTATATCATCACTTAAAACAAAAACTGGAATTTTTGATGTACGGGTTAAATTGTCACTCAAAAATGGTCTTAAAATTGACTCCGCAATCAAGGTAGATAAAATCGCTACACTCCAAAAGAAAATCGTGCTTGGAGAGTTAGGTGTTTTGGAAAGCCAGTATCTTTCCCTAGTAAACAAAAAATTAAAACAACTGTTTGGGATTTAAAACAACCCACAACTTACGACCTACGATTTACGATTAACAATAAACAAATAAAAAACAGCCCACCGTTCACCTTTCGGTTACTGGGGAGGGTTTGTGAAGCTACTTTTAATATAAGCATACCCCAACCGGAAAGTCAAGGTTTACACAAAAAGTGTTTTGTATTATCCTGTCATCACTTAACATGTCATTTAATAATTAATTCTGCCGTTTGGCAGCATATATTTTCGTATGAAAAACAACAGCAAGATTGTGCCGCTCGGAGACAGAATATTAGTAAAACCTGTGTCTCCAGACGATGCCAAAAAGACAAAGTCGGGGATTATTATTCCGGATACGGTATCCAAAGAACGCCCGGAACAGGGTAAAGTAATTTCCGTGGGCGCCGGCCGTCAGAACGACGAAGGCAAAATAATTCCCTTGCGCGTCAAGGTCGGCGACACGGTTCTTTTTTCCAAATACGGACCGGATGAAATAAAGGTTGATGGAGAGGAATATTTTATCTTGCGGGAAGAGAATGTGTTGGCGATTATCAAATAAACTAAAAACTAAAAACAAAAAGCTTAAAAAAGATACCAAAATTTTAATTCAATTTTTTCACTTTTAGTTTTGAGTTTTTAATTTCAACTATGGCTAAACAAATTATTTTCAACGAAGAAGCAAGACAAGCTCTCAAGCGGGGGGTGGACAAAGTGGCCGACGCGGTCAAAATTACACTTGGTCCGCGCGGGCATAATGTGGTTTTGGACAAGGGTTACGGCGCGCCGACTATCACCAATGACGGTGTTTCCATTGCCAAAGAAATCACTCTTCCCAATAAAATTGAGAACATGGGCGCCGAAATAGTGAAAGAAGTGGCCCAGAAGACCAATGATACCGCCGGCGACGGTACCACCACCGCGGTTGTTTTGACACAGGCGATTATTAAGGAAGGAATTAAGCAGACGGCCATGGGCGTGAACGCTATGGGCATTAAGTTGGGCATAGAAACCGCAGCCGAAGAAGTGGTAAAAGCGCTCCGCGCCATAGCCAAGCCTATAAAAAGCAAAGAAGAAATAATACAAGTAGCGACCATTGCCGCCGAATCTTTCGAGCTTGGAAAAATTATCGCCGAGACTATAAACAAGGTCGGCAAGGATGGCGTGGTAACCGTTGAAGAATCGCAGTCGTTCAGCGTTGAATCGGAAGTTGTGGAAGGAATGCAGTTTGACAAAGGGTACGTTTCGCCATACATGATTACGAACGCCGAAAGAATGGAAGCCGAATACCGCGACGTGCCGATTTTAATCACGGACAAAAAGATTTCAACTATCGCCGAAATACTTCCGCTTTTGGAAAAATTGGCCCAAAGCGGACGAAAGGAACTTGTCATTATCGCCGACGATGTTGACGGCGAAGCCATGGCCACTTTTGTGGTAAACAAGCTTCGAGGGACATTTTCGGTGCTGGCGGTCAAGGCGCCCGGCTATGGCGACAAGAAAAAAGACATGCTCGCGGATATCGCGGTTTTGACCGGAGGCAAGATTATTTCCGAGGAGCTCGGTGTCAAAATAGACAAAGCCGACATCTCCATGTTCGGGAGGGCTAATAAAATAATCGCCACCAAGGACACCACCACTATTGTCGGCGGCAAGGGCAAAAAGTCGGACATTGATGCCCGCATAGCCCAGCTTCGCAAGATGAAAGAAAATATCGAATCCAAATTTGATTTGGAAAAAATCGAAGAAAGGCTGGCCAAACTTTCCGGCGGGGTAGCTGTTATCAAAGTCGGCGCGGCCACGGAGACGGAAATGAAATACCTGAAGCTTAAAATTGAAGACGCGGTAAACGCCACCAAAGCCGCTATTGAAGAGGGGATTGTTCCCGGCGGAGGAGTGGCTCTCATCAAGGCCGCGGCCAAGCTTGAACACAGCGCGAGAAAATCTCCCGTGTCCAGTTTTGAAAAAGAATTCCAGGTAGGATTTCAGATTTTGCTTAAGGCGCTGGAATCACCGCTTAAGCAGATCGCCATAAACGCCGGCCGTGACGACGGTTCGGTTATCGTTGAGAAGGTTAAAAAAGGCAAAGGAAACACCGGATACGACGCGCTCGCGGATGAAGTAATTCCCGATATGATTTTGGCCGGCATCATTGATCCGGTAAAAGTCACGAGGAATTGCGTGGAAAACGCCTCTTCCGCCGCGGCCATGCTTCTCACCACTGAAGCGGCCATCGCCGAGATCCCCGAGCCCAAATCTCCACCTCCTCCTGGCGGTGGCATGGGAATGGATTACTAACACTACATGATACATAGGGCTGCCCTATGTATTTAAAGTATCATTTGAGTAAAATATAGGCCCCTCTGACAGAGATCGCGCGGTATTAACCTAACCTCCTTGGCTCGGAAGCGGGAAAGAATACCCCCCCCTCGCTTTATGTCGCGAATAAAAAAGCCGGGCGTTGCCCGGTTTTTTGTTGCCGTATTCAGTCGATTGGCTTACCGAGTGCCTCATACCAGCATTGCTGGACGAAGAACGAGTGGAACCGATCAATGAATTTATCGAGTACGAACATCGTGAACTGATCCTTTCCCTCTCCCGTGTAATTGTTATGTACCAACGAACGGAATTGCCCGGCGAACAAGCACATGAACGGGAAGACCCAGGAGGAATTTGAAGCCGGGAGTATTTTTGAGAGCCCTTTTATGTAAGCCACCGGTTTCACGCATCCCACGAAATCGCCGGGTTCCATCCATCGGCACTTGCCGTCGATGACTACCGGGTCACCGAGAGTTTCCCATTTATTTGCCAGAGAACGAAAGACATTGATTATGGGTATCTTATGCCTTCCAAAAGGACCGATCACCTGGCATTGGAATTCTTGCATTTGGATATTTGAACCGAAAATACCACCTCGGTACGCTAGGCAAACCAGACCGGTGTACTCGTCACCCGTGAACACTACTTTTTCGATGTCTACCATCTCGACCCGGAATTCTTCACTCTTGTGACTGGCGGTCATTGAGTAGCGGACAAGTAGCCGCCCTTTTGCCAGGTGGTTGTTGAAAAGCTCTACAATCTGGTTCTCCCGTTGCGTTGCGCTATCAACTGCGTCGTTCATTTTGAACCTCCAATCGCCCACTGTCCACTCAAGGAATCGGGCTATGGTTTTACCACAAAAACGCCCTAAGATTTTCTCAAAGAGCGCGCCTGCCGACATACTTCTCTTTTTTCTTATTTTTGTCAAACGTGAGACTATGTGAAACCCAGAACGCCCCATTTTGATGTCTTTCCCAAAGTATTAATATTCCGCTATCGCTGAAAATTAATACTTTGGGTTTTCTCCAAAGAACTAAAGTAAACCGAAATTTTTCTTTAGGTGCAGCTCGTTATCTATATTGTGTGCGGTAATAAATCTAACATGCTTGCGAATATTGTAAAATTCTACGATATATTCAATTTCTTTTTCGCATGGGAATGGATGGACAAATACTGATTTTTGAAATTCAAAGAACTTTAAATTTTTCAAATGATGCCGTACGGAATCGCGGATTTTTTTAAGGCGCTCGGGAATGTCAAACAAGACTATCCTCCAGTTACCGTCCCAGTGTTGCGGTTTACTGATAGTCATTGAATCTATATCATAAGTAAGGGCCACAGTCTTTCCCATATCGGAGAGTATGAGTGTGAAAGTTCCGTCTTTGTTGCTTTTTGTTTTTACCAAACGGGATTCATAAAGAGATTTAATTGCCTGATTTAAGGATCTGCGATCAATCTCTCTCCATTCCCGCCTGGCTAATTTCAAAATTCGAAAATATTTATTCGGGGACCGAGTAAGACCAAGGGCCAAACCAGACAACAGAAGAAGCATAATTTTCTTTTGTATGGCTCCTCCACCTTTTGCCTTAAATCTCGGCATAAATGTATTTTTGTTATTCTATCAAAAGTATTAATATTCCGCTATCGCTGGAAATTAATACTCTATGGAAAATTTCGTAGGTGTTGACGTGCCGAGCAATTTTGTTATTATTGAAGTATAATTATTTAGCTATTGGTTATTTTATTATTAACTTATTAACTTATTAACTTATTAATTATTTAACAACATCTATGGAATCAACTTTTTTTGGGAAAAACAAAACACTTTTGATTATTTTGGCAGTAGTTGTGATTATCGCGCTTTATGGTGTTGGGACTTATAACAGTTTTATTTCTTTGGGACAGAATATTGATGGTCAGTGGGCGCAGGTGGAGGCCCAGTATCAGCGCCGGTTCGATTTGATTCCTAACTTGGTTGCGTCAGTTCAGGGCGCGATGAAACAGGAACAAAAGGTGTTCGGCGATTTGGCGGAAGCCCGCACGCGTTATGCCGGAGCCGGAAATGTTAATGAAAAAGTTGCCGCCGCGACCGGAGTGGAAAGCGCGCTAGCAAGACTTCTTGTGGT
>JBBTSJ010000053.1:0-3055 GCA_038064715.1 Patescibacteria group bacterium | reverse complement strand
GTTTGTATCCTTGTTGTTTTGCTCAATACTCCCTCATGGAAACCTGGGCGTCTAATTTTTTGATGAGGTCAAGAACCACCGAAACAACGATTAGAAGAGCTGTGCCGCCGATGGCAAGCGAGGTGATTCCCGTTATGCCCTGCATGATAAGCGGCAAGACGGCGATAAATCCGAGAAAAAGGGCTCCAAAAAGAGTTACTCGGTTCAAGACGCGGCCGATATATTCCGCCGTCGGATTCCCCGGACGCACGCCCGGTATGAAAGCGCCGCTTTTTTGCAGATTCTCGGCTATGGCGTTAGGGTCAAAAGTTACCGCCGTATAAAAGTAAGTGAAAAGAAAAACAAGAAAGAAGTAGATTATTGAATAGACCCAGCTGTTTTGAAATACATTTATCATAAACTGACCGACGCTTTGCAAAATCCCGTTGTTTAGGGCAACCAAAAAATTGCCTATCATTTGCGGAAAAAGAAGAATTGAGAGGGCAAAGATTATCGGAATAACGCCGGCTTGATTTATGCGAAGAGGAAGATAGGTGGAAACACCCCCGTATACTTTCATCCCGCGAACCCGTTTGGCGTAAGTTACGGGAAGAGGCCTTTCCGCCTCGGTTATGAACACCACCCCCGCCACTACGGCAAGAGCCGCAACGAGAAAACCTAGATAAAGCGGTATCTGCGAAACTTCAAAAGAAAACAAAAGCTGGCCGATGGTCCCGGGCAACATAGCCACAATACCGGCAAAAATAATCAAAGAAACTCCGCTACCAATGCCGTACTGGGAAATAAGTTCCCCTATCCACATCAAAAGTATGGTGCCGGCGGTAACAACAAAAAGGTTTATTACCATTTCGAAGGTGGTAAGCTCGCCCAAAACGCCTTGTCTGGAAAGCAGAACCAAAAATCCCCAGCCCTGAAGAGCGGCCAAAGGCATGGAAAGCAGCCGTGAATACTGGGTAAATTTCTGCCTGCCGGCTTCTCCTTCTTCGTGGAGCAACGCCTTGATACGCGGAATCATTATGGTCAAAAGTTGCATGATGATTGATGCCGTAATGTAGGGCCCCACTCCAAGCATGACTATGGACAGGGTGGACAACCCTCCTCCTGAAAATACGTCAAGAAAACCAAAAAATTGGTTGTTGGTAAGAAATTGCGAAAGCTTAACAGCGTCAACTCCCGGAATAGGAATGGCGGCCAAAATACGAAACAAAATTAGAGCTCCCACCACAAAGAGCACGCGTCCGAGAAGAACTCTGTCGTGAAGTATTAGTTTTAATTTGTTTATCAGGACGTCCATATCAGGTTTAGGGTTTAGGGTTTAGGGTTTAGGGTTTAGTTGTTTTGAACATCACTAAACGCTAACCGCTATACCCTTACCCCTGCTTTATTTTTCCTCCCTCCGATTCAATTTTCTTTTTGGCGCTTTCCGAAAACGAGCAATTCTCGATCATCAAAGCTTTTGAAATTTCCCCTCCGCCCAAAATCTTTACTTTGGGCAGACGTCCTCCTATTTTGCGTATTAAACCTTGGGCCACCAAAAGTTCCGGCGTTATGGGAGAACCGTTCACTTTTTCCAAAGAGGAAACATTTATGACGGCGATAGGCCTCCGGGTAACCGGCTTGTTGGGATGTATCCCGCGTCCACGGCGTTTTGGCAGCTTTTTAATAATATCACGAATAGCCGGGCGTATTTTGTGTCCGGCGCGAGCTTTTTGCCCTTTGGTTCCACGACCGGAAGTTTTGCCGCGTTTGCCTCCGCGGCCCACAGTGCGCTTTTTCAAGTTATCGATATTTCTTTTTAAGTTATGTGTTTGCATGATACGAATGGTTACGAATGGAAACGAATGATACGATGAGAATTATTTTTTTATTCCTTTTTCATTTCATCGCCGGTCGTTGATTGCGGGTCGTCGGTTGTTTGTTTTTGTTCCTTCTCTTTGGGTGGCAAAAGATTGCTTAGGGCCTTAATGGTAGCGCGGGCAATATTTAATTTGTTCTTACTGCCTGAATAAATCTTGGCTGTGGTGTCTTTGACTCCGGCAAGGTCAAGAGCAATGCGGGCTGAACTTCCAACCACCAATCCTTTGCCTTTGTTCGGGGTAAGCATGATTACCGCGCTTGAGTACTTGGCGGAAATAGCGTGAGGAATTGACATGTTTTTGGTCAACTTGAGGCGCAAAATATTTTTCCTGGCATCGCGAAAAGCTTTTTCTATGGCGAGAGATGTGTCGTTTGCCTTTCCCGTACCTACACCAACAGCCCCCTTTCTGTCTCCGATAACCAAAGCCACGCTAAAGCTAAATCTGCGTCCGCCGGCAACAACGCGGGTAACGCGTCTTATGTCAATCATCTTCTGGTCAAACTCCGGTTTAACCCGCTCAAAAGAACCCCTGCGCCCCGGACGACCCCCGCGACCGCGAGGTTTCTTGTCGCGATCGTTGCGCGTATGGCCTTCCTTCGCTATTGTCTTTGAAACAACGCTGTTTGTTCCGGCTTTGGCCGCGTTAACATCATCCACTACCACATTGGTAGGCGCGTCAACAACCGAAGCTGTCGGAACAACTGTTTCAGTTTCTACTATTTCATTTTTGATTTCGTCTTCTTTGGTCATGATTAAATTAAAAGTTAAAAGTTAAAAGTTAAAAGTTAAAAAATAAAATTTTTCATCAAAAACATTGCCAGTATTTTCTTTTATTTTTTCGCTTTTCATTTTTAGTTTTTTAAAACTTTAGCCCCCCTTCCCTCGCTCCATCCGCCAAAGCCTTGACTCTGCCCGCGTACGAAAAACCCCCGCGGTCAAAAACAACTTTTTTAATTTTGTTTTGCTTGGCGTTTTCGGCAAGTTTAACCCCGGTTAACTTGGCTCTCTCGGTTTTTGTTCCTTTTGCCCCCATATCAGACGCTGATGCCAAAGTTTTACCGGAAACATCGTCTATCAACTGGGCATACATAAAACGGCTGGAGCGAAATACCGAAAGACGCGGCACCTCGCTTGTTCCGGAAATTACAGATCGCACTTTTTTGTGAATGCGCAATCTTTTCGATGTTTTTTTGTTTT
>JBBTSJ010000052.1:14673-16374 GCA_038064715.1 Patescibacteria group bacterium | reverse complement strand
TTTATTTTGTTTTGCTTGGCGTTTTCGGCAAGCTTAACCCCGGTTAACTTGGCTCTTTCTGTTTTTGTTCCCTTTGCCCCCATATCAGACGCTGATGCCAAAGTTTTACCGGAAACATCGTCTATGAGCTGGGCGTACATAAAACGGCTGGAGCGAAATACCGAAAGACGCGGCACCTCGCTTGTCCCGGAAATTACATATCGCACTTTTTTGTGAATGCGTGATCTTTTTGATATTTTTTTGTTTTGCGTCTGTTTCATTGTTTTAGGGTTTAGGGTTTAGGGTTTAGTTAATTCGGGCTCGCGTTTGCATTTTCCTAAACGCTCTACCCTGTATTTTTATGCTGATTTCTTGCCCTGCTTCCTGCGAATAACTTCCGTATCATAGCGAAATCCTTTGCCCTTATAAGGCTCCGGTTTTTTTAAGGCTCTGACTTTGGCCGTAAACTCCCCCACTTTTTCTTTGTCGGCTCCGCTTACGATAATGACATTTTTTTCCGCCGTCACTTTCACGTCGGCCGGTATGGAAACTTTTATCGGATGAGAAAATCCCAGAGCCAAAACAAGATTCGCGCCCGATACTTCCGACTTGAAACCCACTCCTTCCAAAATCAATTTTTTCTGATAGGCCTTCTCCGCGCCGGCAATCATGTTCTTCAAATGCGAAGCGTATGTTCCCCAGAGAGATCTAGCGGATACGTTGTTTTTCTTTAAAGCGAGGGTGATTGTCTGTCCGTCAATGTTTACCGCGACATCTCCGCTTTTGAAGATTTTTGAAAGTTCCCCCTGTGGTCCTTTGACAACAATAACATCGCCGTTTTTTGTAACGGTTACCGCGCTTGGGATATTAATGATTTGTTTTCCGATTCGGGACATTTTAGTAGGGTTTAGGGTTTGGGGTTTGGGGTTTAGTTAATTCGGGCTCGCGTTTGCATTTTCCTAAACGCTAAACGCTTTACCCTGTGTTCTTTTACCATACCATTAACAGCACTTCTCCCCCGACATTCTCCTTTTTCGCTTCCCTGTCCGAAAGAATGCCTTTTGGCGTGGAAAGAAGTTTTACTCCGTAGCCTTGCCTGACGGGTCTCAATTCGCGCGTTCCGGAATACATTCTGCGGGACGGTTTGGAAATGCGCTTGATGTCGTGAACTTTTGGTTTGTTTTCCGCGTCATAAGCAATTCCTATTTCAAGAAAAGCTTTTGATTTTTTGGATTTTTTTGAAACCTCTTTGACGAAACCTGCTTTTAAGAGGGCGCCCGCAATGGCAAATTTCAATTTGGAATACGGAATAATCACGGACTCCTTCCTGGCGAGCCCGCCGTGCTTAATGCTTATTATCATGTCGGAGATGGGATCCATTTGGATAGGGTTTAGGTGTTAGGGTTTAGGGTTTAGGGTTTAGTTAATTCGGGCTCGCGTTTGCATTTTCCTAAACGCTAAACGCTTTACCCTGTGTTCTTACCATGACGACTTTTTGATACCCGGTATCATTCCTTCATTGGCCAGTTCGCGGAAACAAATGCGGCACAAATTGAAATCCCTCATAAAACCGCGCTTGCGGCCGCACTTAAAACAGCGGTTGACCGCTCGCGAGCTAAACTTCGGCTTTTTCGCCGCTCTGGCTTTGGTTGATGTTTTTGCCATTTTTTAAGAAGTGAAACGACTGTAAAAAATGAGCATCCCGAGTACCCCCGAGGGAGG
>JBBTSJ010000052.1:0-14573 GCA_038064715.1 Patescibacteria group bacterium | reverse complement strand
TTATTTAAGAAGTGAAACGACTGTAAAAAATGAGCATCCCGAGTACCCCCGAGGGAGGCCATTCTTTATTTAAGAAGTGAAACGACTGTAAAAAATGAGCATCCCGAGTACCCCCGAGGGGTGCCATTCCTTATTTTTATCGCCACCCCTAAACGCTAACAGCTATAGGCTCGGGTTCTTTGCCAATATCGCGCCTTTTTTCTTCCGAGCTTAAGCGAAGCGCGAAAGGAGAAAGGCGGATTAAGCAAAATAAAGGGTATTAAACCGCAGGGCAAGCCCTGCACCCATTTTGTGTTCGCTTCGCTCACTCTTTTCCGCCCCAAGGGGCGGGGTATTTACCCTTTGATTCGCCGTCGCTCGGACATTGTGAATGTGATTACACATTCACATGCTCCTCGCTAGGCGAAATAAGCCTAAATAAGCTTCCTTGCATATTAGCAGAAGGGGGGCTTTTGTAAACTTGACAAATTGCATGATATTTGCTATAATCGAAGGTAGTAAGAGTTCAAAAAACCCCCGTATTTATACGGGATATCCAAAACTGAATACAAAGGAAAACAAAATGAACCAGCAACGCGCCGCAGTACTCGGACCGATGGCCGACAAACTCGAACCGCTGGTGGGGAAAGTCCCCCGCTTGGTGGAAACCATCACGGAAACTCATTTCAAAGCAGGCGTCGTGGCGAATTTCAGCCACGCGCTGGGGTTCGGCATGATCACGAAAAACGGATCCGGGGAAAAGTATTTTGTGCACTTCTCCGACATCCAGCCGTTGCCGGGGACATCGCTTCGGATTCTGCTTCCCGACTGGGAAGTGGAATTCGTTCCGGCGACTGACCCCCAAAACGGAAATCGCCGCGTCGCCAGACAAGTCCGTCTGGTGGAAGCCGCCGGAGTCGCCATCACCCAAAATGACGACTACGATATCATTAATCGGGGAACTGTCTCACTGTACATCGATGAACTTGGCAAGGTTGTCCCGGATCGAAAGGGGCGCCGGAACATCGAAGCCCCGGGGGTGAAATTCTACCTCGCGGGCGGTAAAATCGACGCCTTGCGTCTCAACACGCCGAAACCAACTGAGTTCGAGGTAACCTTGCTCCTCGACAAGGACAAGAAAATACTCGACAAGGTTTCAGAGGTGAAAGTTATCCCGAGTGGGGAAATGCTGAATAGTCAGGTTGTGCCGCCGGGGTCGTTCATTATGAACCTCCACTGCAACGGCCGACTGGAAGTTCAGCGGGCCGGGCGGCGTTTTGAGAAGGCCCTCGGCAACAGGAACTACCTCGTTATCGAGGACAGGCTGTCGCTCAAGCTCGATTTGCGGGGTAACGTGACCGTGGAGAAGATCAAAAAACAACTTCTCCGTGACGGAAGCGAGCTGGCGAAATACGACGCCGAGTTCGCGCCGGCAGTTTTTGCCGCCTACCAAAAAATGCAGCAGCTCGACGCAATAGCGGCGATCAACGCAGAAGCGCCAGGCCTGTTTGAAGCCGAGGCACGTAAGGCGAAGTAATCAGCCGCCATTTTGAATCCTTTGTATCACTTCGCCCCGCGGCTATCCGCGGGGCATTTTGTTTGCCCAAAAGTCATATATAATGATAACTATGCAGCCGATTCGTATCTCAAAAATAATTCTGCCGACCAGAAGCCAGCCGGATACTATTGTGGCTATTTTCATACTTAAAAAATTGGGTCTGGAATTATTCCCGGGGGCAGACGTGGCGACAGTGGAAATTTGGCAAGAGGTGCCGGAGGGAGAAACGGAGCAAAGCCTTCTTGGCAAAGGAGCGCTTTTGATTGACGTCGGCGGGGGAACTTTTGACCACCACAACAAAACGCCAAAAACGACCGCCTCCAAACTCGTATCAACGCACCTCGGCGTTGATAAAGAACCGGAACTCCAAAAACTTCTGGCCTATGCCGAACGGGACGATTTCTTCGGCAAGGGCACGGTGTCCGAAGACCCGCTTGACCGGGCTTTCGGCCTCTCGGCCCTTATAACAAACGTCAGCAAGGACCATCCGCGCGACCCCGACAAAGCCGTAAACATTATTCTTCCAATCCTTCTCGCGCATTACAACGAAGAAGTCAGGAGGACAAAAGAGATTCCGGAGGAATTCGAAAAAATCAAAGAACGCGGGGAAGCCGACATCTTTACCGCCCGCCAAAACGACAAAAACTTAAGGGCGGTTATCCTGCGCTCCGACAATCCAAGCATGGCGGGTTATTTGCGTTCGCAAAACGGAGGCCGTTTTGATGTCGTGGCTCAAGCTCTCTCGTCGGGACATATAAATATCCTCACTCGCCCGACAAAAAGAGTTGAACTCCGCGCCGTTGCCATGATTGTAAGATTGGAAGAATCTACGAAACGAGGGAAGCAATTTGAAGCGGACGAGTATTATTTGACAAGCTCGGGCAGAATAAAGGAAGTGCCGGAATGGTATTACGACCGCGCCACAAACTCTCTGCAAAACGGCGGACTCAATCCGAAAACAATTGAACCGACAAAAATACCGCTTGAAGAATTCAAAAATATATTGATGGTGGGACTAGCAAAAACACGCTGGAGTTAAAAATTTCGTACGGTTAAATTATGTTAAAAAGAAAAATACCATTCGTTAGCGGTATTTTTCTTTCGTTATTTATTATAAGTTATTTGTTATTTGTTACTTGTTTCTTGAACGGCACCCCCAAAAGTTCAAAAAAGGCCAAACCCTCCTTTTTATTTTTGGCGGTTGAAACCAGCGTGACGGCAAAACCAAATACATCTTTAAGTTCCTCTTCTGAAGTTTCCGGAAAAATATTATTCTCCTTGATTCCTATGGTCAAATTTCCCATAGAGTCAACGGCATCGCGTGAAATGCCGCGGAAGTCCTTTGTCCGCGGCAGGGCTATGTTTAAAAGCTTATCCAAAAATGAATACATGCGGTTCCCGCGAAGAGTTGCCAAATATCCGAGCGTTTCTCCTTCTCTGGTTTTGAATGTGGCAATAGCTTTTTTGGCGGCGCGGGCAACCGACTTCTGCCCGGTAATTTTCGCCAGCCGTTCGGATACAAATGCTCCCTTGTTCTTGTCCTTTTTGATAAGTGAACCGGTGCCGGAAGAAATGGAAATCTTGACTAGCTTCGGCGCGGCCATGGCGTTCTTGTAGCTAAAAGTTGCTTTTAGTTTCTCAAAGGCCTTATTTTGTTTTTCTTTGGCTGATGTTGATTTCATAAATAAGTTAAAAAGTAAAAGTTAAAAGTTAAAAACTTTATTATATGTATTCCCCGTATTTTCTTTTATTTTTTCGCTTTTCATTTTTAGTTTTTTAAATTTCGATTCCGCTTTTCTTGGACACGCGAATATATTTGCCTCCCACCAATTTCTTGCCAATACGGGATCTTTTGCCCGTTTTTGGGTCAACAATCATTACGTTTGAAATGTGGAGTGGCATGGCTACCTCTACAACCTGGCCTTTCGTTCCTTGTTTTCGGGGCTTTTGGTGGCGCTTGGCCATGTTTACACCCTCAATAACCACACGACCTTCTCCGGGAAAAGCCCTGGCCACTTTGCCGGTCTTACCGCGGTCTTTGCCCGCGATAATTATTACATTGTCACCTTTTTTGATTTGCATATTTTAAATTAAAAATTAAAAGCTAAAAGCTAAAAGTTTCATAAAAAGTATCTTCTGTATTTTCTTTTAATTTTTCGTTTTTCATTTTTAGCTTCTATACGACTTCCGGCGCCAGAGAAATAATTTTCTGGTAACCGCGCTCGGCAAGTTCGCGCGGAATTGGCCCGAAAACACGCCCAGCTCTCGGTTCCGGCTTGTCTTTTTCTATTAAAACAACGGCGTTGTCGTCAAAAGAAATATATGAACCATCGGCCCGCTTGAAGGGCTTTTTCTGCCTAACGACAACTCCTTTGACGACATCCTTCTTTTTAATCATCTTGCGAGGTTCGGCGATTTTGATTGATAGAATAACCACGTCCCCGATCTCCGCGTAGCGACGCTGTGAGCCGCCCAAGATTTTGAAAATCTTGCCGATTTTGGCTCCTGAATTATCCGTAATTTTTACTGTTGTTCCTGCTTGAACCATAGAATAATTAAAAAATTAAAAGCTAAAAAATAAAAATTTCATAAAAAACTTCTGTATTTTCTTTTACTTTTTCGTTTTTCATTTTTACCTTCTTACGCGTATATAACCGCGAAACGCTTATCCTTTGAGACCGGACGGCATTCAACGATAGTTACTCTCTCTCCGACCTTCCCCTTCATGCGATTTTCCGGGTCATGAACCTTGTAACGTTTCGACCTCTTCTGGTATTTTTGATATTTCTGGTGCTTAACAAAACGCGTTACCAAAACAACAACGGTTTTATCCATCTTGTCAGAGACAATCTTGCCTATAAGTTTCTTTCCTTTTGATAAATGTTTTGCCATGTCATTAACTTACGACCTACAACCTACGACACTACAATAAATCTAAACAACTTTTTGTTTCATCTGCATTTTGTTGTTAGTCGTTGGTTGTTAGTTATTCTCTATCACGCCCTTCTTTTTTTCGCAAGGTTCTTTCCGTCAAAATACGAGCGATTTCTTTTTTTAAAGCCGATCCTTCCTTTACATTTTTGACCTTGCTGCCGGCAACGCCAAATCTAAAAAGACGAAGTGCTTCTCTCTTTTCGGCTACAAGCTTGTCCAAATCGGCAACACTCGCTGTCTTAATTTCGTTTTTTTTCTTTGGCATATTATTAATTCTTTCTGGCAACCACCTTGGTTTTGACCGGTAATTTTGTTCCCGCTTTGCGCAAAGATTCTTTGGCGACTTCCGGAGCGACGCCGTCTACTTCAAACAACATGCGACCGGATTTGATATCGGCGCAAAAAGCGACCGGATCGCCCTTGCCCTTGCCCATCGGCACCTCGGCTGCTTTCTGCGTTATTGGTCTGTCAGGGAAAATACGGATCCAAAGACGGCCGGTTTTACCCAAATGTCTCGCCATGGCGCGACGAGCCGACTCAATTTGGTTTGAGCGAATACGTCCGGCGCTTTGAGCCTTGAGCCCAAAAGAGCCGTAGGAAAGGGTAACGCCGCGCGTCTCAACAGAAGCCGCGATTCGTTTCGGATTCTTGCGGCCGGTGTGCCACTTTCTGAATTTTACTTTTTTGGGAAATAGCATGTTAGAAATTTAAAGTGTAAAGTTAAAAATTAAAAGTGTTTAAATCCTCTTTCTTTAATTTCAAGTTTTTCATTTTGTGTTTTTACTTTCTACTCTCTACTTTCGACTTTCTACTTTCGTTAAAAACCTCTCCCTTATAAATCCAGACCTTGACCCCGATAGCTCCGTAAGGCAGATGGGCTTCTTTGCGGGAAAAATCTATATCGGCGCGAAATGTCTGCAATGGTATCCCGCCTTTTTTTAACTTCTCGCGGCGAGCCATGTCCGCTCCCCCCAAACGACCGGACAAAGCAATTTTTGCCCCTTTAACCTCGCGATTAGCCATAACTTTGTCCATGGTCTGTTTGAGAACGCGCCGGAACGGTAACCTTTTTTCAAGCCCTTCGGAAACCATTTGAGCGACAATAGAAGCGTTGCTCTCCGGAGAATGGACTTCTTCAATATCAATTTTAAATTCTTCCGGAACGCGGAGCTTGGCGCGGTCAAAAAATGCCAAAACGTCCTGACGAAGTTTCGTCGCGCCTTCTCCCGAACGGCCGATAATCATTCCGGGGCGAGAAGTCCTTATCGCTATCCTTATAAGTTTCGGACCGCGTTCAATGTCTACGCCCGAAACATAGTAGCCACGAAGACGCTTGTCCAAGTATCCGCGAAGAAGGATGTCCCCCCTTAGCATCTCTTTATATTTTTCGCCAAAGCCAAACCATCTGGATTTCCAATCCCGAAGAATTCCTAAACGATGTGAATATGGGTGTACGACGTGGGTCATGATAATTAGTTGGTAGTGGGTAGTTAATTTATTTTTTAGTCCTGCGTTTTTTAGTTGGTGTTTTTGACTCCCCGTTTTCCACCTTCAATCTTCCCTCGCCCAAAACCAAATGAATATGACTGGTGCGCTTTTTGATTCCGAATGCACGGCCCATAGCCCTTGGCATAGAACGCTTGAGCACTACGCCTTTGTCCACGCGGAACTCTTTGACAATCAATCCGCCAGCATCAGTTTTAAAGTTTTCTTTGGCATTGGCAACAGCCGACAGAACCAGTTTCTTCAGCGGAGCGCTTGCCCTCTTTGGTAAAATATCAAGCGCGACCAAGGCTTCTGCCACGCTCTTCCCTTTAATCAAATCCGCGACCAAGCGAACCTTGCGGGGAGATTGACGATAATTTGGAAGAGAGGATTTCATGGAAAAATTAAAATTTAAAAACGAAAAGTTAAAAATTGGGGGATTGCGCAGTTTTACGTTTTACGCTTTTCATTTTTAGTTTTTTACTTCTTGGTGTCGGCAGCCGGCGCGGCTTTGACCGCTTGAGCCGAAGCGATTTCTGCTTCCTTTTTCTTCTGCTCAATTTCTTTCTGTATCTTGCCGCCGTGTTTTATGAACTTACGCGTTGGCGAAAATTCTCCGAGTCTGTGCCCAACCATGTCTTCGGCAACCAAAACTTCAATATGGGTTTTGCCGTTATAGATACCAAAAGTAAAACCAACCATCTCCGGAGAGATTTGACAGGCTCTTGACCATGTCTTAATAACGCCGGTTTCTCCCGGGCGTTTGCCTATAATCTTCTTCAAGACCCTCGGGTCAACGTAAGGTCCTTTTTTTAGTGATCTGGTCATTTATTTAGAAATTGGAAATTAAAAATTGGAGGTTGGATGTCTAACTTCCAACTTCAAATGCCTAACTTCTAACTAAAAACAGCTCCAAAAACGAGCTTTGTATGATAGTAGACGAATTAACCCTCCTTGTCAAATAAACCCTAGAAGTATAGTATGCGGGTTAGTGTACCCCAAAAACTGGCGCTAAACACAAAGGAGTTTGGCCATGAAAAAAGCTGGTATTAAACTTGTCTATCCGCGGGAAACTGGTTTTTTCCCGGAAATACTTTCTGCATATAACACAGCAGTAACAGAAAAGGTTCGAAGGTACCACAGGCCTGTCACCATTCTAACTATTCCCGGCGCGGAAGCCTTTTTTATACCCGGCGGGCATGTCGAGGTGCGCCTTCCTGAATTTCGGTGTGATAAGGGATTTTTCAACGCCGGGAATAATGTTCTGGAAATTCTAGATTTAAGCGGCAACAGGCTTGAGCGAAACTATTCAACCTGCCTGGCCTGCTACCGTCTTACAGGGAAGGTAAAGAAAAAACGGGGCGGTGGATACGCTGAAAGACGCGTGGGAATAAGAATCATTCACACGCTTCAGTGCGAATATTGCACTCACGAATGGGAGATTATAAGGTGAAGTAATGCCTCTAAAAAGCCCCGCATAGCGCGGGGCTTTTTTTCTTAATTCGTTTTTCTGCTTTTACCGACCTTGCGTCTGGAAACAATAAAGACATTAGAGTATTTTTTAGGAGTCCTGGTTTTTTGTCCCTTGCCTGTAGGCTTGCCCCATTTGCTCTTGGCGCGCCGCAGACCGCGGCCGGAACGCCCTTCGCCTCCCCCGTGAGGATGGTCAACCGGGTTCATGGCGCTGCCGCGCACCGTAGGACGAATGCCTAGCCAGCGCGAACGACCGGCTTTGCCGATGTTAACAAGACGGTATTCTTCGTTTGAAACCTGTCCCACAGAAGCCCAAGCGTTTTCGGAAACTCTGCGAATTTCCGTTGATGGCATTTTGAGATGCACGTATCCTTTGTCCAAGGCGACCACTTCGGCAAAAACACCGGCCGAGCGGGCTATTTTGGCGCCGTTTTTAGGCTTGAGCTCAATATTGTAAACAAACGTGCCAATGGGAATATTTTTTAAAGGCAAACGATTAGCCGGAGAAATGTCCGCCTTTTCACTGGCAACAAAGGAATCCCCAACTTTTACGGATTTCGGCAAAAGAGCGTATCTCTTTTCCCCATCCTTGTAAACAACAAGGCCGATGTACCCGGAACGATTTGGATCGTACTCAACGGAAACAATTTTAGCCGGAATGTCGAATTTGTCGCACTTAAAATCAACGAAGCGGTAAGCCCTCTTGTGTCCGCCTCCTTTATGGCGAGTGGTGATGCGGCCGGCGTTGTTGCGTCCGGACCCGCGCCGAAACCCTCGCGTCAAAGACTTTTCCGGCTTGCCGCGAGTCAAATACCTCTTGAAAGAAAGAGTGGTCATGTGGCGACGGGATGGGGTTGTGGGTCTATAACTTTTCATAAATTTAAAATTAAAAGCTAAAAACTTAAACTTTGATTCTAATGTTTTTCATTTTTCACTTTTCGTTTTTACTTTTCTACACGAATTCTATCTTGTCTCCCTTCTTCAAATAAACCAGAGCTTTTTTGCCGCCCTGTTTTACGCCCGGCTTGCCACGATAAGTAATGTTTTTAGCTGGCACGGCGAGTGTTCTAATTTGAACCGGAGAAACATTATAAACGGCTTTTATGGCCTTGCTAATCTCAATTTTGTTAAAATCTTTCGGGACATCAAAAGTATAAACATTATTCCCGGAAAGAAGAGATGCTTTTTCTGTTATTCTCTGGTTTTTAAGCGCCCCAGACAGACTTTTTTTAGTTGTTTTGCTATTTGTTGTCATGGTTAAAAGTTAAAAAATGAAAGATTTCATTATTTGTGTTACCCGTATTTTCTTTTACTTTTTCATTTTTCATTTTTAGTTTTACTTTATTCTCCCCAGAAGCGCCTTGACACTTTCTTCCGGATTGGAAATTATCACATATTTGTATTTCAAAACATCAAGCACATTCATACTGCGGACATCGCCCAAATCCATGTTGCTGAAATTTTGAAATCCCCTCTCGGCATTCTCGTCTTTTTTGGAAACAGCAACAAAAAGCGCGTTTCTTTTGCGTGTAGCCAATTTCTCCGCTCCGGGAATTTTCGCCAAGTCAAGAATAGCGCTCTTGGCCGATTTTGCCTTGGGTTCCGAAAGAGAGATAGCGTCAACGAAAAAAAGTTCTTCTTCTTTAAGTTTTTGAGAAAGAACCGTAAAAAGAGCCTTGGCGCGCATCTTTTTATTTATTTTCTTGCCGTAATTTTTGTCCGAGGTAGGGCCGTGGGTAACTCCGCCGCCTTTCCAAATAGGAGAACGTATTGAACCGTGACGCGCCCTACCGGTGCCTTTTTGTCTCCACGGTTTTCTTCCGCCTCCGGAAACATCACCGCGTCCTTTGGTGTGGGCGGTGCCCGCGCGCATATTGGATTGCATAGACACCGCAACCTGGTGGAGAAGCCTATCGTTTCTCTTCACGCCGAAAACACCTTCGGGAAGAGCGATGCTCCCCACTTTTTTCCCCGTTTGGTTGTAAATTTTGGCTTCCATAATTAAAAGTTAAAAAATAAAAGTTAAAAAATAAAAACTTTCATTATTTGTGTTATTTGTGTTTTCTTTTACTTTTTCGTTTTTCATTTTCAGTTTTACTTATTCCCCACGCTCCCTCTTATTTCAATCAAAGTTCCGCGCTTACCGGGGATCGCGCCTTTCAAAAGAAGCATGTTGTTTTCCGTATCCACATCAAGAACTTTTAGATTTTTGACGGTAACGCGGTCCGAACCCATGCGACCGCCCATTTTCATTCCCTTTGGCACGCGATTACGAAGCCCTCCGCCGATAGAACCGGGCTCGCGCTCGGAGTGTTTCTGGCCGTGAGTTCTAGGCCCTCCGTGGAAACCGTGTCTTTTTATAACGCCCTGGAAACCTTTGCCTTTTGAAATACCGGAAACATCAATAATATCACCCTTCTCAAATACCGAAACATTTACGATATCGCCGGTTTTTGCCTCCGCTAATATCTCCTCGGGAACAATAACTTCTTTAACGTGACGAAATAGTCCTAATTTCTTAAAATGCCCTATTTGAGCTCTGGGAATAAGACTTTCTCTCTTTGTTCCAAAACCATACTGCAAAGCAGTATAGCCGTCCTTTTCTTTAGTTTTGACATACGTCAGAACCATCGGCCCGGCTGAAACAAGGGTAGCGGCAAAAGCTCTGCCGTTCTCGTCAAAAAACTGCACCATATTTTGTTTTGTTCCAAGAATAAATTTCATATGTTTTCTTAACGAGCAAAGCGAGTCTTTGAAAACAATGACCCCTCCCTTGCTCGCAAAAAGAACGTAATACGTAAAACATTTCTTTTCCGCCCCATTTACGGCACAAGGGAGGGGTTAGGAAAAATATACTCGCTTCACTCGTTATTTTTCACTAAAAAAGTGGCCTACGCCACCAAGAGAAACAACGCAAATGTTGTTTGTCTGGCGGACCCGAGCTCTGTGCAAAAAGGGCTTGGTTCACAGATCACAATAGAAAGCATCTTACACTAACCTAAAATAAATGCAAGTTTGCCTTTTGGCCGACAGTAATATAGATTCTAGTCAGGTAACAACCCAAAAGGAAATCTATCATGAGGATGAAAATATTCGCGGAAATACGTCATGGAGATTATGGCGACAACTTTCGTTTATCAGAATTAGGCCGTTTGCACCTTCGGGAATTAGCAGAAAAATTGAACCCGCTAGTAGGACATTTGTGTGCAATAGTTTTCACCTCTTCGGCTGTACGCGCTTCGGAGAGTGCTAACTTTTTGGCATCCACCCTAAAAACTGCGAACATCTCTGTTGAAGAGTGCGAACATCTGCAGTTTGATCACGAGCGTGCGGGAAATACCAAAAAAAGCGCGGAGAGATTGCTTGAACTCTCGGAAAAATACGATGCTGTAATTGTCGTCACGCACTTAGAACTAGTCGGCGGTTTGTATCCATACTTTGCCGAAAAATACCTCCACAAAGAGATATTTCTACCGCCAAGAGACGACGATAGTGTCAGATGCGGACACGGGTACTTACACGACATCGAAAGAAACACTTGTTCCACGGTTTGAATTCTACAACCCGGGCATTACCCGGGTTTTATTTTTAAACTAAAACAAAAAAGTACTCACTCATGAGAAAAGAATACACGCGCGTTTATTCAATAATTCACCAATTAAAACACCTGTAGCGATTTAAGACCAAGAAGTCAGACGGGTTCGCAAATTAATCTTTGTGTTTTTTAATATTAAGCAAAATGTAAGTATCTCCTTTGACGAGAAAGTAGAACCGGACATTGCGATTCACTCGCGCTTGCCAAATATTCTCTACTCCGCCATATTTCTTGGCGCGTAAAGAAAGGTGGCGAATATCTTGTTTCAAAAAATGAACCTGCTTATAAAATGCCCCTCGAACTACTAATGAAAAATTTTCAAGCTCTCGTTTGATACGCTCGGTATGTGTAATTCTCATGATTCAAGAGAGGCGCGGAGTTCTTTTGTGGTATTGAATGGGCCTGAAATTCTACCTTTTTTAACATCCTCCAGACTCGTTTTTAGCCAAGCAGGTATTTTTTTTGCTTCAATATTTCCCTTGGCTTTAACGGCATGTAAAAGGAATTCGTACTCGTTGCGAGAAATGAGCACAATATCTTTGCCCTTAATGATTTTGGGTGAAATTGAAAGTGTTACCATATATAACAATGGTAACAAAACTAAAAAATAAGTCAAAAAACACAAATTGTTACGAATGAGAGTGAATGATGCGAATACCCTCGAATTTTTTAATCACTTAAATCCGTCCGCGTAAGTCTGCGGCTACTACAGCATTTTCACATCTATATCCACGCCGGATGGCAAACTCATGTTGGTCAGAGCTTCGATAACTTTGGAACTTGGGTTTAAGATATCTATCACTCGCTTGTGAATGCGCATTTCAAATTGTTCCCGCGCGTTTTTGTAGATAAAGGCGGACCGATTGACGGTATATTTTTTTATTTCCGTAGGCAAAGGAATCGGTCCGATAATTTTTGCGTCGTAACGGAGAGCTGTGTCTATTATCTGCTTGACCGACGCGTCCAAAACCTTGTTTTCGTAAGCGCGAACGCGAATACGAAGTTTTGAAACAACTTCTTCCGCTTTCACCTTCGGCGCCCTAACAGCCTTCGCCCTTGGCGCTTTCACTGCCTTCGGCGCGACTTCCTTCGCCGGAGACTTTTTTGTTTTTGATTGAACAGGCATAGTCATGTATCACGAATCATGTATCACGAATCACATATCAATTGATATTTGTTGCGTGTTGCGTGGCCTACTTCGTTATCTTCGTTACCGCGCCCGCGCCGACAGTCTTGCCGCCTTCGCGAATGGCAAATCTCTGATGGTCTTCCAAGGCAACAGGAGCCACAAGCTTAACATTAAACGTGACCGTGTCGCCCGGCATAACCATTTCCACTCCGGGATTAAGCGTAACTTCGCCCGTCACATCGGTGGTGCGGACATAGAACTGCGGTTTGTAGCCGGTAAAGAAAGGGGTGTGGCGGCCGCCTTCTTCCTTTTTCAGAATGTAAACTTCGGCGGTAAATTCGCTGTGAGGAGTAACCGAACCGGGTTTGGCGATAACCTGACCTCGGGTAACATCTTCTTTTTTGGTCCCGCGAAGAAGAATGCCCGCGTTATCACCAGCCATTCCTTCCTGGAGAGACTTGTTGAACATTTCAATACCGGTAACGGTAGTCTTGGTCGTCGGCTTAAGCCCAACAATTTCAACTTCCTCGCCTACTTTTACGACACCTCGTTCAATTCGGCCGGTAACAACGGTTCCGCGTCCTTCAATAGAAAACACATCTTCAACCGGCATAAGAAACGGTTTGGCTATTTCTCGTTCCGGAACGGGAATGTATTCGTCAAGCGCTTTCACCAAATCGAGAACTTTCTGCGCCCACGGGTCGTCAAGAGTTTTGGCTTCAAGGCCCTTAAGCCCGGAACCGCGGATGATAGGAGCGTTTTTGCCGTCAAAGCCGTTCTTTTCAAGCAACTCGCGGAGTTCCTCTTCAACAAGGTCAATCATTTCCGGGTCATCAACCATATCTGTTTTGTTCAAAAATACAACCATTTTTGGCACGCCAACCTGTTTTGCCAAGAGTACGTGCTCGCGGGTCTGGGGCATAGCTCCGTCGGTGGCGGCTACAACCAAAATCGCGCCGTCCATTTGAGCGGCGCCTGTAATCATGTTTTTAATATAATCAGCGTGTCCGGGAGCGTCAACGTGAGCATAGTGGCGATTCGGCGTTTCGTATTCAGAGTGATGAAGGGCGATAGTAATACCGCGCGCCTTCTCTTCGGGAGCATTGTCTATTTTGTCCACGGATTCGACGCGAGCTTTATACCCTTCTGCTTTGGCCATATCCAAAATATGAGTAATAGCGGCCGTGAGCGTAGTCTTGCCGTGGTCAACGTGACCGATAGTGCCTACATTCATATGCGGCTTGTCTCTTTTAAATTCTTCTGCCATATATTTGTTCTCCCGCCTAAGTTTTTAGATAAAAAATTTAGCGAGAACTATCTAGTGATAATGATAATAATTTCGACTTGTTTAAAAAGCTAATTTAAATTGGTTAACAAACAAAAACAACGCAAAAACGCGTATAAAAACAATATTAACAAAGCACAAAGAAATGTCAACAACGTGTACAGTTACCCTTATGAGGTGACAGTTTAGAAGAATTGGGGTGACAAAGGGTAACCGTGTAGAATTCACATATATGGCAAACAAAAATCAAGCGGCGGCATATCCGTCCAAAATCAGACAAAAGTGGTATTTCTTGGTCGAGAAAGCGGGTAAAACAGTGAATGAGGTCTGTGACTTGTATGCAATCTCCAGAAAAACATATTACAAATGGAGAAGCATTGATTGTGGCTCAAGAGTGTATGTTTCAAAGAAAGAGCATCCGGAAACTAAAATTAAAGGTGAAGTCAGAATCTGTATATCGGAAGAAAAGCTACGTTTGAATTACGGACCGAAGAAAATGAGTTTGTTGATAAAAAGAAAATTCGGTGTGGAGATTTCCACTACTTCAATTTACCAGTTCTACCAGAAGAAAGGACTGGTGAGGAGGCCGCAGAAGAAGTTGCCCTGGTACAAACCGCTAAAAGACCCCGTAATCCCAAAAGCGCCTGGTGATGTGGTGCAAGCTGATGCAAAATATATTTGGGAAGGCAATGAACGGAAATATCAGCGCACATTCGTTGATATTTACACGGGATTCCAGCATGCAGTAGTGACTGACCGCCTAGACTCAATTTCCATGATTCATGCCTTTGAGGAAACGGAAAAAGTGTTTAAGTTCCAAATCAACGGAATCCAAAGCGACAATGGCAGTGAAAACCGCGGGGAGTTTCATCAGTATCTAGGTGAGAGAGGAATCGCTCACTACTTCATTCCAAAATCTTCTCCCAACTGGGATGGAGCGGTAGAGAGAGCTCACGGAGTGATTGACCAAGAGTATTATCTGAATCCGACAAGAACATGGAAAACGCTGGAGGAATATTTACACTTTTACAATTACGAACGCATACACTTAGGAAAATATCTAAACGGCATGATACCGGTCGAGAAGCTTAATTATTATTTATCCACAGTGTCACCCTTGAAGGGTAACTAAACA
>JBBTSJ010000051.1:0-14175 GCA_038064715.1 Patescibacteria group bacterium | reverse complement strand
TCGTTCACGATAAAATTAAGTTGGGGAGTTGGCCCTTTGGGATTTGACATAAGTTGGTCAACTTTGTTGCGAATGGCGTCATCGGCGTTTACATATCCGTTTTTTATATCGTTCAATAAGTCGCTTACGGCATTGTCCACCGCAACTTCCGAAACATTTATATCCTCCTCCCGCGTACCGCTTTTTAATTCTTCAAGTTTGGCCTCTTGCGTTTTCACCACGGCCTTCCCTTGCGCCAATTGGGCCGATATCTCTCCGCCGTCAAGTGAAACCAAAAATTCACCGGCGGCGACATTTTCCCCAACATCGCGATAAACAGCCGATACTCGCCCGCTTTTTTCAAAAGAAAGCCCGACTTCTTTGGCCGGCTTTACCCTGCCTGTTACCGAAACAATCTGGGAAATTTCTCCACGCTTTACTTCCGCGAAATTTATTTCCTCCTGATTAACCCTGTTTTTGTAATACCAAAAACCGCCACCCGCTAAAACAATGATTATAACTGCCGTTATCCACGGCTGACGCATTGCAAACGACTTGATTGGTTTAATGAAATTGTTTACTTTTTCCATACTTTTAAGACGGATCTTCCAGCTTTCGATAAATCGTATGCCCAAATCTTATCATATTTTGGTCTTTCTTCAACTTCGTTCTAGAATAGACGCATGCGCACGTCATACTCCGCCTTGGACACTTTCAAAACCTGTCCGCTCAAATATAAATATCAAGCAATAGACAAGCTTCGGGCGCCGAAACGGATTGAAGCGGTTTTTGGCACGCTTCTTCACTCGGCGCTTAAATATATGTTTCTACGCAATCCGCTCTACCCCACCGCAGATGAAGTGATTGATTATTTCACCAAGGCTTTCAACGAAAAATCCGAAAAAATAATCTGGCCGGACGAAAAACGAAAGGAGTCGGACGAAAAAGCTTATTTTGATGAAGGGGTGAAGTTAATCAAAAATTTCTATCACAAAAATCAACCGTGGAATTTTAACGCTCTGGAACTTGAGAGCAGATTCGCCCTTGAAATCCCGGATGAGAAAGAAGGGGTTACTCATACTTTGGCCGGCATAATAGACCGCATAGACAAAAATGAAGCCGACGGAAGTTATGAAATTATAGATTACAAAACCGGCAAAAAAATGCCGGCCGAAAAGAAGCTTGCGGAAAATTTGCAGTTAAATGTTTATCATTTGGCGCTTGTAAATCGCTGGCCGTCCATTAAGCCGGAAAAGATAAAAATTTCTCTTTATTTTTTGAAACATAACGAAAAAATATCCGCCACGCCGGAGGCGGGACGGGAAGAAAAAACCAAAAAAGCCCTTTTAACCACGATTCGTGAAATTGAAGACATGGAAAAAACCGGTAATTTTCCCCCGACCCCGGGACCGCTTTGCGATTGGTGCGGATTCCGGAAGATGTGCCCGATGTGGTCGCACGAATACAAGAAACCGGAAACGCCGTCGGACGAAGAAGCGGCGGAGGCTATTCGGGAATATTTCGCCGTGAAGTCAAGCGAGGATGAAAACAAGAAAAAAATCTCCGAATTGCGCGGAAAAATTTTGACTTATATGGACAGCCAAAAACTAGGCCGTGTTTTCGGCGGTGAAGGCTATATTACTAAAACAATTCAAGAGCGCGTCTCTTTTGACATAGAAAAAATAAAACCTATTTTGGAAAAATTGGGATTATGGAATGAAGTGCTCGCGCCGGATATGAAAAAATTGCAGCAAATTATCAATACCCTCCCCGACTCCGAGCAAGAGGTTGTTTTATCCGCCAAAACCGTCAAATCTTTTGTCACTCTTAAGGCTAGTAAAAAATGAATTTTTTGATATACTGCCCGATAGCTCTTTTTGCAAGTGAGGAAAAATGGCCATATTTAAAAATACGCGATTTAGATCGCATTAAAACTTCCGAGGGGAGTCCTTGGAATAAGTATAAGTCTTCGTCCGAGAAACCTTGACACGCCTATTTCTTGGCATCAAAATCCTGGTGATTTTTATCCTGATCAACGGTTCCAATAATGCCGGTTACCCACTTCTCGGTTTTTTGCGCCAAAGCGTGAAGTTTTGGGTAACGTTTTGTATGCGATTCAATCCATATGCGAGTATTGGACGAGGCAAGAGAAAGAAAGATTAGACCGATGGCGAGGAATAGAATCCCCTGCAAAAAAGGCAATGCTAAACCCAAGACACCGAGAATCACAAAAACAACCCCAGCCGCTAACATAAGTACCCTTTTTATTTCTTTCGGCATATTCTAAATTTTTAAAACCCTGAATGTTTGGCGATGAATTAATTTTAACACGGAAAAGCGTCTAATTTGAGGTTGCGAAAACCGTCCTTGAGGTTTTTTGGCGACTAACTATACGCCACAACTGCTTCCGCTATCTTGGCCTGTTTTTGCCACCCACGAAGCTACCCTTCTAGAACCGGAGGCGCTTGAATATTTTACCCCGAGGATTTCCTTAGGCGACATATCTTCAAACCTTGCTCCTTTTTCCTTTATATATCGAGCAATCATTTCGTATGTGCCCGGGAACCAGTACTCATTAAGCGTCAAAGCGGCTTTGTACATTTCTTCCTCCCCTGCTCCCTGACTGGCCAAGAGTTCCAAAAATCCGAGCATCGCCATACCATGATTGCAATCGGGAAAGTATGTGGAATTATCGCAACACGGGCGATAGATATTTTTGGCAACACGCTCTACCAGAGCTTGTCCTTCCGGCGTTAACACAATAAATGAGTGCATGCTGTAATGTTCTATCGCGTCTCCCCGGGCAATCGTCCAGCCTCCGGTTGAAGCAAAATTTCCCGCTCCTCCATAACGGGGGTCTGTCATCGGCCCTCTTTCCAAAATCGGATTCTTATTGCCAAGACCAAGCGCCCAAAGGAAATTCAACACGACCGGCTCGTTTTTTTCCGTAACGACAAAATCGCCATTATCAGTCCCGTCTAAGAGTTTTTGAGCCTCTTTCTTGAAGGTATCGTTGCCGTCGTAAAGTTTAATAAATTTTTCTCTGTCAATTACTCCGGACGACACTAGCTCCGGGCCCAAATTCCCAAAACGAATCAGCAGGGTTGCTGTTTGCGAAAGCGCTTCTTCTTTGCCGAGTAGCGACCTGTTTGGACCGTCTTTGAAAAGATTCCCGTTCACGAATATCATAAACCATACCCCGACAAGCGCGATTAACACCAAAACCGCCTCCGGCGCAGAAACTGTATTTTCATTTTTGTCCGTCATTTTGTTTTTATGATTACCTTCTATTCTTCGCAACAATCTATTAATTTACTTATCAATTCCTCTTTTGTCATGGGCTTATCCAACCCTTCCTTGTCGTGGATATTCAATTTATTATCCCCGACCTTTTTTACGCCGTCTACGCTGATTAATTTCAACCGTAATGCCCAAAAAAGCGAGTATACCTCATAAGCCTTCTTGAACATGTCCTGTGATTCTTCTTTTTTACCCGTTGATTGAAGCTTAGTGCCAACTTCCATCATCCTCATTGTCGCGGCAAGCAAATGCTTGGCAATGCACCAAGTTTCGCCCTCGTGCTTATCAATCATCTTTGCCAGAAGCTCTTTTCTTATTTCCCTGGTCTGCCCCATCAAATCAAAGTACCCGTTATTCCCCGTCTTCTCGGCGGTAAAATAAAAATGTTCTTCCAGGCTGATAAGGTTCATGACGGCAATGCTCAAATCTTCCTCCATTGAGAGGTCAAGTCCGCCCGTATTTTTCAGCTTATTTATTTTTTCAATAAGCTCTTCCATTGTCGGTTGTCTGCTTGCCCCGTTAGAAGTTTTCATAATTGTTTTTTAATTTAATGCTGATAATAACAACCATCTACCTACTAGCCTCCGATTTCATCCAGGCTTCTAATGGGGTCCGTAATTTTAATTTGTTACTTTAACTCCCCGATCTTATTGAAAAGCATATCATTTGCTATAGCCATGTTCGGATCATCAAAAACATATCTCACAACCCCGTTTTTGTCTATAACCACATAAGTATGCCCGGGCAAAGCCCCTTTGTGCATTGAGGAAGCCAAGGTCAACAGACCGAGCTCCCGCGAGGCATTGGCGTTTGTGTCAAACATAGTTGTCGCTTTGGCCAGTTGCGGCATTTTAGATATCGCTCTTTGCCAGTCTTTTGCGGGGTCAACCACGATTGATATCGCCTGAATCTGATCGCTATTGAATCTCTCGTCGCTTCCAAACGCCGCCATCTGATTCCAGCAAGCCGGATAGCACATAAGACCCTCATTGAAAAACAAAACTGTGTTTTTCCCCTTGAACTCGGCAACTGTGTATATTTTCCCGTCTTTATCAGCCAGTTGAATGTCTGGCATTGGTTTGCCGACAAGAGAGTTCAGCGTTTCGCTGTTGGTATCTACCGACGGTCCTCCATGCATGCTGTCAATATTCGCAACAGCCGAGCTTTGATTTTGTTTTGGATTCTGCGGGGAACTTGTAAACAGAAAATACCCTAAACCCATAACCGCTACAAAAATGACGACAATCGTAAGCACTGGTACTTTTCCATTATTATTCTTGTTCATTTTTTTGTTTTTTAAGTTGTTTAATAAACACATACGATACATATACGATTATTCCGATGAACAGAAGCGCCCAGATGTATTCCGGAATTAAAGTTACAAAACCATTAATTGCACCCAAGAACTTGGCGTTCCACAGGTTCATTTCCAGCTGATAATCCGAGCGAGCAAACAACTTATTGCTGAAAGCCAAGTAAGTTATGTATATGCCCATGAGGAGAAAGATGAGGCCGGAAATAAGCTCCGAAATCGTAATCCTCCAGCTGAAACCGCCTATTCGCATTGAAACGGTTTTTTTCGCGTTGGTGAACCGTTCAGTCAGATTCGCTTTATCCAAAAACGCGGCGATAATGAAGAGCGGCAGTGTCATGCCGAGTACGTAAGCCAAGGTGTAGAGCGCGCCCCAAAGAATTGTGCCGCTCGCCACCGATAGCGCGAGTACCCCGGCCAAGACCGGAGCGCAACAAGTGGTGGCTATGGCCGAGAAAATACCCAGAACATAAACGGAGGAAACATGCCGCTTCATTCCGTCACGTATGGACGTCGGGGTAGCAAATTTTTTACCCAATAGCATAGTTATTCCAAGAACAACCAAGAAAATTCCGCCGACAGTAAAGATTATGTTGTGGTATTTGCTGAATAACTGGGCCAAGAAAGAAGCCCCCAATCCAATTGGCAGAAAAACCGTCGCGACTCCCAGAAAAAACACAAAAGTCATGAAGAAGATTTTGTATTTCTCTCTGAAAATATTCCCCAAGTAAGACGGTAGAAGAACCGTAATACAGCATGGGGCAAAAAGCGCGGCAACTCCAGCTACGAACGCCGCTACTAATGATGTTCCTACAAGTGCTTCCATATAATTTTTTGCATATTGTATTAATTTAGGTTAGCAAATAACAAAAATATCCTTATCAAAAAGATATTAGAAACAGCACGAAAAAAGCATTGCGCTTAATGCGTGCTGTTACTACAGGGATGGACTAAGTTCAAATAAAGAAAGCCAGGAATTAATCCTTTGTTTGCTATAGAGAGAATGAAGTGTTAGTTCCCGTAAACGCTCTGGCAAGAATCCCAGTTTTGATAATAGTAAATTTTTATATGATAGAAAAATAGAAACCGATACAAAAAATAGAGAAACAAGGAGTAAAAACCAATTATGGTTTGACGGCGATACTGCTTGTATAAGTGACTGCAAGGCAGAAATATGTTGTACGGCAAGGTCGGTGATATTTGTCGGGCACATAGTCCCGCTCATGACAGAGGCAATGCAGTCTCCCTGATGATTGGGGTTCATATCAAAAAGAGTAGAGCCCAAAATTGCTACCCCGACAAAACTCATTATAATCAGCGGCAAAACAATATATTTCATAATACTTTACTATTAAGGGTAGCATTTATCACTCCTTTAGTCTAGGGATAAAGGCGGGGGTTTTCTTGGTGTATTCACCCCACAAAACCCCGAACTCTTTTTGCGCGTCTTTCTCTTCGCTCCGCGCAAGACGTGTATACATCCAAACGAGAATCGGTAACATAATAAGAGTGAGGAGTGTCGGCCATTGAAGAAAGAACCCAAACATGATGAGAACGAAACCAATGTATTGCGGATGACGAACGCGAGCGTAAGGACCAGTAGTTGCTAAGGTGTGCTCACCTTGAGCTTTGTAAAGAATCTTCCATGCGTTTGAAAGAAGTATGAAGCCATAAAAAATCAAGATATAGCTTGCGATGTGGAACGGCCCGAAATGCGGGTCGCCTCCCCAGCCAAAAAAATCTTCAAAAAGATGTCCTCTATTATGCGCCAAGAAATCAATACCGGGAAATTTTGTAGAAAGCCAGCCGGAAAATAAATATATGGTTAAAGGAAAGCCGTACATTTCCGTAAATAACGCTACGATAAACGCCGAGAAGGCCCCGAACGATCTCCAGTCTCTTTTTGTTTTTGGGCGAGTAAAGCTGAAAGCGAATATAAGAAATATAGCCGTATTCAGTATCACCAACCACCATAATCCATAATCTGACGTTGTTTCCATAATTATCTGGCAAAAGGCTCCGGAGACTTATTTTTATTCGCGCCAATAAAGGCGGTAATTTTAACTTCATCGAAATTGTCCAGTTTTTCAAGCCGACCCCAAGAAGCCAGGGCAATCATTGAATCGTTTTTGGCCCGCGGAGCAACCACAACTGCCCCTTTGTATTTATTTCCTATTGATTCCAATTCAGACTTTATCGCCGCATCAATGTCCGGCTTGTAAGAAATCCAGATGCCGCCGTGTTCAAGATTGTGAATCAGCTGTTCGTCCGGCAATTCATTTTGGTATACTCCCCACTCGGCCTCTTTCGCGTAATGCGAGCCCGAAGTGGGCGGGTTGGAATTATATTCCGGATGAGATGTCCCGACTGGAATGTGCTCTTGTCCTAAAATAGATATTGCCACTCCGGGTCTGGGCTTTTCCGGACGAGTTGCCAAATATACGATTCCATACCCCAAAGAACCGACAATAAGCGCGGCAATTGTCCAGAAACTAATTCGCTTAATCAACCTGTTTCTTTGCCGAACTTCTTGAAATTTTTGCTTTTCTTGTTTGCGTAATTCCCAACGCTCTTTTTTCCCGATTGGTTCTTGTTGCGGCGTGTTTTCCATAATAGTTATTTTGAGTTATTAATAATACTTTCTATCTGGCCATCTATCTCTTCCGGTAACGCGCCTAGTTCGGCGTTCGGAAAAAACTGGCGCAAGACGGTAGGCCGCATGCCAGAGATGGAATTCCGGCCATTTTTTGTGTAAACAAGTATCTTGCATGGCAGACAAAGACCAATTTTCACATCCTCCCGTAAGACAGTGAAAGCAGACTTTGCGTTGCAAAATTCAATAATTTTCATCGGCTCGATTTTAAATCCTTTTTCAGCTAATGTCCCGTATACATCGTGAATGTATAAAACCCGAAAACCGGCTTTGGCGATTTCATCTTGTATGCTTTGAACCGCCTCTTCAAAAGTTTTAGTTGTGGTTGTGGTGTAATCAAATTTTATAGATTTTTTATTCATAATGTTAATTCAAATTATTTATTTCGGCTAGCGAGGAGCGCGTGGAAGTGTAATCACTTACACGGCGTCCGAGCGACGGCGAATCAAAAGGTCTAATACCTCGCGGCTTGCCGCGATTTCGGGCGAGCGAAGCGAGCACCTTGCGGGTGCAGGGCTTGCCCTGCGGTTTAATACCTTTTATAATTTTAATTTTGATTCAACGCGTTTGAGAGAAACCGCATTGAGAGCGACAATAATGGAAGAAACGGACATAAGCAATGCCGCTACTTCCGGACGAAGGGATATCCCGAAGCTTGTGTAAAAAACACCGGCGGCGACAGGAATTGCCAGCACATTATAAATTGCCGCCCAAAACAAATTTTGCTTCATTTTTATGACGGTTGCTTTGCTTAAGCGAATGGCGGCCACAATATCATAAGGGTCTGATTTCATGAGGACAATATTTCCTGTTTCAATAGCCACATCTGTCCCGGCGCCGATAGCAATACCGATGTCCGAACGAGCCAGAGCCGGAGCGTCATTTATACCATCACCGACCATTGCCACAAACCTGCCCTCATTCTGCAATTTCTTAACATAATTTTCTTTTTCTTCCGGTAAAACCTCGGCAAAGAAACGCTCGATGCCAAGCTCCGTTGCAACGCCTTGAGCAACACGTTGATTATCGCCGGTAATCATCATTACTTCAAGTCCGAGACTTTTGAGAGCAGTTATGGTCTTTTTGGAATTTGGTTTAATTGTATCCGCTACAGCTATCACCCCCGTAACCCTTCCATCAACCGCCAAGATACTGACAGTTTTGCCTTCGGTTGCCAAACGGTCAAAAACTATTTTCTCTTTTACGATATCAACGCCATTGTCATTTAATAATTTTTCTTTTCCTGTCAATATTTTTTTGCCGTCAATAATTGCCGTCAGTCCATGTCCCGCTATTGATTGGAAATTCTGGTGCGAAGTAACTTCAATGTTTCTGTTTTTCGCTTCATCAGTAATGGCTTTTGCGATAGGGTGATTAGAACCAGACTCAATGGTCGCTTCATATTTTACAACTTCCTCTTCGGTAAATCCGTTAAAAGCAATGACGTCAGTCACCCTTGGTTTACCTTCCGTCAGTGTTCCTGTTTTATCAAGTACAATAGCAGTTAAACGAGAAGTGTTTTCCAAAGTCGCGGCATCTTTGATGAGAATATTATTTTTAGCGCCTATACCTGTGCCGACTGCGACGACCGTGGGAGTGGCAAGGCCAAGCGCGTCGGGGCAGGCAATTACCACTGTCGAGACCGCGAAAGTAAGGGCTGTTATAAGCCCTACTCCGGCTATAAAATACCAGCCGAAGAACGCAGCCAGTCCCGAGCCAATTGCCACAACAACCAGCCATCCGGCCGCCGTGTCGGCAATGCGCTGGCCGGGGGCTTTGGAATTTTGCGCTGCTTCCACCATTTTGATGATCTGGGCGAGCACCGTCTCGGAACCGACCTGCGTTGCTTTAAATTTCACCGCGCCAGTTTGGTTCACCGAACCGCCGACCACTTTCGCGCCGATGGTCTTCGTTACCGGCATAGATTCTCCCGTCACCAACGATTCATCAATTGAGGTTTCTCCTTCAATAATTTCACCGTCAACCGGCACCTTGTCGCCGGGACGCAGGACGACGATGTCATCGTGAATAATCTCCGCACTCGGAATGTTTACTTCTCCTCCGGCGCGAACGACATTGGCTTTCGGCGGCACCAAGTCAAAGAGCGCGCGGAGCGCGTCGGACGTGCCGCGCCGCGACTTCATTTCCATCCAGTGGCCGAAAAGCACAAAGGTGACAAGAAGCGCGGCCGCTTCATAGAACGTCTCGGTTCCGGGCCGTATGAGCGTCAAGAGTGCGCTGAAGAGATACGCCGCCAAAACGCCGGTGGCGACGAGCACGGCCATGTTCAGTTTTTTGGCTTTCAGCGAATAGTAGGTGCCTGTGATGAAGATGGAGCCGGTCCAAAAGACGATTGGGGTTGTGAGAATCAGCAAAAGCCAATTTACCCCGCCGTCAGGGAAGGCGGGGTTAATCGGAATTGGCGTCGGTAAACTTAATTTGAAAATGTTAACGCCGACCGGCGAATAAAGAAAAATCGGGATAGCAAGCAAGAAGGAAATAAAGAACCTCCGGCGCATATCCGCTTCCATCGCTTTGGCTATTTGCGGATTGGTCATTGCTGTCTCATGGTCAGCGTGACTGATTTTTTGCATATCGCGCTCATCGCGCTTATTAGCTTTCTTTTCTGGTCTGCCCTCCATAGCTTTAGCGACGGAGGGAATGAGCTCCATCCCGCACGCCGGACAGCGACCGGGTTCAGGTTTCTTAACCTGCGGATGCATGGGGCAGGTGTAGATTATTTCTTGCGAGTTGTGGCGATCGTGGTTCATATTTTTTTGGTTATTTTGATTGGATATGTAGTAATGGCGATTTAAAAAGTTGCCGTAAAGAAATAGCACCCAGAACGGCGAACAACAAGAGCGGGAACCACACCGGTCCGACCAACGCCCACGGAATGAGAAAATACACATCCGTGGTGCCAAGCGACGGCGGCCAGCGCAGAAAAATATACAGAAACAGATAATAGCCGATGTCCCATAACGAAAACGCAAAAATAAATGCCCACAGTCTTTCTTTCAGCCGCTCAAAAGCCAAAAACCCGACAGCAGCGAGCATAACCACGGTGGCCAGTTCGCGCCATACCTCCACCCAGAGAATCTCCCATGGAATAACGCGAATATCGGCCGCTGTCTGGATGAGAAATCCATTCGGATAATAAAGTTCTCGGAGATAGACCACTACTGCAGCTTCAACGAAAGCCATCGCAATCGCGTACGCCGCAAGCGCAATAATTTGTTTTTCTTTTTTCATGCTTAAAGATTTTTAATTTTACGCCACGTAAAGTGCTCATATATGCTCGACCAAATAAAACCAAAGCTAAAAGCAAAGAGAAGTTCCTCCAGAGGAATGCCTGAAATTAAAATACCGGAAATAGCTTTGAGGTTCCATACTTGTTCCACATATCCGGGGTAGAGAGCGATGAGGGTGATGAAGTACACAAAATAAATCCCTAAAAATACGAAAGCGCTTGAAATCATTTTCTTTTTCAAATCCGGCCGACAGTACCAAGCAGCAAAACCTCCTATCGTCATGGCAATTATTGCCGAATAAATAGGATTGAGCGAAGCTGTAAAAAAGAGCGCGAGAAAGATAAGCGGCGAAGAGAGAATTGAGAGCAAGTGGTAGCGGTGGCGCGACAAGTGGCGTTCGTGCGTTTCCATACGCTCGTGGGAAACGCGGTTGATATATTCATATACCACTACCGCGATGCCGCCGATGCCGAATGAGAAGATAAAACTTTCTATGTCAAAACCAGTCCGGTGCGCCAAATCAAAAAGCGATGGCGGGTTCCAATACGCGGGCACAAAAAACGGCTCCGTGAGCCCAAAAAGCGCAGTCCACAAGCTCACTAGAAGCATCTCTTTTTTACTCTCTTTGCTTTTTAGGAGCGCATAAATAACCGCCCAAATCAGAATCAGAATTAAACTCCAGAAAAGCCAAGCGAGTTGCGGTTCGTGTATTGAGTTCATATAGTTATATTTCGTCGAGCGAGAAGCGCGTGGAAGTGTGCTCACTCACACGGCGTCCGAGCGACTTTGTTTTATTCATAAAACAAGAAGTACTCTTGTGGTGCGAAGTCGCATCAAAGGGTTTAATACCCTTTATTTAAGTTGCCACATAAAACTTCTCACAACGCCGCCGACATCGGAAATTTTTATCTCTATAGATTTTGGCAACGGCGTTATTTGATTAAAGGTAAGCATACCCTCTCGGTGATGACCTCCGACCAGTCCTTCCCAATTAAGCGGTTTATACTCTTTGCCCCGGTCATCAACAAGAACAGTTATTTTTAGCAGGTCCTGGTCCAATTCAACCGAGTGGGTATCCATAACCACATCAAATTTCCATTCTTTTGATTGTAGTGAAATATCAACAATTGGCGTGACGGTAACTGTAACACTCGCCTGTTCATCGGTCTTTGTCTCCCATTTTTGTTGCGCGTTCGAGGCTGAAGAACTTTCTTTGGTCGGATCAGAAACAGGCTTTAGCTTATAGAAAACAAGAAATCCTCCAATAAAAACAAGCGCCAATATGGATATCGTTGCAATTTTATTAATCCCATTAGAAGTTTTCACATCTTTATACGTGTCAAAATTCTATAAATTGATAATGCCTTACTTTCACCTTGAATCAGCCATCATTAAATTTCTAACGGGACGCGCCTGTGTTTTTTGAATTTAATAATTTTACTTATCATATATCCGATGCCGAATAGATTAAAAGCAATGCCGACCCAGAAAATCTTGATTTGATATTGAGCGACAAATGTAGCAAATCCGGTCACTCCGAGAATAGGTATCAAATTCACTAAATAGTGCGCGCAACAGGAAATCATGCTCACCGTAGAGGTAGTTCCGGACACACCGACTACTTTACCCATGCCCCGTCCACTATGTACCAGATTTCTAATGTATCGGTAGAGAGCAATCTGAATCCCGAAACCCACTACTAAACTGATAATAAAATACCAATAGGCCGCGAATTGGCTTTGAGCGAATCCCCAGCCGGAAATCAGCGTCAGTGTAAGAAAGTAGATTGAAAGCAGTACGAGAGCCGCTCCTATGCCAGAGCCGATGGATTTTATAGCAGTTTTTTGCATGTTATTTACTAACATAACTTTTTGGGTCTTTTTCAAATTGTCCTCTGCAGTGGTCCGAACAGAAATAATAGCTTCTGCTTTGATAATCGGTTTTAAACAGGTCGCCTGACGACTCCATCCCGCACACCGGGTCCGTGTGAACGCCTTCTTTTGGCTTAACATTAAATCCTAGTCTGCTCAATTTTTTAATTAATGATTTAATTTTGTTTTCCATATCATTAGACTTTAGACTTTCAATTAACGGCAACACTCGTGGCCGGAATGAGTTTTGTCGTCCTTGTTATCCTTACTGCCTTTATTTTTATCTCCTTCTCCGGACACCTCGTCTGTTTCTTCTTTTTCATCGGGGTGTTTATGAGATTTTCCCATCATAAAGAAGTGAATCACCGCCATTGCTGCGACTCCGCCCAAAATCACCCATGTTGAAGCTCCCAGCGCCCTGCCACCTGCCGCAAAAACAAGAATAAATACAATGAGTAGAGCGCAACAGAGCATCATAACCCACATCATCTTTGAATCTTGTTTATTTCGTCTAGCGAGGAGCGGCGCGCCAAGTACTCTTGGCATGCCGTCCGAGCGAAGACGAATTAAAGGTTCAATACCGCGCGGCTTGCCGCGCGTTTGCACGAGCGAAGCGAGTTCCTCCAATACCTCGGGGCTTTGCCCCGAGGAACCTTTATTTTTATTTTCGTCGTGATTATGCATATTTTTGATTAGATTATTTTATTCGCGAACTAGGCTTGAATTGTGCATCCATACGAAGTAGGCTGCAAAAATGGAAGCAAAGACAAGCATATAAACCGCGCCAAGTACGAAACTGTCGGGGCTTATCCATGTAAAGCCGGGAAGGGTTTCGAAAATTGTGTGATGAAGCTCAATGCCTCGCGCGCTACGGAGCGGCAGGAATCCACCCAAAACACAAAGAATGTATGCCGCCTCGGCCCCAAGAACGCATTTCCAGCTATATGATTTTAATGATAGTTTTGTCATAAATCTGAATTTATTAAATTATTGATTAAACAATTTCTCCCCGTTTTTCAAGCATCATGTGATGAATCGTTGCAATTTGGACCCAAACTGCAATAAGAAGGAGGATTCCGGCGCAGAGCAAAGCGTCTACTTTTGTGAGCCCGAATATAAGGTCGTTAACACCGCCAAGGACGGCTGACGCAAATGTGACCACTCCGGCAAGCCCCGCGACAACACTGATAACATGCATTAATTTTGATAGTTTCATATTTTTTAACTAAATTACTTGATTAACCGATATATTTTTCAGGATCATTGATGAAATGAATCTTGCCTTGCACGATTTTGAACAAAAGTAATATGCCGTGCCGTCCGTATGTTCGACAGTATGTTATTTATTTGACAATGCGTACAAATTTACAAGTTCTTTAACAGCTTTGTTCTCTTGTTTTGAATCACTAAGCATGTGCTTCGCATGACCCCGAAGATGATTCTCCAAGAGCATTCTATCCATACTCTTTAGCGACAGTTGAATCGCTCGGGATTGTGTCATGAGGTCAATGCAGTACTCTTCTTCATCTATCGCCCTAATTAGACCATTAAGCTGCCCCTTGATTATTTTTGCCCGATGCACTGACCTTTTTTTTAGTTTCTTGTCTAGCATTTAGTTTTTGTTAAGTGTTGATAATTAATATCGACCTATGTATACCATATACCCCTATACCCTATCTGTCAACTATCTTGCCTGTGTATAACTTTTTAAAAAAGAGGGAAGCTCTTTTACTTCGCCTGAGCTCGGAGCATTATGAATGTGGCCTATCGGATGTTGATAGGCACCTGTAGACGGTAATCACATTCACA
>JBBTSJ010000050.1:0-3489 GCA_038064715.1 Patescibacteria group bacterium | reverse complement strand
GGTGCCTATCAACATCCGATAGGCCACATTCACATGCTCCTCGCTAGGCGAAATATAACTGGGTACAATGTTTCGCCGTCGCTCGGATATTGTGAATGTGATTACCGTCTACAGGTGCCTATCAACATCCGATAGGCCACATTCACATGCTCCTCGCTAGGCGAAATAAAAAACCCTGGCCTTAAGGGAGAGTAAAAGGCCAGGGTATCGCACGGCGGAGGCGGCAACTCTTAGCAACTCGTAAGGAGGTAAACTAAAGGCTGACCCGTTGCATGCCAAAGACCAAAGGGAGGATTTGGAATCGGCGTTCGGGATAGTACACGCTTGCGCTTGCGAAAAATCTGTGAAGCAAACAACTTCGTCTATGATAATACAATATTTCAAATTTAGCAAGTCCAAAAAACAATTCACCATGCGGACCTGTCCCGTAGCGAGTAATCTCTGCTACGGGATTGCATTTTTTATAGATTGATGTAGTATGTATTACATATTCCTTGCCTTTTGGCAGGGTTTTTAGAGTCTTTTTGTAATTAACAAATGGCTACAATAAAAAAACAATTGAATACGAAAGAATTCGCCGTTATCGCGACAGGGGGAAAACAATATAGGGTTTCCGCCGGCGATACTCTAAAAATAGAAAAACTGTCCGGTGAACCGAAGGTTGGCGATACGGTTTTTTTTGACAAAGTGCTTTTGACTGACGACGGCAAGAAAAGCACCGTGGGAACTCCGCATATTGACGGCGCCAAAGTGGAAGCCGAACTTAAAGAAATTGGCAAAAATAAAAAAATAAACGTGGTTAAGTATCTGCAAAAAAGCCGTTACTTGAAAACTCGCGGACACCGCCAGCCGTTTATGAAAATCGAGATTACGAGAATAAATTAAAAATTTTTAAATATAGTCTCCTATGACAGAGATCCACGCAATATCCGATGTTGCACGGGCTTACGGCAAACTTTCACATGCCAAACTGTCTTTATCTTGATCAAGTCTGTGTATGTCATTAGTGGCGCCACCGCACGCTTCGTAGACCGCTTGTGCTTCGGCATGAGTAGAAAAGTTGGGGCAATTATAGGCATTGTAATTGCATATATATTTCCCCGTAATCGCTGGAGCAGACGTCTGTATCGGCATTACACTTTTTGTCGTAGCCCTTGGCGTTATATTGATCGTGGGAGTTTTTATTGCTTCTGTATCAGCATTTGTTGTTCCCCCCACTATTGGCACAACCGTGGGTGTTGTATTTTTCGTTGAACAAACACCTTCGGCCCACAGCCCTTTTCCCTGCATTTGCGCTTCACGTTGAGCTTGTTTGAATTTACTTTGGTATTTGTATGGAAAATTATAAGTGTATTCATATGCGTAGCCTTCTTCAATCATGTATTTGTTAAAGTTGAGACCATTTTCAAAAAATACATAGGCGAGTAATCTACCATACTTATCTCGTTCTCCTTGTGAAGGATCTTTTTCAATCCTTATTTTTTGTCCCGCAAGAAGTCGCTTTGCTTTATTTGATGCTTCTTTACCGAAACACTGCACTGATTTTCTTGGGTCAACCGTTTCGGGTGTATTGATACCAATGAGACGGATCGTAGTAACGGTGCCGTTAATATTTACGCTTAATGTATCACCATCTACCACTTTTACCACAGGATACAAATCTGATTTTTGTGCAGACTTTTCATTAGTAATAGTTATTACTTTATGACTATCAGAATTTACTACTTGTGTTTGTAGAGCAGGTTGTGGAAGAGTTTCCTTAAACCAGGTAAGTGGATTCCACCATGCGGCAAAAGTAACTTGTGGGGCGATAAGTCCAATTATCACCAACGAGATTAAAAAAAATTTCATATTATTACGGTTCGAGACTAATTCCTGTTCTTTAGCGCATTTCCAAGAGTATCCGCGTCGGAATATTCAAGCTCAAGACCGGTGGAGAAACCGCGGCCGAGAGTTGAGATTTTGAAGCCGTATTTTGTGGAGAGAGGTTCAAGAGTTTTTCTCACGTACTGGGCGGTGTTATCGCCTTCTGCCGTAAGAGAAAAAGCCAGTATTGTTTCTTTTAATATTCCGGCAGTTCCGTCCCTTTCTATTCTTGCAATCAATTCTTTTATGCGGATTTTTTCAGTCGGGTCTTTTTCTAAAATTGGAATAACGCCGCCCAAGATAAAGTATCGCCCTTCGTAGGCCCCGCTTTTCTGCACGGTTTCAAGATCCATATCTTTTTCCACGAGAAGCAGAGTCCCTTCCGTTCCGGCCGGTTTTTCGCAAACGGGGCAGATTTTTTTTCCTGCGTCATTTTGAAAAAAACGAAAACATTCCGCGCATTGAGCGGAGTCTTTCTTAAGAGCAATCAAAAGTTCGGCCATTTCTTTGGTAAAGCCATTTCTTTCTTTCAGCAGAAAATAAACAAAGCGTTTGGCCTGCCTTCCCCCGATGCCGGGGAATTTGCGAAAATATTCTTCAAGTTGCTCCGAAGTGTTCATTTATTTAATCAAGAACTTTAATAATGACGAAACTTTGCCTATAGGCAAAGTTTCGTCATCCTAATAAGTTAGAAATCTTTGTTCCCTAGTTCTTCAAAATCTCCTTTCTCCACAGACAGAAAAGTGGCCTTTTTATCATCAAAATAAAGTTCTACTTTTCCGGTCGGGCCGTTTCGGTGTTTTTCAATCAAAATTTCGGCAATGTTCGGCTTCTCGGAATTTTCGTTGTACTTGTCGTCGCGGTGGATGAACATAACCACATCGGCGTCCTGCTCGATTGAGCCACTGTCGCGCAGGTCGGAAAGACGCGGTTTGCCTCCGCGGGCCTCAACCGCGCGGGAGAGTTGTGAGAGGGCAAGGACCGGCACATCAAGCTCTCTGGCCAGGTTTTTGAGCGACCTGGAGATTTCGGTAACTTGATTTACCATTGAGTCGTAGTTTTTGCCGGGAGTCATCAGTTGCAGGTAGTCAACGACAATGAGACCTAAGGAGTGTTCGCTTTTCAATCTTCTTGCCACCGAACGCATTTTGACGATATTGTTGCCGGGCTGGTCGTCTATGTATATGGGCGCCTTGGAGAGTTTGTCCAGTGCGTCGCGAAGTTTGGAAAATTCATCGTCCATTGAAAGCTTGCCCACGCGGAGTTTCCACGCGTCCACGCGGGATTCGGCGGCCAGCATTCTGTCCACAAGTTGTTGAGAGCTCATTTCAAGGGAGAAGATTCCAACGGGGATATTGTGAAGAGTGGCCGCTTGACGGGCGATATCGAGAGCAAGGGCGGTTTTGCCCATGGAAGGGCGGGCGGCAAGTATCACCAAATCCGATTTCTGGAATCCGGCCAGTTTCAAATCAAGATCGGCAAATCCCGACGGCACTCCGCGAAGTTTGGACCCCGCTTTGTGCAAGCGGTCTATTCTTTCCCAAGCTTCTTCCAAGGTGTCTTTCAGGTGGACAAATTTGTGCGTTTTTTGGAAATTGGTAACGCCAAAAATTTTTTTCTCCG
>JBBTSJ010000049.1:0-4543 GCA_038064715.1 Patescibacteria group bacterium | reverse complement strand
TGCTGAATTTGAAAAAAGAGTAGATCAGACTATTTATACCTCTGCCACGCCAAGTGAGACGGAAATCAAAGAAAGCTCTCAAATTGTAGAGCAAATAATTCGCCCCACGGGGCTTGTTGATCCGGATGTTGTGATTCGACCAATTCTCGAAAAAGGGAAATATGGTGGCCAGGTTCACGATTTTATAAATGAGGCAAAAGTTGAAATCAAGAAAGGCGGGCGAGTTTTAGCAACAACCCTTACCAAGAAAATGGCGGAAGATTTAAGCGCGTATTTAAAAGACGCGGGAATAAAATCGGAATATTTGCACAGTGAAATAAAAACCATTGAACGCATCGGAATTTTGACCTCGTTTAGGAAAGGCAAGTTTGACTGTTTGGTTGGGGTAAATCTTCTTCGCGAGGGTTTAGATTTGCCGGAGGTTACTTTTATCGGAATATTGGATGCCGACAAAGAAGGATTTTTGAGAAGTGAAGTGTCACTTATTCAAACTATAGGTCGCGCGGCGCGCAACTCGGCTGGGCGGGTAATCCTTTACGCTGATAAAATAACGGGTTCTATAAAGAGAGCTCTGGAAGAAACAAACCGACGGCGCGCCATTCAGGTCGCTTACAACAAAAAGCACAACATAACTCCAACGACGATAAAAAAGAAAATTCACAATATCATGGAACATTTGGAAACAGAACACAAAAAAGCAGTCGGGAACATTATTTCAATCGATAAATATCTTTTCGAAAAAAATCCAAAGAAATTTATTAAAGACAAAGAACACGCCATGTCCGACGCGGTTAAGGTTTTAGACTTCGAGACGGCAGCAATATTACGAGATGAGATAAAAGTTCTAAAAGGTATGGTTACCACGGACGATAAAATAGGCAAAAAGTAGGCGATGTCCCGTAGTGAGCTTTGCTCTACTACTGAGACGAAACCGCAGCAATCATTCGAGACGAAATATATAAGCTAGAAGGCACGGGCCCCAAAGCACGCAAACCTCGCATCCGCAAACCATTTTCCGGAAATTAAAAACGGGAACCATAGGTTCCCGTCTATACTGGGGGTCGCTTTTCAGCGGACCAGTTCAGTCACTGCAGAACGGACTCGTTGTAGAAGTGGACGTTTAGGACTTTTCACTTCTTTAATCAGCGCCATGCCGATTTTGGCCGGAATGAAACAACGTATTTGCGATGCAGCTAAATCAAGCCATCGGTAACTTTGTCCGTGCAATGGCGCGGCCATTGATCCAATCCTCGGGTTTTCGCCATCGTAGCTAGATTCACACACGATGTTGAAATGGCTTGGTCTGACGGTATCATACTCCACGCCGATTGTGCTTGCTGGCAAGGCAGATTTATTTTGAAGGTGGCGGATATTGTTCACAACCTCAATCAGATCCGTCACGCGATGCCATCCCCAATTCCTCGCCTCATCATCATTTTGGAAATCAAAACGATAAATCGGGGGCATTACCATCTTCGCTTTCTTCGCTTCGAACGTCATGATTATCTCCTTGTCGCCTATATGGCGACTGTTTAGGCGATTGACCGGAATGATCAATCAAAGTTTATAATAGCACTTTTAATTCTTATTGTCAAGGACTGTGTAAACATGCTATAGTGTCTCCACACACCCCCTCTACGAATAGATGCGGGGCGATTTTAGTTGTTAGCCCTAAGCTTACAGATTTTAGGAATGTAAAAGTATTAATTATCCGCTATCGCTGGAAATTAATACTTTTACAAACTAAGGGAAACTCTAAAGAAAAAATTAAAAAATGAAAGATGACAACAAAAAACAAGCAGGAAAACTAATTGTCCGTGGTGCCCGCACCCACCCCAGTAGTACAGCGGGGCTGACTACGGGGCAGGCAATCTCAAGAGGAAGTGGCTTGCTCGTTGTTCGTGGTGCCCGCACCCATAATTTAAAGGATATAACGGTATCAATGCCGCGGAATAAATTGATTGTGTTTACCGGGCTTTCGGGTTCGGGCAAAAGCTCGCTTGCTTTTGATACCATTTTTGCCGAGGGCCAGCGTCGTTATGTGGAATCGCTCTCGGCCTATGCCCGTCAATTCTTAAATCAGATGCAGAAGCCTGATGTGGATGAGATTGTCGGTTTGTCGCCCGCAATTTCTATTGACCAGCGGTCTGCCGGCCGGAATCCCCGTTCTACTGTGGCGACTATTACCGAAATCTACGACTATCTGCGCGTTCTCTACGCCCGCGTCGGCAAGCCCCATTGCCTTATTTGCGGAGATCGAATAAAACGGCTATCCAATGAAGAGATTTTGAATTTTGTTCTGGATAAAATACGAGTCACCGATAAAAAACGGGGAACTAAAAAAGTTTTAGGGGTTAAATACTCAACAGACAATATACAAATTTTTGCGCCAATAGTGCGCGGCAGAAAAGGGGAATATTATCAATTACTTTACGACATGTTGGGTAAGGGGTTCACCAGGGCGCGTATTGATGGAAAATTATACAACCTAAGAGAACGAATAGAATTAAGTAGATACAAAAAACACGAAATATCCTTTTTGGTGGACGAAATCGGAATCGATGGGCTTATCGGGAAAAAAGACGGAGTCATCCGTCTCTCTGAAGCGCTGGAAAAAGCGTTACACGAAGCAGATGGTTTGGTGCTCGTTAATATTTTAGGCGAGGAATTTCTGATGTCTTCGAAATTTTCCTGTCCTAAAGACGGATTTTCGTATCCCGAAATAGAACCGCGCCTATTTTCTTTTAATTCGCCGTACGGCGCGTGCGAGGCTTGTCACGGGCTCGGTACAGAGTATTTCATGGCGCTAGATCCGTGCGAAGTCTGTCTGGGGAAACGGCTTCGCAAAGAAGCGCTTTCCGTCTTTTTGCAAAGACAGCGCGGAAAAGACGCAGAACGTACACGGAATGACGCGGAAAGGAAATTCAACAAGATAAATATCGTTGACCTAACTGAATTTTCAATTAAGGAGGCAAAGACATTTTTTAATAATATTGATTTAACACCCCAAGATCGGGAAATCTCCTCGGTTGTTGTCCGTGAAATTGAATCACGACTGGATTTTCTTTTGAACGTCGGGCTTGACTATCTTTCGCTTGACCGACGCGCCACCACGCTCTCGGGCGGTGAGTCGCAGCGTATTCGCCTGGCTTCGCAGCTTGGTTCGCGGCTAGTGGGCGCGCTTTATGTTCTAGACGAGCCGACCATTGGACTTCATCAGCGTGACAACGAACGGCTCATAAAAACCTTGACCGAGCTTCGGGATCTGGGTAATACCATAATTATAGTTGAACATGACGAAGACACCATTTATTCCTCCGATTACATTGTTGATATCGGTCCGGGAGCGGGAATACACGGTGGGAACATTGTGGTAGCGGATGACCTGGAAAAACTTTTGACCGCAAGAACTAACCCTTCAAAATCAATAACCCTTGATTATTTGCGTGGTGATAAAAAAATTGATGTACCGAAAAAACGCCGGAGCAAAGAAATGGGAACGCTTCGAGTTGGGAGCGGGGAAGTTTTTAACATAAAAAACATGAATGTTGATATTCCTCTCGGGCGGCTTATTGGTATTACCGGTGTTTCCGGTTCGGGCAAGTCATCGTTTATGTACGAAATTTTGTATAAAAATCTGCGGGGGCGTTTTGAGTTTAAGCACAGAACCGCTAAGCTTTTCAATTGCTCTTCATTTACAGGCACAGAATACCTATCCAGAGTTATTCTTATAGACCAATCTCCAATTGGCCGTACCCCCCGTTCCAACCCTGCCACATATACCGGCTCTTTTACCTTTATTCGCGAGCTATTTGCCGAATCAGAGGAAGCGCGGCTTCGCGGCTGGAAAGCCAATAGATTTTCATTTAACGTAAAGGGCGGGCGGTGCGAGGCTTGTCAGGGGAACGGCGAAATTGCCGTAGAGATGCATTTTTTGCCTACAATTTATGTAATGTGTGATGTCTGCCAAGGGAAGCGTTTTATGAAAGAGACGCTAGAAGTTAAATACAAGAAAAAAAATATTCACGACGTGCTCAAAATGACGGTAGAAGAAGCAGAAGATTTTTTTCAGGATATTCCGCAGATTTATGACCGATTGAGCACGCTCATGGAAGTCGGGCTTGGGTATTTAGAACTCGGGCAATCAGCCACGACACTTTCCGGCGGGGAAGCTCAAAGAGTTAAAATATCTTCTGAACTATATCGACCTCATTTAGAAAAAACCATTTACCTTTTAGACGAACCGACTATAGGGCTTCACTATGAAGATGTAAAAAAACTTATTGAAATTTTACATAAGCTTGTGGACGCTGGTAATACTGTCGTCGTCATTGAGCACAATATGGATCTCATAAAAAATTCAGATTACATTATTGATATTGGTCCTGAAGGTGGAGATAAAGGCGGCCAAATAGTTGCAAAAGGAACTCCGGAAGATATTGCCAATAGCAAAACGTCTCATACAGGAAAATATTTAAGAAAAGTTTTGAGGGGTAAATAAAAGCAAAGAGCCGGGCAGTTTTTCAACCGTCCGGCCCGGGCT
>JBBTSJ010000048.1:0-2680 GCA_038064715.1 Patescibacteria group bacterium | reverse complement strand
ATAAACTCAAGGCAGGCAGACTCACCAAAAGCAAGCTCGGTTCACTACGGGGCAAGCAAGTTTTGCGTTATAAGTTTTGTGTTCTTATATTCCCGGACAGTTGGCGGCAGGAGTCGTTACTTATTGTTGAGACCTTCCCCATCGCGGTTTTTGTTTTTAAAAACCAAAATTTTATTCAACAGTTACAGCTTTGGCGAGATTTCTTGGTTTATCAATATTCCGGCCAAGATTACGCGCGAAATGGTAAACAAACAACTGGAGCGGTAACACTTCAAGCAGGGGGTAAAACAATTTTTCCTTAAGCGCCGGCAGATAGACAACATGGTCTGCTTTTTCTATACCGCTATCCCCTTTTGCGTCTTCGCTCGTGATGAGAACCACTCGCCCGCCTTTTGATTTAATCTGCTCTATGGAATTTTTACTGATTTGAAAAAGCTCATCCTTGGGAGCAATGACGACTGAAAGAGAATTCTTGTCTATTATCGCTATCGGACCATGCTTTAATTCCCCAAGAGGGTAACTGCCAGCCTCAAGATAGGTCAATTCTTTAAATTTAAGCGCGGCTTCATTAGCCACCGACACGTGTATTCCCCGGCCTAGGAAATTAATTGTCAAAACATTTTTGTATATATCGGCAAGTGTTTTCATTTCTTTGGGTAAAGTATTCAGAGCCTTTTTCAAAATATCCGGCATATTTTTAAGTTCGCTAAGATACTCTTTTCCTCTCTCTGTTTGCATGCCACGCTCCCGGGCAAGCTTTAAGGCAAAGAGGTACAGCACCGCAAGTTGGGCTGTAAAGGCCTTGGTTGAAGCCACGCCGATTTCCGCCCCGGCGCGCGTATAAACGCCACCGTCAGTCGCTTCGGCAATAGCGCTTCCGACTACATTAACAATGCCGAACGTTTTATAGCCTTTCCGTCCGGCTTCTTTAACCGCCTCAAGCGTGTCTGCTGTTTCTCCAGACTGACTCACGGCAATCACGGCAGTTTTTGTTTTAGGAAAGTTATGTTTCCGATAACGGAATTCCGAAGCTATTTGGGTTTCCGCTTGTATCTCGGTCAATGATTCAATAATTTCTTTTCCGACCGAAGCCGCATTGTATGCCGTTCCACAGGAGACGAAACAAATATTGCTAATGTCGGTTAAAAATTCATTAAAGTCGGTTAATCCGCCTAAAATGGCATCGCCTGATTTTATGTCGTAACGCCCAAGCAGAGTTGCCTTAACCGAGGCGGGTTGTTCAAAAATTTCTTTGAGCATAAATGTTTCAAAATCTCCCTTAGACACATCTTCACGGGAAATGCCGATTATTTTTTCCCCACTTCGCGTTATTTCTCCGTTTTCTTTGTCGTCAAAACGGCTGATTCGGTATGTTGGAGTATCAACCGCCGAAAGCACCGCAATCTCGCCGTCAGAAAGCGGAACAATCGTGTCGGTGTAACGAATAAGGGCATTGGCGCTTGAAGCCGCAATAATTGAATCTTTCGTAACACCAATGACTAAAGGACTTCCATTTTTGCTTACATAGAGCGTTTTGGGTTTATCGCTGTGGGCAACCACAAGCCCGAAGCTTCCTTCAAGCCGTCTTGTTGTTTTAACAACAGATTCTTCTATGGTATTTTTATCCCGCAAATAATGCTCAATGAGATGAGGAATGATTTCTGTATCAGTTTCTGAAAGAAAAATGTGCCCCGCTTCCTCCAATTCTTTTTTTAGTCCCGCGTAATTTAAAATCGTGCCGTTGTGCGCTACCGCGATATCGCCTCCGCAATCAATATGCGGGTGGGCGTTTTGAATAGATGGTTCGCCATGGGTAGCCCATCGATTATGGCCGATGGCGACACTCGTTGCTATTTTTTTAAGATTAAATTTTTGGCGTATCAGAGACGCGTGCAAATTCTGGCTCGGCGCGCCGATACATTTGTAAACTTTTATCTTTCCACCGTCAAAAAACGCTATTCCGGCGCTATCGTAACCGCGATATTCCAAATCGGATAACGAGGAAATAATATCCGGTATGAGGTCTTTTTCTCTCGTTGTTGCAATACCAATAATTCCGCACATACCTTAACAACTCCCTGAAAGTAACTTTGGTAACATTAACTATCTAAAGTCTCTGTTATTCTAGTCTTTTGCAAAACACCAGAACGGAGAGCCGGGCATTTTACCCCTTCTTTTGTCATTCGCTCATTCGTACGAATGAGCGAATGATTGTTTGTGTTATGAGTTACATGTTATGAGTTATAAGTTTCGCGATCTTCATATCCCCGGACAGTTGGCGGCCGGCGTAAGCCCCCTCCCCTCTGCTTCTTCTTTGGTGGTAAACCAAATTTTATTCGCCTCGCTTATCCGCGACACGCCCGAACACCACGAAAGATAATATTTTGTGCCATTTTTTGAAGCAACGAACTTCTTTCCGCCTGCCGAAGCCCCAAGACGGGCTTCGGCAGGCGCCTCGAGTTTGTCGAGAGGCGCGGCTATTTTTGGATTATTTATCGCTACCTTTCTCCCATTATTCGCATCTATATCCTCAATGATTATCGGTTCACGATTTTCTTCCAGCTTTGAAAGCCTGCCTAAGCCGAAACTTCCAAAAGCAACCAAAATTATAACCAAAGCGATAAAAATATCCTTGTTTCCCAAAAAATCCCCGGCTTCCCGCAACATAGCCGCCGAACGC
>JBBTSJ010000047.1:0-6490 GCA_038064715.1 Patescibacteria group bacterium | reverse complement strand
GTTAGCCGATCCCGCAATGTAATTAACTGACGACTCACAACCCCAGTAGTAGGGTGAAACTCACTACGGGACATGCCAACAACTTACAACAAAAATCGTTATTTCTCAAGATTTGAGTTTAAAGGCAATGAGGCCGAATTTTTTGATTTTTTCTTCGTAGCCGTGGTAAGAGTAGTAAGCCAATGTGGCTTCTTCAATTGACTTTTTCTCCGGCATAACATCTTTAAGACGGTAGGTCTTAAAAAGGGCGGGGATACTTTCAAACCTTTTTACGGAAAGCACTTGCTTCTTTAGTTTTTCTTTGCCGCAAGAGAGAACGAGCATATCTCCCTTCTCTATTTTGCGAAACCTTGATGTCGCCGCGCGCGTCTCAATTTTTTTACTGCCTTTTTTAATATTCAAAAAGCCGATATTCGCCACGCGAAAGCGCAAAACATGTTCTTTAGATTCGTTAATTGCCATAACTATTTTGTTTTTCTATTCTAGTATTTTGCAAAATACTAGAATAGATTGAATATAACAATTATTTCTTTTTCTTTTGGTCAATACATGCCTTTACGAACGCCGTAAAAAGTTCGTGGGGGTGAAACGGTCTGGCCTGGAATTCCGGATGAAACTGGGTGCCTAGGAAAAACGGATGTACTTTCTTCGGCAGTTCCGCTATTTCCATCAACTTGCCGTCGGGCGAACGGCCGGAGAAAACGAGCCCCGCCTTTTCAATCTTTTCTATATATTCAGGACTGACTTCGTAGCGATGACGATGACGCTCGTTAATTAGTTTTAAGTTTTTAGTTTTCAGTTTTGCCTGCCCGACTTTGTCATTCAGGCGGGAGTTTTCCAACCCAAAATACGCGCCGGCCGCTATCGTCCCCTGTTTTAACACCGCCGGATAAGAACCCAAGCGCATGCTCCCGCCATAATCTTTTTTCTTCAGTTTTTCTTTCTGCTCCGGCATTATGTCAATCACCACATCGTCAGCTTGGGCGTTTATCTCCGCCGTATTGGCATCTTTGAGTCCCAAAACATTTCTGGCGTATTCAATAACCATCAACTGCATTCCGTAGCACAGACCGAAATACGGGATTTTGTGTTCCCGAGCATACCGAATCACGCGCAATTTCCCCTCTACTCCGGTCTCCCCAAAACCGCCCGGAACGATAATTCCGTCATATTTATCAAGCGACTTAAGACGCTTATTGTCCCAGTTTGGTGTTTTCTTGTCGTGTTCAAAAGAATCCTTCGCGTTCAGCCACGTCAGCTTCGGCTTTTTTTTCAAATGATAAGCCGAGTACTTGACCGCCTCAATTACGGAAATGTATGAATCCGACAAAACAAAATCGCCGGTATCAAAATACTTGCCCACAACGGCAATATTAATTTCGTCTTTCAATTTTGAAACATTGGAGAAAAATTTCCGCCATTCCCGCAAATCGTCGCCGTTTTTTCGCTTGACGCCCAAAATTTTAAGAATTAAATCGCCGATTTTATCGCGCTCAAAATTAATTGGGACTTCGTAGATACTGTCCACATCCGGCGCGGAAATAACGCGCTCCGCAGGAATATTGCAAAAAAGCCCTAATTTATCTTTGCGTTTTTGGTCAAGCGCCACTTCGCTCCTGGCGATTAAAATATCGGGCTGGATACCGGCGGAATTTAGCGTCCGAACCGCGTATTGAGTCGGTTTGGTTTTCATCTCGCCCACTTTTGACGGAATGGGCAGATACGACACCATTACGAACAAAACATCTTCGGGATATTTTATTTTCATCATTCTGGCCGCTTCCAAAAAAATGATGTTTTGATATTCGCCAACAGTACCGCCGATTTCAACGATGGCGATGTCGGCTTTTGCTCTTTCTCCGGCTTTTTCTATTCGACTGATGACTTCGAGCGGAATGTGCGGAACTACTTCCACGCACTTTCCGCCATATTCCAGATTGCGTTCTTTTCTGATAACCGCTTCGTAAATACGACCGGTGGTCATGTAATTGAGCCGAGACAAAGTAGTGTCCAAAAACCTTTCGTAATTGCCCATGTCCTGATCGCACTCGTCGCCATCTTCAAGCACAAATACTTCTCCGTGCTCGGTCGGATTCATCGTCCCCGCATCCACATTCACATAAGGATCTATTTTTATGGCGGTGACGGAAAGTCCGCGAGACTTAAGAACGCGCCCGATAGACGAAGCGGCGATACCTTTGCCCACACCGGAAATTACCCCCCCTATCACAAATATGTATTTGCGTTTGTTTTGTTTGTTCTTTGCCATTTCATCAAAAGTTCCGCGCGACTCTACGCGGAACATGTCCAACAAATTTCACCCATTCTAGCATGGCGGACAAAAATACACATGGTGATGTATTTTAACCTAACCGTTATTGATTATTTGTTATTTCAGATACTTTCTCACCGCTAAAAAACTGGCTACCGCCCCCAAGAATACCCCGGAAAGCAGGAGTATGAAGAACAGCTGGAAAAAATACGAAGTGTAATAATCAAAAAGATTTATACCGCCAAAGAACATGGTGGTTGTTTTGCCGAGCCAAGCCGTTACGGGCCAGAAAATAAGCATGGTAATAACTGCCGAAATAACCCCGTAAAGCACTCCTTCTATCAAAAACGGCCCGCGGATGTAGTGGTTGCCGGCACCGACAAGACGCATAATTCCTATTTCTTCGCGAGAGATATATATGGCCAAACGAATGGTGTTGAAGGTTATCAGAATGGAAATAATAACCAAAGCGAGGGTCACGGCAAAACCCACTTTTTTAGTGCCGGCAATTATTTTATTTAAACGGTCTATTACTTCTTTGTTCTGATAATAATTTATCTTGTCTATATAACTTGCGTTCGATTTGACCAAAGCGCTGCCACCTTCCAAAAAGCTGACGATGCTTTCGTATTGGGACGGGTCCTTGGCGCGGACGTTGAGCGACGCCCCGAGCGGATTATCTCCCAACTCTTCAAGAGATTGAGCTATTAAGTAATCGCCCTCGTGCCGTTTTTTGAAGTTTTGAAGAGCTTGATCGCGAGAAGTGTACTCCGCCAGAGCTACTTCGGGTAATTTTTGAAGTGATGCCTGGATAGCTAAAACTGTTTCCTCCGGGGCGTTGGTGGTGAAATACACATTAACATCCACCTTCTCCTTTATTTGCTCCAAGGAATAGCCGAGGACGGCATTTAAAAGAATAAGTGAGCCAATAACAAAAAGAGTTATGGTAAAAATAAAAACCGAAGAAAGGGAAACGACTGTAGCGCGCGAAAAATTAACCGTTCCGGATCGAACTATTCTTTTTATGTCAGTCCAGAGCATAAAGTTAAAATAAAAATTAAAAACGAAGAATTACGATTAATTAAGGATAACATATTTTGAGAATTCGAGTTTAGTTTAAAATTTTAAGCTTTGCGTTTTAAGTTTTACGTTTCACGTTTATATCGAGTACCTCCCCTTCTGGTCATCCCTCACAATCTTCCCCCCTTCCATCGTAAGAACCCTTTTGCCCAAAGAATCCACGACTCCCTTGTTGTGCGTGGTAAGAATCACCGTGGTGCCTAAGTCGTTTATTTTCTTTAGTATCTGCACTATTTCATACGCGTTGATTGGGTCCAGGTTGCCAGTCGGCTCGTCGGCGATAATGACATCGGGTTGGTTTATGATGGCGCGGGCTATCGCCACTCTCTGTCGTTCTCCGCCGGAAAGCTGGTGCGGAAAATTAAACATTTTTGAACCCAAATCAACAAGCTCAAGAACATGCGGAACATCGGCATAAATCTCATCGTCAGCTTTGCCGGCCGCCTCCATGGCAAAAGCTATGTTTTCGTAAGCCGTTTTGTTCGGCAAAAGCTTGTAATCCTGGAAAATCGCTCCGATTCGGCGTCTAAACTTTGTTACTTCCGAATTTTTCAAATTGTGAATATCGGATGATTCAAAAAAAACGCTTCCGGAAGTCGGGTGTTCTTCGGCCGTTATCATCTTTAGGGCGGTTGTCTTGCCGGCGCCGGAATGCCCCACGATTGATACAAATTCCCCGGGAGAGACCGTAAAACTCACTTCGTCAAGAGCTTTTGAATTGTCTTCATATATTTTGGTGACTTTGTCGAAGTAAATCATTGTTTTCTTAGCGAGCAAAGCGAGGTTTTGAAAACAATGAACCCCGCACCTATTTCACTCTGTCTAAACAAAAAATAAATTAAATACGAGCATATTATATCAGAACTGCCGAAATAGCTGTAGTATCCGAAATAGGTGCTGGGGTCATTTCTAATTTGACTACAATCCCCTCTCCGCCTCAATAAATTCATCCAGATTCCCCTCATCAAGAACCGACGAAACATTTGCAGTCTCCACGCCGGTCCTGTGGTCTTTGACCATTTTGTAAGGATGGAGCACATAGGAACGAATTTGATTGCCCCACTCTATTTCGGTTGTTTTTGAAACATACATTCCCTTTTCTTTTGCCTTGCGTTCGTCGTCTTCTTTTTTTAAAAGTTTCCCTTTCAAAATTTGCATGGCTTTTTCGCGATTGCGCTCCTGACTACGCTCGCTTTCCACGTGAACAGCTATGTTTGTCGATATGTGAATTATTCGCACCGCCGTTTCCCGTTTATTCACATTTTGCCCGCCCGGGCCGGAAGATTTGCTGAATTCAACGCGGATATCCTGCTCGGGCAAATTAATTTCGTCAATCTTTTCAAAGTCCGGAATCACCTCAACCATTGAGAAAGAAGTATGGCGGAGTTTTTTGGCGTTAAACGGCGAAATGCGCACCAGACGATGAACGCCGGATTCATTCTTCAAATTACCGTAAACATTTTTACCGATAATTTCTATAGTGATATTGCGATAACCCCCGTGGTCATTTTTGTTTTCGTGGATTAAGCGATATTCCCATTTTTGCCTACCAAAATACTTGAAATACATTTGAAGAAGCATGGCCGAAAAATCCTCCGAGTCGTCTCCGCCCGCGCCCGAAAAAATCGTCATGATGGCATTGCCTTTGTCGTACTTGCCCACACCAGCCAGTTTTTCTTTAAGCTCATTAAACTCTTTTACTGTTTCCTGCGCCATTTCTTTGTCCGTCCAAAAATCCGCCCGAGCCATTATTTCCTCAAGCTGTTTTAACCGCTCTTCAATAGCTTCCTTGTTACCCATGATAATGGTTAGATATTACGAATCGCTTCTTTAAGGAAAGTGAGATCTCGTAAATGTATAAATTTACCTTCGTAGTCCTCCACGTTTATCTCGCTTTCTAATGTTTTAATAGCTTCTTCAATACTCATCCACACAGGTTCAAACCCCTCTGCTATCTCATCTTCTTCAAAATGTGGAGTACTTTTGTCTCCAAGGATATCTGCCAAAAAACAATAAGAAAGTTGATGCAATTCAAATTTATTGCGATACTCTTCGATAATTCCTAGCTCTCGAATATTTTCCACGGAACATCCTATTTCTTCAAGGAGTTCGCGTTTGAGGGCACTCGCAATAGTTTCTTTTTTTTCTACACCTCCACCAGGTAGTTTATAATAGTCCTTTTTTGTTGAATAAAGAAGAGCAACATTTTTATCTTTGTCGAAAACAATCGCCCGGCTTGCTTTACGTTCTTTATAAGAAGTACCAATCGGGTGATTCAGTCCAAAATCAGAATCCCTGATTGTTTTTAGGGTGTTCATATAATTTCTTGTTTGTCTTTCATTGATACTAATATACCAGCAGTTCAAAAAGAAAACACCCCGACGCGCGGGGTGGGTAAGGTTTGGCCAATCTCTTCAGTCAAGACACAAACATTGGTTTCCGCCGGCCAAAACTTCGACGGATCCAAAAATGGGGGGCGGGGTGCCCACCTGAAGCGCGTGCTCCATCGGGGCGGTAAACAAACCCATGCGCCACTTATTTTCCGGACAAAACGAAATTTCTTTTTTTACCGAACGCACCGTGCCAATAGAAAGCGCATACTCCATTGAATCCATGATGTTCATGTTTTCTCCTCTATCCAAAAGGGGGCTAAAACAAATCTAACAGAATAATTATCTAATAACAATCTTCGGAAAATATATTCTGGAGCCGCCTCCCAGAGTCGAACTGGGGACCTTTACTTTACGAAAGTATTGCTCTACCAACTGAGCTAAGGCGGCATTTAAAAGTATTGGGACACCAAAGCCGACGCTTCGGTCGGCTCCCCGACAGCCTTGCTCGCCGGGGCTGAGCTAAGGCGGCAAATAATTTTTTCGTTAAAAAAATTATGGAGCCGTTGGGCAGGATTGAACTGCCGACCTCGTCATTACCAATGACGTGCTCTGCCAACTGAGCTACAACGGCTTGTCAAAAACAAAACGATTTACAACTAACAACACGCAATAAACTTTAAACTTTTTGGGCCTACTAAGACAGCTATAATGGTTTGTCAAAAACAGCGCGGCCGATGGGATTTGAACCCACGATCTATTCCGTGACAGGGAATCGTGTTAACCAGGCTACACTACGGCCGCAATT
>JBBTSJ010000046.1:0-15910 GCA_038064715.1 Patescibacteria group bacterium | reverse complement strand
GAATCATGAATCGTGAATCACATAATGTAATTAATTGTTACATGATATGTGCTATGTGATATGTGTTTCGTGACATTCTCCCGTGAACGACGAAACTAAAAGTAAATCAAATTTCGCGCCGCCGACAAAACGCGACGTTTTGCGCGCCATCGCTTCTTTTTCCAAAACAGAAAAGGCGGTTTTTTGGATTATCGCGGCGCTCTCGATAATTTTCGCTCTCGCCACAATACAGGGAGTAAGCAGGTTTTTTATGGTGGAAGTCCCCACTTATGGCGGGTCTTTTGTTGAGGGAATCGTAGGCACTCCTCGTTTTATAAATCCAGTTCTGGCCATATCCGAAGCCGACCGCGACGGGACAATGCTTGTTTACTCGGGATTGCTTAGAAAAACCGCGGGTGGCGAACTCGTCCCCGACTTGGCCTCGAAATACGATGTTTCCAAAGACGGACTCACCTATACTTTTACTCTCCGTGATAATATATTCTTCCATGACGGAGCGCCCGTAACCACGGACGACATTGAGTTCACTATTCTTAAAGCCAAAGACCCGACAATTAAAAGCCCCAAACGTCCGGACTGGGAAGGAGTCTCCGTTCAAAAAATCGACGGCAAAACGATTTCCTTCATATTAAAACAGCCGTATGTTCAATTTTTGGAAAATACCACTATCGGAATTTTGCCGAAAAATCTGTGGAAAGAGGTCCCGACCGAGCAATTCAGTTTCAGCGACTTGAATTTGAAAGGAATCGGTTCGGGGCCGTATGCGGTTGATGCCGTAACAAAAAATAGCGGCGGCATACCTGTTTCCATTTCTTTTTCTTCGTTCAAAAAGTTCGCTTTAGGAAAGCCTTATGTAAGCTTCATTGATTTTAATTTCTACAATAACGAAGAGGAGCTCCTTAGCGGCCTAAAGTCCGGCAGTGTTGATAATATAAACGCCATAATGCCGGAAGAAGCCAAAAACTTGAAAGATCGCGGAATCGCAATCCGCAAATACGCCCTGCCTCGCGTTTATGGGGTTTTCTTCAATCAATCAAGCGCTCCCGTCTTTACGGACAAATCCGTAAGAGAGGCCTTGAACGAAGCGATCGATAGAAAAAAGATAGTGGACTCCGTGCTTTACGGATACGGCACGCCTATCTACGGCCCGATTCCGGAGAGGATGGACGAATCTCTGTCTCAAACAGAAGAAAAAGAAAAACAAGAAGAACTTTCGGAGCGAGCCAAAAAAATACTGGGAAATAGCGGTTGGAAAATCGACGAAAGTGACGGGGTAATGAAAAAGAAAAGCAAGAAAGAAACGTCTATTCTTTCTTTCTCCATATCCACGGCTGACAAACCGGAACTACGCGCCGTTGCCATGATGCTTAAAGAAGACTGGGAAAAAATAGGAGCTCGGGTTGAAATAAAAATTTTTGAGCTCGGAGATTTCAACCAAAATATAATCCGACCGAGAAAATACGATTCCATGCTTTTCGGCGAAGTTATAAGCAAGGACAGCGACCCGTATGCTTTTTGGCATTCATCGCAAAGAAACGACCCCGGATTAAATATCGCTCTCTACGCCAACAGCAAGGTGGACAAAATACTGGAATCGGCGCGGGTAACATTAGACACCAAAGAGCGGGCCAAGAAGTACGCCCAGTTTGAAGACGCGATCAAAGAAGACATCCCGGCTGTGTTTATTTATTCTCCCGATTTTATTTATGTGATGTCTCCCGGTTTAAGCGGAGTTGAGATAGGAGAACTAAACGTCCCGGCGGAACGGTTTTTAAATGTCTATAAGTGGTACAAAGAAACTGATTTTATCTGGAAATTATTTAACTAATAATTATCAAAAACTCTTAAAAAATTATCAAAGAACAGCTAACAAAGAGCAACAATTATGATGATGGCAGGAAATAACGAAAACAGAAGACGGGAAAGTTTTGGAAATCGCGCAAGAATCGGGGGTATGGGGCATGGGTTAAAACATCAGAGACCGCACGGAGAAAGTCGCGGTCCGCGCGGGCAAACAAGCGTGGGAAAATTCCACGGCCCGGCTGACGGGAGGGGCGGAAGACGGGGCCCTCCTCGCGGAGAACGCCCCCTTTTCATGGAACGCCCGAAAGAAGAGGCGCGGGGCGTCCGTGAAGCAAAAGAGTCTGTTAAAATCCCGCCGGTCGGCGAAAACATCCGCATTATCCACTTGGGCGGAGTTGAGGAAGTGGGGCGCAATATGTCGCTCGTTGAAATCGGCGAAGACATAATCGTAATAGATTGCGGTTTTTCTTTCAAAGAAGAAGACGCTCCCGGAATAGACTATATCCTGCCGAACACGAAATATCTCGAAGAAAGAAAAAACAAAATCAAAGCCATCTTAATAACCCACGGACACTTGGACCATATAGGCGCAATTCCTTATCTCATCAATAAAATCGGCAACCCGCCGATCTACGCGCGCAATTTCACCGCTCTTATGATTAAAAAGCGTCAGGAAGAATTCTCCCACCTGCCGCCGATTGACCTGCGCGTCGTGGAAAAAGACGAAACTCTGAAGATCGGGTCGCTTAATGTAGCTTTTTTCGCCGTGTCTCACGCCATTCCGGACTCCATGGGCATAATAATAGAAACACCTTACGGAGATATAGTTCACACCGGCGACTTGCGCCTGGACCATTACGAAGGAGAGATTTCCGAAATGGAAAAAGAGGTCTACGAACAATTCAAAAATCGTAAAGTTCTTTTGCTGGAGACCGATTCCACCAACGCGGAAAATCCCGGCTTTTCGATTTCCGAAAGACTGGTCCGGGAAAATATAGACAAAGTCATCCGCGATACCAAAGGGCGTCTGATTATCTCTTCTTTCGCCTCTCAAGTAGAAAGAATGCTCGCCATGCTTGAATCGGCCGAAAAACACGGACGAAAAGTCGTCATTGAAGGACGGAGTATGAAAACCAATATTGAGGTAACCAAAGCGGCCGGACTCTTAAAGGTGAAGCCCGGAGCCCTTATCTCGGTTGAAGAAATGACAAATTACCCGGAGAACAAACTAATGCTTATGGTCACTGGCGCGCAGGGCGAGGAATTCGCGGCCCTTACGCGCATCTCAAACAAGACTCATAAATATATCCGGCTCATGCCGAGGGATACCGTACTTATGTCATCCTCCGTGGTTCCGGGGAACGAACGTTCGGTGCAAAATCTTAAAGATAATATTTCGAGACAAGGCGTGCATATAATCCACTATAAGACATCCGACATACATTCATCCGGACATGCTAATTCCGAAGAGCTGGCCTGGATACACGCTAAAATAAATCCGAAATTTTTAATTCCTATACACGGCTACCACTACATGCATCAAGTGCATGCGGACATCGCCCTCCGAGTGGTCAAGCCGGAAAATATAATTATTCCGGACAACGGCATGATTATAGAAATACGGGAAAAAGGAACGAAGATGGTGGCTCTAAAAGAAAACGCGCCGAAAAACATCATTATGGTTGACGGGTTTTCTGTCGGAGATATGCAGGAGGTCGTTCTTCGCGACCGCCAGATGCTCGCGCAAGACGGAATGTTCGTGGTTATTGCCATGATTGACTTTAAAACCGGCAAACTCCGGAAATCGCCCGATATTCTTTCGCGAGGATTTGTTTACTTGAAAGAATCCCAAGACCTCCTGCGACAGGCGCGATTGGTTATAAAGAAAACAGTAGAAGATTCCGCGAGTGGAATGAATCCGATTAATTTTGACTACATCAAAGGACTCGTTACCGACAATGTTTCTAAATTTCTCTTCCAAAAAACCGCCAAGCGTCCGATTGTAATCCCCGTTATTCTGGGAATCTAAAGTCTGTCTTAAAAGCTAAAATGAGTCCTAGAAAAACACAAAAATGCCGATAAAAAACAAAGCTATTTTAATCCTTTACACGGTAGCTTTCTTTTCCGCCATACATTACGCTCTGACTCTTTATATTGAATCATCGTTTTTGGAAGGATTTCTTTCCGACAGATATGTAGGTCTGTTCTATGCGGTAGCTTTTTTTATGTCCATAGTCGTGGCTGTCCGTATGCCGTGGCTATTATCCCGCTTCGGAAATTACCGCGTCACTCTTGCTCTTATTTTGTTTGAGGTTATATCTCTTTTTGGACTGTCTGTAGTGGAAGAGCGGGTTTTCGTTCTTTTTCTTTTCGTATTCCATCAGATAATGCTGGTGTCGCTTTCCATCGCAATAAACATATTCCTTGAGAGCTTTTCCGCCGACGAATCGACGGGGCAAACACGCGGGGTGTTCTTAACCATCATAAATGTCGCCATCTTGACAGGACCTCTTGTGGCCACGTTATTTTCCAAGAATGGAAATTACGACATTTTATTCCTTGTTTCGTCGTTGTTTACCATACCGATGTTTGTTCTCATAGCTATCAATTTCAAAAACTACCGCGACCCGATCTACAACAAATTTCTTTTTTTAAAAACACTTGTTGAGGTGGCCCGAAACCGCGCTGTTTACCGTATTTGCATGTCGCGTTTTCTGCTTGAATTTTTTTATTCCATTATGATCGTATTTACTCCGATTTATCTGCACAAATATCTGGGAATTCCCATTTCTGATATTTTGGGCATAATTATGCCGGTGGCGCTTATTCCGTTTGTCGTTTTCCCATACATCTTGGGCATTATCGCCGACATAAAAATCGGCGAAAAAGAAATGCTCGTTTTGGGAGTGGTGATTCTTTCCATCGCCACCATGTCTCTTTCGTTTATTACCGCCACAACCGTTCTTGTCTGGACAGTCTTAATGCTTTTGACCCGCGTCGGCGCGAGTATCGTGGAATCAATGACTGAAACGTATTTTTTCAAAAAAGTTAACGCAACCGACAGCAATCTAATCGCCTTTTTCTCAAACCTCCGCCCCATGGCTTTTATGGTCGGCCCTCTTGCCGCCACTGTTTTTCTTTCGGTCTTTGATATGCGATATATATTTCTCGCCTTGGGTATTTTTATGTTCTTGGGCTTGCGTTACAGCCTAACGCTTAAAGATACGAGGTAATTTTCTGGGAACCCGTCTCAAAAATATAATGGAAGAACTTATAAATGAACTTAAGGGCGAGGGGGTGCTAAAAAACGCAAATGTCCTTAGAGCGTTTAGAGCAATTGACCGCAAGGATTTTGTGCCGGAAAAACTGTCGTTTGAAGCTTACGAAAATTACCCTCTGCCTATCGGTTTCGGGCAAACAATATCCCAGCCGTTCACTGTCGCTTTTATGCTTGATTTGTTAAGGCCGGAACCCGGAGAAAAAATTCTGGATGTCGGGTCCGGTTCCGGCTGGTCTACCGCGCTTTTGGCAAGCGCGGTCGGGCCGACAGGAAAGGTGTTCGGGGTTGAAATAATACCGGAACTTGTGGCCTTCGGCCAAACGAATCTAGCGAAATACAAATTCCCGAATGCTTCCATACGAGTAGCCGGCCTGAAACTCGGACTTCCTGGCGAGGCGCCCTTTGATAAAATTTTGGTTTCCGCCAGCGGACAATCATATCCTAAAGAACTTGTTGAACAATTAAAAATCGGCGGAACATTAGTTATCCCAATCAAAGAAAGTGTCTGGAAAATGAAAAAAGTTTCTACGGAAGAAGCGGAGACGGAAAAATACGAAGGGTTCGCTTTCGTCCCGCTTGTTACGCGGCAGACTTAATTTTGGCGCCAAGCCGTTTTGAGATTATTCCCTGTTCAGCAAACCATAAGCGGCACCGGCCATAACCCGGCTTTCGTCGGAAACAAATACTATTACGGAAACGACGGAGGCGGTGCTTTGTATAAACCCGTCGCGGGCGCCCGAACAAAGCTCGTTTTCTTTTTTGTCCAGCCTTACGCCAAGTTCGGACAAATTTTCACACACCCGCGCCCTGATTTCCGGCGAACGCTCCCCGATAACGCCGGTAAAAACAATCGCGTCCAATCCCCCCAGTGTCGCCATATACGCTCCTATGTATTGCCTAATCCGGTATATAAACATTTGGATAGCCAATCCAGCTTCCGAATCCCCCTCTTTTTCAAGCGAAAGAAGCTCTCTCACATCAGAGGTTTTTCCAGAAATGCCCTTGAGCCCAGACTTTGTATTAAGATAAACGGACATTTTTTCCGAACTAAGCCCCATGGATTTCTGCAAAAAAAGCACTGCTTCGGCGTCAATTGAACCGACCCGGCTTCCCATCGGTATCCCTTCAAGAGGAGTAAACCCCATTGAGGTGTCAACACTCTTGCCGTCCGCGAGCGCTGTCACGGAAGCGCCGCTTCCCAAATGGCAAACAATCGTTCGTTTGGGAATTCCCCCAGACATATTTCTTAATTTTTGAACGGCTCCTGAAACCGATAGTCCATGGTAACCGTATCTATATATCCCGTAATTCTCGGAAGCGTCTTTCGGCAAACCGTATCGTCTGGCAACTTTTGGGATGGTTGTGTGATAGACGCTGTCGGATATTCCATAGACTACGGCTTTGAGCAAAAGTTTCTTTGCTTCTTTTAATTCCAAGAGGGTTGGTCCTATGTGAATGGGTTCTATTTCCACCGCGGCATTAAGTCTTTTCATATATTCCTCGTCAATTATCTTATGCTTGGTGAAATATTCTCCGGGCGCGACAATGCGGATAGCCACGGACAAAGACTCTTTTTCGGCGTCAACCAAATTGCGGTCAATCAGAAAACCCAAAGTGTAAGAAAGCGAAGCCGAATAATCACCGCTATCTATCTCGCGTTTTTCTTCCATATCGCCGCAGATGAGAAAAACGACAAATTTTTCTTTTTCATTTTCAAAATGCGCGGAAAAAAGACACTTTTCTTTTTCATAAAGAGCGTATTTCTTGGAAGCACTGCCTATGTTTACGGTGAGAATCATGGAATAGTTTTTAGTTGGTAGGTTGTAGTTTGTAGTAAATGTGTCAATGCGTTAATTGTAAACTTTAATTTTTGGAGTTGATTATTTGTTATTTGTTACTACCGGACCACTTCCAATTCTCTATTTCTTCAGGGTCAATTCCATTCTTTATTATATATTCTTTATGCGCGGAAAGTTTATCGTCATACTTTTCCACGACTTTTTCAACCAAATTGGGTGACACAACACCGCGCTTCTCGAGGGTCTGGAAAATTTCTTTGACCAGATGGTATCTACTGGTTCCATTTCTGACCTGCATGTCAAAAGGCGTCGTAGTTCCGCCATTTTCCATATATCCGTGAACTGAAAAACGGCCCCCGTCGCCTTCACGGAGATGGTCAAAAAGAATCTGCTTCAATGTTTCCGGATATCCGTGAAAGTTGAAGATGACCGGCTTATCTTTGGTGAAATAATCTTCAAAATCGTGAAGCGGTACGCGACATTCGGAATTCCCCAACCCCAAGGCGGAAAGTTCAAGTATGTTCACAAATCTTATTTTAATATTCGGGTCCTCTTTTTTGGCCAAGTCAACGGCCGCGAGCGCCTCTTTGGTCAGATAATCTCCCGCCGAAGAAACCACGATATCGGGATTATCGTCGCTTGCAAAATCCCAGACCAAGAGGCCGCGCGCGAGCTCTTCTTCGGCAAGCGCGGGAGTAAGCCAGCGCGCTTCGTGAGTCTTGCCCGCCACTATTACATTAATTTCGTTTCGCGATTCAAGCACCCTCTTCAAAACAGCAAGCGTTGAGTTTCCGTCCGGCGGAAAATAAACATGAATAAAACAGCTGTGTTTTTCCAAAATATTATCGATGAAACCGGGGTTCTGATGAGAAAAACCATTGTGTTCCTGGCGCCAACCGGATGAGGTCAAAATATAATTTAAGGAAGGCACTTCCCCCCGCCACGATGTTTCTCTCGCCACTTTGATAAATTTGGCGTACTGATCCACCATACTGCTAACAATCTGGATAAACGCTTCGTAGGAAGCGAACACTCCGTGCCGGCCGGTAAGAACATACCCTTGGAGCAACCCCTGGAGAGAATGCTCAGAAAGCATTTCCATGACACGCCCCCCAGGCGATAAATCTTTATCCCATTTTTTTATCGGCCATTGAAAGGCCCGCGAAGTTTCTTTAAACACCTCGTCAATCTTGTTGGAGTAGGTTTCATCTGGCGACATCAAGCGGAAATTGTTTTTGTTTCTGGCAAATACTTCTTTCAAATACTCTCCGGCGCGATGCATACTACTTGACCCGTGAAGCCCCGGAATATCCACCTCCTTCTCAAACAACGCGATGTCCGGAAGGTTGAGCGGTTTAGTAGCGGAAGAACCGCCGTGAACATGCCTGTTATCGCCCATGCGGAGTTCCGGCGGTGGAATAAGGTATTTGATGTCCTCCGTAAAACCGCTCTCGGATGAAAAAAGTTCTTCAATTTTGTATGAACGAAGCCATTTTTCGAGCGCCTTAAGTTCCACCTTGCTTCCCCTGACGTTCGGAGCCACAACTTGGTGCGCCAAAAAATTTCCTTCTATTCTTTCGCCGTGAAGTTTTTTTATCCCCGTCCACCCTTTGGGTGTTTTCAAAATTATCATCGGCATTCGCGGAGAAACAACTTTTTCACCGCCCCGAGCTCTGTTTTGAACCGCGCGAATTTCTTGGTAACATTTTTCCGTCGTTTCGGCCATTTTTTCGTAAATATTTTTTCCTTCCACAAAATGCGGGGTATAGCCGTAACCGCTAAAAAGGTCCTTTAGTTCTTTGTTGCTCATCCGCCCAAAAACAGTCGGTCCTGAAATCTTATATCCGTTTAAATGAAGTATGGGCAAAACTGCCCCGCTTTCTTTCGGGCTTATAAATTTATTCAAATGCCAAGCGGTGGCTATCGCCCCTGTTTCGGCTTCCCCGTCGCCGACAACGCAAGCAACTATCAAGTCCGGATTGTCCATAACCGCGCCGTAAGCGGTAGACAGGGAGTATCCAAGCTCTCCCCCTTCCAAAATAACCCCGGGCGCGCCTGGGTTTGAATGACTGGGAAATCCATACGGCCAGCTGAAATTTTTTACCACATACCCTATTCCATTTTCATTCTCCGTAGCTTCCGGATAATATTTGCCAAGCGTTCCTTCAATAAAAAGATTAGCTTGAAGAGCGGGAAATCCATGACCGGGCCCCAGAATAAAAAGCATCTCGACCTCGCGCTTTTTAATCAGATTCTGCAAGTTGGCGTAGATGAAATTCACTCCGGGACATGTCCCCCAGTGGCCCAAAAGACGGGGTTTTATGTGTTTTGGCTCGAGAGGTTCGCCAAGTAGAAAATTATCCTGCAAATAAATCTGGGCCGCGGAAATAAAATTCGCGGCGCGCGCATATTTTTTAATCCTGGGAATCTCGTTATCCATAAAAAGTGGGTGTGCTACCGACACGGTATGAAAATTATATCACGCCTGGATTCTAAACCCCACACCAATTTTAGAGAAATATGATACAAGTAATATTGCCGAGTAATTCATGCGTTTCGCAGTAAATAAGTGTTGTCTCTTGGGTGAAATTGGTGGGGGGTTAAGAAAAATATATTCCTCGCCATTAGGCAAGTCATTATTTTTCTAAATATTTCTTTTTCTTCAATTTTTCGGGAAGCAGATCTTCTTTGGTGTACTGCTCATACCCCTTGCCGTAACTTAACTCTTTCATTAGTTTGGTCACCGGATTTCTGATTTCAAGCGGAATGGGAAGATTGCCGAATTTTTTCACGTCGGCCATGGCTTCTTCCATTGCCTCGTAAGCGCTTCTGTTTTTCTTGCACTGCGAAAGATACGCAACGCCGTGAGCAAGATTAATGCGGCATTCCGGCATGCCGATTGTTTCCACCGCCCGAAACACATCGTTTGCCACCACGAGAGCGGTTGGCTGGGCAAGCCCGATGTCTTCGCTGGCGAATATGACCATGCGCCTAGCAATAAACTTCGGATCCTCTCCACAGTCAAGCATCCGGGCCAAATAATATATCGCCGCGTCCGGCTGTCCGGCGCGCATACTTTTTATGAAAGCGCTTATGGTGTTGTAGTGTTCCTCTCCCTTTTTGTCGTAACGCAAAAATTTTGATTGAATGGTGTCTTTGAGCGAGGCAAGGGTAATTTTGCCGTAAAGCTTGGCGGCGTTTTCCAAAACGGAAAGAGCTTGGCGCGCGTCGCCGTTTGCCATTTTTATAAGCCAATCCGCGGCCTCTTTGGGAACTTTCATACCCGCGCGGTTTATTATTTTTCGCATTTCTCCATCGGAAAGTTCGTTCAAGACAAACACCCTGCATCGCGAAAGAAGCGCCGGAATAACTTCAAAACTTGGATTTTCCGTGGTCGCGCCGATAAGTGTCAGTCTCCCGGTTTCCACAAACGGCAAAAGATAATCCTGCTGGGCTTTGTTGAAACGATGTATTTCGTCCAAGAAAAAAACTTTGGGCTTACTCTCGCTGTCGTCGTTTAAAATGGAGCGAATATCGTCCTTGCCAGCCGAGACCGCGGACAGCTCGTAAAACTTGGCTTCCAAACTGTCCGCGTAAATGCGCGCCAAGGTGGTTTTGCCAACCCCGGGCGGACCCCAAAATATAAAAGAGAATAAATGCTTTTTTTCTATGGCTATTCGAAGAGGTTTATCCGGGCCAACCAAATGCTCCTGACCGATAAAATCGGCTAATTTTTTGGGCCTTATTTTTGAAGCCAGCGGTTCGGACATTTTGAAAGTATACACCAACCGCCAAAAAACGAGCCTGTTTGTTATTTGTAACCGGGAACGGCGTTCCTCCACTTCAAAATTTGAGGCAAGAGAAAGCGGTCAAAGCCATAAGAGCCGGCCGTCCGCCAAGCGAGCATAAGAAGAATGCCGAGCAAAATCATTACGGGATTTATTGAAACCGTGCCGGCAAGCATGAAATTGTAATTCATGAGCACGCCGAAAAATGAAGAAACTCCAACCAAAAAACCGAGAATAAGCGCTATGCCTACCGCGATTTCTCCAAAAGTAACAAGATACGAAAACGCAACCGTGTGAGACAAGGCGAAATGCTCCACGAAATACCCGTACCACGACGATACATCAGGATGATCTCCGGACATTTTCTTTAGCGCCCCCATAAGAAACCCTTTGACCGCGGTTCCGGCCTGTGGACCTATCCATAGCGGGTCGGTAAATTTGTGGGAGCCGGCCAAAATCCATTCGTAGCCCAAATAAAGTCTGACCAGAAGCCAGAGGGGAGCCAGACGAGTATCGCCAAACAAAAACCGCGCGATTTTAGATTCCGGTAATATTGTGTGAGACATAACTTTTTTTGAAAATTATTATTATTCAATAATAAAGATAACACAAAACGATCAAAGTAAAAACTTTCCAAGGGGAGCCCTTGGAATAATAAACCCTTACTTTGCAACGTTTACTTGGAGAGAGATGATCTCGGAAAATAAGTTGACAACATATATAAATATCATATACATTAGCTATATGAAAATAACTACGGGAAATGTCCTCTTGGTCCTCCTCGGAAACAAATGTGGAGGGTTTTCTCGTGTCTAGCTTAAAAAACAGAGAAAAAGATAGCAACCAAAAAGCCCTTCATAAAAACGAAGGGCTTTTTAAGTAGGTGCTCTTTGCTAGAAGTCGGCGCGCCAAAAGCGATTGGTCCGAGCCTCTGCCCACGCGTTACCGCGCGTGAGACAAGACGACTGGGACCACCGCCCTCACAAGGGGCGGTTTTTTTGTATTTTAGAAAATACCTCAAGACAAGTTTTCAGTCATTCATTCTGGCATAAAAAATCCCCCCTCTGCCGGCAGAGAGGGTTTCTGTCTAAAAATGCTCAATCCTCTATCGCCGCGCGATTCAGCTGATGTCCTGCTCGTGCCCTCCGACAGTAGATATAAAAGTTCTATCAAGAAGAGTAGGCTTTCTTAGGCTCGACTTAAACACAGCGTTTTTTCCAACCGCCGATACAAAATACCCGATACTTAAAAAAGTGTCGTCAAAATAAGCGTTGTTTGGAAGAACATCTAAGCGCCTTTTCGCTTCAATAGAACGAGCAAGCAAAACCTTAAGGCCTGCCTCGGTTAGAGTTTTGCTTGCTTGATATTCAAGCAAAGAAAAAAAGACGAGGGCGAGCGCGTGTGCGCAAAAATCAACAACGATTCCGTCATTTTTGGGGGCAAATTTCCCGCAATAAACGATAGGTGTCTTGCGCCTTAAGGTCGCCCACTTATCGCGTTCCGACAAAAAGAACGGTTTTGGTTGAGCCCCCTTGTCACTGCCAGCGATAACTTCGCCCATGTAACTTAGAAACTCCATCAAGGCTCTCGTGTTGTCTGCCGGTTTCGTTGCCAATAGTTTTTGAACAAGCGAGTTCATCGGGAAACTCCTTCCTGAAATTTGAGTGTGAAGATCGTTTTACTGGGGTTTTTAATAACATAAACACACGTAAAAAGCAACTTTTTTTCTAAACCCCGCACCAATTTTGGAGAAATATAATATGAATAATGTCGCCGATAAGTTCGCCTGTTCTGTCATAAACCGACACCGCTCCTTGTTGTGAAATTGGTAAGGGGTTAAGAAAAATATATTCTTCGCCATTAGGCGAATCTTTATTGGCGACGTAGAGTGAGTGAAATGCGAAAGCTCCGCTTTCGCATTTCCGAGCCGAGGAGCCAACAAAGGTTCAGTGTCTCGGGGCTTACCCCGAGAAACCTTTATTTTTCTAAAAAATGCTATACTCGACAAACTTATGGAAACATCTTCAAAATCGGCATTCCCCATGCGAGTAAACAAATATCTGGCTCATAAAGGATACTCCACGCGAAGAGATGCCGACAAGTTGATAGAAAAAAGAGTTGTTTTTATAAACGGCAAACTGGCCGTTTTGGGCGACAAGGTAAACGAGCGTGATCTGGTGGAAGTCAGGCGCAAAGAAAAACCGCCAAAATGTTCCTATTTTGCCTACAACAAACCGAAAGGAGTTATCACTCACTCCCCTCAAATGGGCTTGCCCGCCGTGTCTGCTCACGCACCACGCGCGGACAGGTCACATATTACGGCGCAGGCGGGCGAAAAGGATATTGAACACTCGGTCAATATCGGGGGCAAACACGTCTTTCCTGTCGGCCGTCTGGACAAAGATTCAAGCGGTCTCCTTATTTTGACCAACGACGGCCGAATCACCGACCGCCTGCTTAATCCGGAATACGAACACGAAAAAGAATATCTGGTTACAGTCAGAAACAATCTAAGGCCAAGTTTCAAAACGCACATGGAAACCGGCGTGGAGATAGAGGGCTACCGGACCAAGAAATGCAAAGTAAGCATTTTGGGCGACAACAATTTTAAAATAATCCTGACCGAAGGCAAGAAACATCAAATACGGCGAATGTGCGCCGCTTTGCATAACGACGTGACCGACCTAACCCGCGTCAGAATTATGAATATTCGCTTAGGCGCGATGAAGCCGAACGCCCACCGCGAAATCACCGGCAAAGAGCTGGAGATTTTTCTGAAAAGTATCGGACTCTGAACCCCGATCCACCGCACTTTTATCCTGCCCTACCTTGTCTTGCCACTTTCATACCAATTCAACTATTCTCTCATTCTCACGAATTAGACAATAGTAAAACCTGTTGATAACATTGATTGGGCATGGACTTTGGCAAATATCTACCGCGAAATTGTGGGCAAGAAACTTGAAATTTTTGAAGAGTGTCGAGGTATAGTTTTATTCCTATTGCGAAATTGTCCATTCTACAATCAGTAATGATTGAGTGGGTACGCCACAAGCTTGCGCACCTTCAATAAATTTAAGTTGACCGCTTGTGAGTTTATCTTTCCCTTTATTTTTTGCTTCACAAAAAAGAACTTCGCTTCTTTTCCAGACAAAAACATCAAAACATGCCTTTGTCTTGCCAGTTTTCCAAATATCTTGGAGTAGGTTCTGCTTGTCTTTGGGTATAGCAATATTTTGTGGCTTTAGTTTCCAGTCGTGTGGCATGTCTCGGAGAAAATTTGTTCCGCCATACGTTTCAACCCAAACACCATCCCAACCATCAGCGAGCAAGATACGCAATATGGCAAGCTCTGCAAATATTGCTTCACCCTCGTAATTGATAAGCGGCTTCCCGCCATAATCAAAATCAACAGACTGGCCTGACCATAAAGAAAACACTGGATGACATATTGGTAAATCAGCAACTTTCCCCGATGGTAACAAAACTATAATTTCTCCATTTGGTAATGGTAATAATGACAACGGTAATTTCATAATATATTTTTTAATTTCACTTTAATATTTCTATCATATCACTAACTCTACTCTTGTACGTTCTATAAAACTATTCTCTTATTCTCACGAATTAGACAGTAGTTAAAAACAAAATTATCCGCCACTAGCTATCGTCACATACATTATGATAGTTAAACTATTCTCTTATTCTCACGAATTAGACAATAGTTAACAGTCAAAAAATAGAAAAGATGGCTCTAGAGAACTGCGATAATTCTGCGGACTGGCTCGATAATGTCGTCTGCTAATCTGTAAAAAACTTGGAGGCTTCTTTGTTCTCTCTCGAGGATTCCGGCGGAAAACAACACGCTCAAATGTCGCGAGGTTGATTTGAACGAAAGTTTTATTTCACTCGAGATATCCCCGACCGACACCTCCTTCTTGTTTTTAATAAACCTAATTATTGAAAGTCGGCGGCGATTAGCCAGCGCTTTTAAACTTTTCTCTAATTCTTTATCCTTCATGTATCCTTATCTTACCACTATTCTCTCATTCTCACGAATTAGACAATAACAATAAGATTTTTAAATTTTAAAAAATTTAAGTGTCAAAAAGAGTTTTACAAATAATTTTCTATCTGATTGATTTGTATCCGCCGGGAATGCCTTCTTTGGACAAAACAATCTGCCACAATTGGATATTTCTGGCACGAAACGACCCCGCGAAAGAGAGAAGATAATAATTCCACATTCTGCGGAAACGCTCGCTATATTGAGGACTTATTTTATCCCAATTGTCTTCAAAATTTTTCTGCCAAGCCATAAGAGTTTTATCGTAGTCCGCCCCAAAATTGTGCCAGTCTTCCATGACAAAAAGTCCTTCTATGTTCTTGCTTATTTGTTTTATTGACGGGAGCATTCCGTTGGGAAAAATGTATTTTCTCACCCAGGCATCACCGTCGCGCATGGAAAAATTATTCCCTATTGTGTGAAGCAAAAATAATCCGCCTTTTTTTAAATGCTTGCCCGCTACTTCCATATAAACACGGTAGTTCTTGTATCCGACATGCTCAAACATCCCCAAAGAAACAATGTGGTCAAATTCCCCCTCTATCTCTCTGTAGTCCTTGAGCAAAATTTCAACCGGCAAACCTTCGCACAATTTTTGGCCAAGCAAAACTTGTTCTTTTGATATGGTCACCCCAATCACCGATACGCCGTATTTTTCCGCCGCGAATTTGGCAAAACTTCCCCAACCGCATCCTATATCCAAAATTCTCTGGCCAGAACGAAGGCCCAATTTCCGGCAAACTAAATCAAGTTTAGCTTCCTGGGCTTCGTCGAGTGTCTTTGCGCCCTGTCCTGAGCTCGTCGAAGGATTCCAATAACCGCAAGTATAAACCATTCGTTTATCAAGCATGGCTTCGTACAAATCGTTGCCGATATCATAATGTTGCTCCCCAACCTGAAACGCTCGCGTTCTGGATTGCATATTAAAAATAATACTTCCAAAACCCCGCAGAGCTTTTCTCCATTTTGAACCGACTTTTTCGCCAAGGCGCGCGCTTAAAACTCTGGCAAAAAACTCGTCCAGTTTTTGAGAATCCCACCAACCGTCCATATAAGATTCACCGAGCCCGAGAGAGCCTTCTAGTAGTGCTTTCTTGTAAAAACGCTCGTCATTGACGGCAATATCCCACGGGCGATTGCCGTTTATCTCCACGCCAGCCAGGGCTAAAATCTT
>JBBTSJ010000045.1:0-3543 GCA_038064715.1 Patescibacteria group bacterium | reverse complement strand
GCGTCCGAGCGAAGACGAATTATTGTACCCAGTTATATTTCGCCTGAGCTCGGAGCATGTGAATGTGTCCGCCTGTGCGTGTTCGCACGCAGACAGGTACGCGCAGGCGGGCCCCGAAGAACCTTTATTCGTTTTTCTGGGAAGGGGAGCAAATGGCTTTAGTAATAGGCATCAAAGCCGAGATTTTGGTTGCTCGACGGATGAAGCTTACGGAACTCCGGAAGGATTTGTGGAGTTTGGATTACCAAATATGGAAACTTGAGCGTTACCCCCTTTTGGTTAATTCGTACGCGGAACAAAAAGACGGACCTCCCGACACGGTTTCTTTGAAACGCGAGCTTGAAGAAAAACGCCGAACTATTTCCGAAGAAATCGAAATCACCCGTGTTGCGCTAGAGAATATCGGAGGTGAAATAAATTTGGTCGCGCCGAGGAGTTTGTTGGAGCCGAAGTCCGAAACCGCGTAAACGCGTTCCGCTTCCCCGTTTTACAAACCCCGCACTCGCGGGGCTTTTTTCTTTAGGGGACAAACTGATATACTGGATTACCTATGTCTAAAAATTTTCCCAAAAAATCTAACGGGACAAACATTGCTTTTTACCGCAAATATCGGCCGGAGACTTTTGATAAAGTTCGGGGGCAGGAACATATCGTAAGCGTCTTAAAAAGCTCTATTGAAACCGACAATACCGTGCACGCTTATCTTTTTGCCGGCTCGCGCGGCACGGGCAAGACCTCCATCGCGCGCATTCTCGCTCGCGAGCTTGGATGTTCAAGAAACGACCTTTATGAAATTGACGCCGCCTCGAACCGCGGCATAGATGACATCCGGGCTCTTAAGGAATCAGTGCAAACATTGCCGTTTGACTCAAAACACAAAGTTTATATCGTGGACGAGGTTCACATGCTTACCAAAGACGCCTTTAACGCCTTGCTCAAGACCCTAGAAGAACCGCCCAAGCATGTCGTTTTTATTTTGGCTACGACCGAAATAGGCAAGCTTCCGGAAACAATAGTTTCCAGATGCCAGGTTTTCAACTTTAAAAAACCGACTCATCAAATGCTGAAGGACCTTGTGTCAGACATCGCGGAAGCGGAAGGGTTCAAAATAGACGCTCCGACAGCCGACCTGATAGCCCTTTTGGGCGAAGGTTCGTTCCGCGACACGACGGGAACGCTTCAAAAAGTGCTTAATATGTCTTTGGACAAGAAAATTACTCGCGAGGAAGTGGAAGCGATTACGGGCGCGCCGTCTACCGCCCTTGTCAACGATTTTCTTTCCGCCGTAGCCGGCAAAGATTTGGAAAAAGGCCTTTCGGTCGCGCACAAAGCCGTTTCGCAAAATATAGATATGAAAGTATTTTTGAAACTCGTCTTGCGCAAACTGCGAATCGCTTTGCTGTCCAAGTTTTTCGAGTCTACGGCAAAAGAATTCTCGGAAGACCTGACTGAGGAAGACAGGAAATTTATCGCTCTTTTGGCAAAAGAGCATGGCGCCAATATTTCGTCGGCTACCATTGTCGCGCTTCTTGACGCGTATAATCAAATTGATTACGCTTTCATTCCGGAACTTCCGCTTGAACTGGCGCTCATAAAGATAACAAATAAGGATCAATGAAAGTTTATTTTGTGAGACACGGAGAAAGCGAAGAAAATATAGGTTCTATTATTCACGGGTCTGATTCTCCGCTTACCGAAAATGGAAGGAAACAAGCGGAGTTTGTAGCGGAACGTTTTTTGGAAATACCGATAGATTTTATTATTTCAAGCACATACGGGCGAGCTAGGGAAACAGCCGATATCGTAAACACTATAATTTTAAAGCCCATAGATTACTCTGATTTGTTTGTTGAGCGACGAAATCCGTCGGAAATAATAAACACCCCTAAAGATGGTCCTATTGCAACGAAGATTCGTAGCTTGCGCATGGAAAATCTTTTTGTTCCGGACTGGAGACATTCGGATGAAGAAAATTTTGATGATTTTAAAAAAAGGGGATTGACTGCTTTGGATTTTATTCTTTCGCTCAGACATGAGAATGTCCTTGTGGTTACTCACGGGTTATTTCTGCGCATGCTTGTTTCCTGTATGATTTTGGGGGAAGAAATGACTTCACGCGAATATTACAAGCTTAGAATATCACTTGAGACGAGAAACACAGGCGTCACTCTTTGCGAGTATAAACCCGTAGTTCCGAATGAACGCGATAACCCTTGGCACGTTATTGCCTGGAACGACCATGCGCATTTGGGGTAAGAAATAATAGACAAGTAACAAGTAATAATTAACAACAAACAAAAGAAGAAAAACTAATTTCTATCGACCATACCATGTACGTTTTTGGCACCTCCGCGTTAAAAATACCAAGCTTGGACCCGGCATAAACAAAAAATTATTTCCATAGGCGAGGCCTATGTATACATAGGCCTCGCCTATGGGGTAACGCCTATGGGGTAAAGTAGAATTTGGCGAGGTAAGCCATAATATTATGGCTTACGACTTCGTACATCGCCAAACTTCACTACGGGGCAATCCCGTTTAAATCGAATTGTTTTTAAGACGTTTTTGTTATAAGTTATAAGTTATAGGTTATAGATTTTTAAAATATTGCGGGATAGTGTAATGGTAGCACGTCTCCCTTTGGAGGAGAAAATCTTGGTCCGAATCCAAGTCCCGCAGCCAAGTTTCGGAATTCGTTTTTTCGCCAAAATTCGGACGCTCGCTTTGCGACGCGATAGGGGTTTCCGAGAGAATAGCCCAAGCAAGTTTTAACGATTCTAAATTTATTCTCCGCCTTTCTCTATCTCAAAAATAGAGGTCGGAATACGCCGAAGACCGCGCCCATCATAGAGTTTGGATTGACCAAACTAGTCGGTTGCGTAGTTATTCCGGGAACATTGGCCGGCGGCGGCGCGACTTCAAATTGGATGGGAGCGGGGGACGAGGTTTCGTTTTGCGTTGGCGCGGTTGGCTCAAGCCGGGGAGCCATATTGGTAGGCGGGGCGATTTCTACGCCTTGAATGTATGGCGCGCTTCCGCCGCCGCCGCTTCTTATTTCGGGACCGGTAGCGTTATCAGTAGTGGGTCTCTCAAACCCGCCTTGTCCATCAAGAGGGCGAGGCTCAATTCTTGGCGCCTGTCTGTTCCTTGGCCCGATATTTTGTTCTTCCCGGCAACCACCACCTTCGCAACGCGGACCAAACTCCTGTCTGTTTCTCGGGTCTTCATACAGGTCATTGCCTCGAGGACCCCGATTTTCCATAAAATCCCGATTGTCTCGGCGCAGTCCGCCGGGCCCGTTTCTTTCGTATGAACCTTCGGACGAATTTTCTTGCCCTCCTTCACCCATGTTTCTGTTTTTATACTCATTTTGAATCCGCTGTTCTTCACCCTGTCTAAAACATTCCGCCATCTTGTCGCCCAACCCGCGAGACGGCCTCATGGCGCCGCTATTCAGCTTATCGATATTTTCTTTACCGATTGCGTTTTCAAGACACGCGGCGATTTCAGGCGGAGCGTTTGATAATGAATCGCGAAATTGTT
>JBBTSJ010000044.1:15080-26632 GCA_038064715.1 Patescibacteria group bacterium | reverse complement strand
ATGGTGCGCGACTGGTCCGCCAAAGCGCGGGTAATGGCCTGACGAATCCACCAAGTAGCGTAAGTTGAGAACTTGTAACCCTTCTTCCAGTCAAATTTGTCCACCGCCTTAAAAAGCCCGAGATTGCCCTCCTGTATCAAATCAAGGAGAGTAAGGTCCGAACTGCGGCCCACAAACCTTTTGGCGATGGAAACGACAAGGCGCAAGTTGGCGCGAGCGAGCAAATTTTTGGCTTCGTTGTCCCCTTTTTCTATGCGTTTGGCGAATTCTTTTTCTTGATTGCCGGAAAGAAGCGGATACTGGCCTATTTCTTTCAAATACATTTGGATTGAATCGTAAGACGAGCCTTCCCTCTTGCCTTTGACTGCGATTTCTTCGGCGTCAAGGTCAAGCAAATTCCCGCCCTCAAGAACATCCACGCCGACAGTGTTCAAGCGCTCATACAAATCCTCCAAAAAGAATACGTCGTTTTCAATGTTCGGAAAAGCTCTTAATATTTCATCGTAAGTGATAAACCCTCGTGTTTTGCCCTTCAAAACAAGCTCATCCGCTTTTTCTTCCAGGAGAGAGCGTTTGGTTTTTTTGACAATCGAACCGGCGGTTTTTTTGCCGGCCAAAATACGCCCCTTCTTTATTTTTTTGTGTTTCAAAGATTTCGGCGATTTTTTCGCGGGTTTTTTTGTTTTTGGAAAAAATTTCTTCGCGGTTTTTTTAGCGGAGTTTTTTGCTGTCTTTTTGGACTTTGCTCGTTTCTTTTTTGTCATATTTTTACGATACTAATATACGAATTTATGCGAATGATACTGGTGGAATTCTATTCGTATTATTCGTGCTCATTCGTATATTGGTATTATTTTCTATTTTTAATCTCATTTATTTTTTTTGAAATTTCCTGACATTTTTTTAAAAGTTCGTCCGCTTTGTCCCCTTCCCCGGATTTTTCGGCTTGAGCTATCTCAATCATGGCTTTGGAGAAATTTTCTTCCAAAAGCTCTCTCTCCAAATTCCTGAAAAGCTCGGCGAGTTCCTGCGGTATTCGTTCGTGCCCCGCGTAGTAAACTTCCGATTCAAACACAAGATCTTCTTTGTTTTTCATTTCGGCAAATTTTTCAATTCCGTAGTTTTCGGCTATTTTTTGGTAGTTTTCTTTGGCTTTTTCCGTGTCTACAACAGAACCCTTAATCCCCTCTTGCCACAGAATGATTCCGACTATTTTACGAGCAATCACATCTTTGCGGAAAAACTCCTGTTTCTTTTCCGCTGATGGCGGGGGCGCGGCGCTTGAAGAATCTTTGATCTTGCTTATTTCTTCCCACAGGTGTCCTTCGGCCATGGAAAGTTCTCCTGCCAGCTTGCCGACAAAATGAGCTTGGTCCATTTTATTGCTTATCTCGGCAACATATGGAAGAATTTTTTTGCCCACCTAAAGACTAAGCGTTCTTTTATCGAGTCCTTTCTCTTTTAGCCCCGAAAATAAATAATCAATTATGTGCTTGGCTCCTTTTATGGCGGATTCCCAACCTTCTTTGTCCTTCAGGATGAAGTCTGCCGGATCAAGGCCTTTTGGAATTTGAGCGACCTTAACATCAAGACCGAGAGATATAGCCAGTTTCCAAGCCCTCTCTGAAGCGGCGAACCCGGCGGTATCCGAATCCAAAGCCAAAATCAAATTATCAGCGAAACGTTTTATCATCTTGAGGTGGTCTTCGGTAAGCGCAGTTCCCGAGAGAGCGACAGTATTTATGGCGCCGGACTGGTGGGACATGAGCAAATCCATTTGCCCCTCAACAAGCACGGCGCTGTTTTCTCTCATCATTTCGGATTTTGCCTTGTCGTAACCGTAAAGAACGCGCGACTTGTTGTAGAGAACCGTATCCGGACTGTTTACGTATTTGGCAAGCTCTTTTTCTTTCGTCTTGTCGTAGGGAAGAAAAATCCGCCCGGAGAAACCGATTATTTTGCCGCTTGGGTTGGCCAAAGGAAACATTATCCGGCTTCTAAATCTGTCGTAGTAACCACGCCCTCCGGAAACAATCAAACCGGCTTTGTCGATGTCCAAATCGGCGTACCCTTTTTTCTTTAGCGTGTCGTAAAGACCGCTCCAATTTTCTTTGGCAAAACCTATCCGCCACGCGCGGATAGTTTCATCGGTTAGCCCTCTTTTTTTAAGGTACAATAATGCTTCGTTGTTCTCACTCAAACATTCCCGATAATATTCCGCCGCCGTCTCAATCAAACCGTATAATTTGTCGTATTCGCTTTTTAATTTCGGGTCAACTGATTTAAGAACAACTCCGGCCCGATCGGCCAAAATTTTTAGAGCATCTCCGAATTGCATCCCTTCTATTTCCTCCACAAAAGTAAATATGTCCCCGCCACGATTGCATCCGAAACAATGATATGTGCCACGAGGCGGAGAAACAAAAAATGACGGCGTACGTTCGCTGTGGAACGGGCATTTCGCTTTGAAATTCGCGCCAGCGCGCTCAAGCTTCACATACGAACCAACCACATCGGAGATAGAAAGACGCTCTTTGATCTGATCAACGGGTGAGATATTCATAAACGTAGAACGTAGAACGTAGAACGTAGAACTTGTAGTTTATAAAGTTACAAGTTTCAAGTTTTAAGTTTTACGCTTCAAAAAGCTTACTTTTCTTACCACAAAAAACTATTCTTCGTCCGGCTCTATTCGGTCATTCTCATCGGCATTATTCCTAAAGCCGGTTCCCGCGGGAATCAAACGGCCGATAATAACATTTTCTTTAAGCCCCCTTAGGGTGTCCGTTCCGCTACGAACGGCGGTGGCAATGAGCACCCGCGTTGTGTTTTGGAAGGAAGCGGCTGATAACCAACTTTTTGTGGAAAGCGACACTTCGGAAATACCGAATATGAGGGGCGTCCCTTTGACTTCTTCCCCACCCTCGTCTTTTATTCTCTCGTTTTCTTTCTCAAATTCCGCGCTTTCAACAACATCTCCGTTTGTGAAATCGCTGTCTCCGGCACTCGTTATTTTTCGGCGTGAAAACATTTGGCGAATAATTATTTCTATGTGTTTTCTGGAAATAGACGCTCCCTGAAGCTCGTAGACATTGTTTATTTCCTTAATAATATATTCTTCGGTGGCTTCTTTGCCGGCATACTTGAACAATTCCGCGAGATCAGCCGAGCCATCGGTTATGATTTGGCCTTTTTCTATCTTGTCTCCGATTTTCACCAGCGAAGTCCGCCTGAAAGGAACGACAAATTCAATTTCGTTCGTCTTGCCCTTTTTGACGCTTGCCGGATCAGCCAAGACTTTTATTATTTTCTCTTTGCCGTCTTCTTTTATTTCGATGATTTCGCCGGAAATAGTGGCGATAACTGCCGGATTTTTTGGTATGCGACGCTCAAAAATTTCTTCAACGCGCGGCAAACCCATGGTAATGTCAACTCCGGCCACTCCTCCCTGGTGGAAGGTACGCATTGTAAGCTGGGTGCCTGGTTCGCCAATAGCTTGGGCCGCCACGATCCCGACGGCTTCTCCCAGTTCCACCAATTTGTTTCTGCCCATATCAAGCCCGTAACAAACACGGCACACTCCGTGAGAAGTCTTGCAGGTAAGCGGAGAACGAACTTCTACTTCCGTAACGCCCATTTCTTCGGCCAAGAGAGCGTCATCTTTTGAAACAAGGTGCCCGCGCTTAAAGAGTACTTTGCCCTTCTCGTCTTTGATATCCGCCGCCAAAACTCGGCCACGAACGGCTTTTGATATCGGAACTTCTATGCCGGAGAAGCTTTCTTTTTTTATAAACTTTCCTTCTTTGGTTCCGCAGTCTTCTTCCGCGATAACCGCGTCTTGCGCCACGTCAACCAATCGGCGAGTTAGGTAACCCGCTTTCGCGGTATTGAGCGCCGTGTCGGCCAAACCTTTGCGCGCGCCGTGAGTGGTAATAAAGTATTCAATCGGAGAAAGCCCCTCTTTGTATGAGGGAACTATCGGGAAATCAATCGTCCGTCCGGCGGTGTTAATGATGAGTCCTTTCATCCCCGACATCTGCGAAACTTGTTTTACCGAAGCTCTGGCTCCGGAATTGATGAGATCGTAAACAGAACTGTGTTTTTTTAACGTTTCCGGAACAAGTTTTTCTATCTTGCCGATAACTTCCTGCCAAATCTCGAGAGTTTGACGATAACGTTCGTCTTCGGAAAGAAGACCGTCATTGTATTGGGAGAGCACTTCTTCGGCTTGTTCTCTGGCCGAGACGACAATTTCTTCCTTTTTCGGGTGAACATTAACGTCGTCAATCCCCCAGGTGGTTCCCGACACGCTGGCATATTTATAACCGAAATCTTTAATCTTATCCATAATGGCCGGAATTTCACTCATGCCGTAATGATTAATGAGTTTATCCACCAAAACATGCATTTTCTTTACATTTATCTCTTCGTTCAGATAAGGAAAATCTTTGGGAAGAATGCTGTTGAAAAGAAGCCGTCCAACCGATGTTTCAAAAACACTCTCTCCGAATTTTTCATATTTAGGGCTATCCGTCGCCATAACTTTTATTTTGGCCCGAAAACCGACTTTGCCGAAATCAAAAGCGGTAATGGTGGCGTTGGGACTTGAGAAATACTTTCCTTCTCCCAAATCGCCTTCAACGATGGTAGTCATCCAGTAACAGCCGAGCAAGATATCCAAAAGCTTCGCGGAAATAACCGGATCGCCGTTACCCGGTTTCAGTATGTTTTTATCCGCCGCCATAAGTTCGCGCGCTTCTCTTTGGGCCTCTTCGGAAAGCGGCACGTGAACGGCCATTTGGTCACCGTCGAAATCCGCGTTAAAGGCGGAACAAACCAATGGGTGAATCTGGATTGCGTTGCCTTCAATCAAAATCGGCTTGAAAGCCTGAATGCCGAGCCTGTGAAGCGTCGGGGCGCGGTTCAAAAGAACATATTTGTCCTTGATGACTTCTTCCAAGATGGCCCATACCTCCGGCACGGCTTCTTCTATTAATTTTCCGGCGCCCCTGATATTGTAAGCAAGTTCCTGCTCCAAAATTTTTGAAATCACGAACGGGCGGAAAAGTTCAAGCGCCATGTGCTTGGGCAGACCGCATTGGTTAAGGCGAAGCTTGGGGCCGACAACGATAACCGAACGGCCGGAGTAGTCCACTCGTTTTCCCAAAAGATTCTGGCGGAAAAGACCCTGTTTGCCCTTCAAATTATCGGCAAGCGATTTTAATGACCTTCTTTGGGCCGCGTTCATAGCCATCGCTTCCGATTGTTTTCTGATGGAATTGTCTATGAGAGCGTCAACCGCTTCCTGCAAAATACGTTTTTCGTTGCGTAAAATAACATCGGGGGCGCCGATTTCCTTAAGTTTCTTTAAACGATTGTTGCGATTTATTACACGACGGTACAAATCATTAACATCGGAGGTGGCGTGCCGCCCGCCCTCGAGCGCCACCATTGGACGAATAGCCGGCGGTATAATCGGCAGGGCGGTAAGAAACATCCATTCCGGACGGATATTAGCTCTTGTCATTGACCGCACAAGCGATAACCTTTTTTGCATTTTATCCCGATCCAAAGAACTGGCCTTCGGCAAAGCTTCTTCAATATCGCGCGCTATTTTCTTCAAATCGGTAACTTTGAAAATATTGTATATGGCTTCCGCCCCGATCCCGGCCTCGAATATTGTCCCGTATTTAAGCGTAAATCTGTGATACGACGGCTCGTCAAAAACCTTACCCGGAACAACCGCTTCTATTTCATGTTTGGCGCTCGTAAGAAGTTCTTTCAGTTTTTCTTTTGTTTTTTCGTCTTCCGTTGATTTTGACTTGGCTTTATACTCCGACTCCAAATCTTTTATAATTTTTGCTTTTTCTTCTTCGTTGACTTTGGTAACGATATACCCGGCAAAATAAATAACTTTTTCGACATCGGCTACGGAAATATTCAGAAGCATACTGATGCGGGAGGGAACTCCGCGCAAAAACCAGATATGCGCCACCGGACTTGAAAGTTCTATGTGCCCCATCCTCTCGCGGCGAACAATAGAGCGGGTTACTTCCACTCCGCATTTTTCGCAAATTATGTCTTTGTAACGAATCCGGCGATATTTGCCGCAATAACATTCAAAGTCTTTTTCCGGACCGAAAATACGCTCGTCAAACAAGCCGTTTCTCTCGGAACGGCCGGTTCTGTAATTGATCGTTTCCGGTTTGGTCACCTCGCCATACGACCACTCCCTGATACGGTCCGGGGAAGCCAGCTTTAGTGAAATTGAATCGAAATCGCTTGTGTCAAATGTTTTCATATTGGAAATTAAAAACTTAAAACTAAAAGTTCAAAATTATTCAGTAAGTATCGAGTAAAATTTTTACCTTTTCGCTTTTATCTTTAAACTTTCTTGCCTTTTCTCAAGTCAACATCAAGAGCCATCCCGCGCAAATAATTAAGCATTACGCTAAATGCCGCCGGAGCATGCGGAGCGCTTATTTCTTTCCCTTTTATAATCGAGTCAAAAGCGGCCGACCTGCCGGCGATGTCATCTGATTTTATGGTAAGCACTTCCCGAAGCGTGTGCGCCGCGCCGTATCCTTCAAGAGCCCACACTTCCATTTCCCCGAAACGCTGACCGCCCCCTTGGGCCTTTCCGCCAAGCGGCTGTTGGGTAATGAGAGAATATGGCCCGATGGAACGCATGTGTATTTTGTCTTCAACCATGTGATGAAGTTTCATCACATACATGTATCCGATGGCGATTTCTTTGTCGTAAGAATCGCCGGTGCGTCCGTCAAACATTTTTACCTTGCCTGTTTCGGAAAATCCGGCGGTAACGAGTTCCTTTTTTATCTCTTCGTCGGTAACCCCCATAAACGGAGGCACTATGGCCTGATAGTTCAATGTGTGCGCCGCGAGTCCAAGGTGCATTTCAAGAATCTGCCCCAAGTTCATGCGGGAAGGCACGCCAAGCGGTGTCAAAATGATATCTATTGGCTTGCCGTCCGCCATATACGGCATGTCTTCTTCCGGCAAAATGAGCGAGATAACGCCCTTATTGCCGTGCCTTCCGGCCAGCTTGTCGCCCACCGAAACATTTCTAAGTTGAGCCACTTCAATGTGAATTCTTTTTATGATTCCCGAATCAAGCCTGTCCCCCTTTTCCCGCGAGAAAACTTTTACACCGACAATACGCCCGCGCTTGCCGTGTTCCATACGAAGCGAAGTGTCTTTGACATCACGGGCTTTCTCTCCGAAAATAGAACGAAGAAGCCTCTCTTCCGGAGTAAGCTCCGATTCTCCTTTAGGTGTAATTTTTCCCACCAAGATATCATTTGCTCTGACCTCGGCCCCTATGCGGACAACGCCATCCATGTCCAAATCTTTCAATTTCGTTTCGCCGACATTCGGGATGTCGCAGGTTGTGATTTCCGGCCCCAATTTGGTATCGCGGACATTCACCACAAACTCTTCTATGTGGATACTGGTAAACTTGGAGTCTTTAACCAAACGTTGTGAAATAATTATAGCGTCTTCGTAGTTGGCTCCATCCCAAAGCATAAAGGCGACCAGTGCGTTTTGCCCGAGCGCCACCTGCCCTTGGTCGGAAGAAGACATATCTGCGAGCACTTCGCCTTTCTTTACCTTGTCCCCCATGGAAACAATCGGACGTTGATGAAAAACGCTAAAATCGTTGGTACGCGAAAAATTAACTAGGTTATATTCTTTTTCTCCCTTTTCGTTCTTTACGACGATTTTGCGGGCATCGGCGTACGACACAATTCCCGCTTCGTTTGCGGTAACAAGCCGGCCTGAAAACTTCGCTACAATACCCTCAATGCCGGTGGCCACAAGCGGGGCTTCCGGCAAAACGCATGGCGTAGCTTGTTTCTGCATGTTTGAACCCATAAGCGCCCGGTTGGCGTCGTCATGCTCCAGGAAAGGAATCATTGACGTAGCTACGGAAAAAGCCTGGTTGGTAGCAACATCAATAAATTCAACTTCTTCCCTATTTACCAAACCTGGTTGAGTTCTTATGCGGGCTTCTACTTTTTTTCCCAAAAGCGCGCCGTTTTCGTCGTAGGGACTGCCGGCATGGGCAATAATATGCCCTTCCTCTTCAAGAGCGTTCATGTAAACAATCTCTTTTGTAAGTTTGCCATTTTTAACTTTTATATATGGAGTTTCTATGATGCCGAATTCGTTGCTTCTGGCGTACATTGAGAGATGCAGAATAAGACCGATATTTTGGCCTTCCGGCGTGTGTATCGGACAGACCCTGCCGTAGTGGGAAGTGTGCACATCGCGCACTTCAAAACCGGCTCTCTCGCGAGTGAGACCGCCCGGACCGAGCGCCGAGAGGGTGCGCAAATGCTCTATCTCGTTCAAAATATTTTCCTGTCCCATGAACTGTGAAAGCTGGTTGGTGGTGAAAAATTCTTTTATGCGCGCTTGTAGCGGTCGTTGGTTTACTATCTGTATCGGAAGCGTCGTTTCGGCATCAATGGTGGACATCCTGTCTTGAATATTTCGCTTCATTTGAGACATCCCCATCCTGATTTTTTGCTGAAGCATTTCACCGACATATCTGACTCTGCGGGAACCCAGATGGTCTATGTCGTCGCCAAAAGCCCCGGGGGTATTGTTTAAGGTAATTATATGGGAAATAATTTCTATCAAATCGTCCGACGAAAGAATTCGGCGAGAAAGAGCTTCTTCGTCCATTGATTTGCCGAAGCGTTTGTTGAAACGAAAACGGCCTACGGGCGACAGGTCGTATCTTTCTTCGCTGAAAATAGAAGTAATGAATCCTCTGGCATTTTCCGCCGTCGCCAAATCGCCGTCTCTTAGGCGCTTGTAAATTTCTATGTATGATTCTTCCACCGTCTTGGCGCTATCTTTTTCCAAAGACAGCTTGACTGAAGCTTCCGCTTGGGGATTTTTAAAGGCGGCCAAGATATCTTTATCGGTGGAAAGACCGAAAACCCGAAGAAGAGAAGTGACCGGAAATTTTCTTTTGCGGTCAATGCGAACATATATGGCGCCATCGGCTTCGGATTCAAATTCAATCCAGGCTCCGCGAGACGGAATTATTTTGGCGCCAAAATACATTTTCCCCTTAATTTCAATCTCGCTAAAAAAGACACCGAAGGAGCGGGCCAGCTGAGGCACAACGACGCGTTCAACGCCGTTTATTATAAAAGTTCCATGAGTGGTCATCAGCGGAAAATCTGCCATAAAGATTTCCTGCTCCTTGGATGTATCCATGGTCTTGTTCTTAAGTTTGACCGTAGCGCGAAGGGGCGCCTCATACGAAACGTGATTGGCTTTGGCGTAATACTCGTCGTATTTCGGTTCGCTTAAACTGAAGGAGGTAAATTCAAGTTCAAACTTTTTTTCGGAGTAATCCTTAATCGGAGAAAACTCTTTGAAAATTTCTTTGAGGCCCCGTTCCGCGAGCAGTTTATAGGAATCAACTTGGGTCTCTAAAAGATTCGGCACGTCAACCAAGGGCTTCTTGTAGCGTGAGAAATACTTTTTCTCCAGTTTCTGTTTGGTAAGTATATTTGCGGGCATAAACAAAAATAAAAAAGACAAAGGTATAAACTTACCTCTATTTTTTAAGGCTAGTGCGATTGACTTCTAACTACTGAAGTTTATTAAGCAAACCGCTTATTTATTAATACCCTGAACGAAGCCGCAACTCAGTCGTTATTCAGTTGGGAAGAGTATACACGAGAGGGCTATAATCTGTCAACAAAAAACGGGAGCCTGTGAATACGGGCTCCCGGAGAATTTTCCCGGTGAATTTCAGTAGCTATTGCATGTAATGAGTTGAATTTCGCTGTAAGTCGCGACAATCATGATATAGCGTCGTTCAAGGGAACGAGGCTTGAGCTGACAAAACAAAGACCTGCTGCCGTTTTTGCTCTTCGGCGCTAAAATAAAGTGCCGTATTGAACGATGATGTAAAGCGCGCGCTACCCGCGAAATCCCCTCGCCTGGCGCAAGATAATAGTCCGGCTTCGTTCTTGAATCTTCGTCTTCGTATTCCGAGATATGACGAACATTGCTCAGGTTTGAACATATTTCTATGTGTTCAGGCCCTTTTTCTTGTCCATTGTCGCCATTGTCGCCGTATTTGTACTCGAGAACTTTTGCGCCGCCAGCGAGGCCGTGTCGCAAGAAAAATCCGTCAAAACCGACGAGCGCCGCGTGCTCTTCGGCTTTTTGGGGAAATCCGACATTGTAAATTTTCCCCTCAAATTCGAACATTATAGTTTTTTCATCGAGACGCTTAGCCCTATACAGTACGCGACTAAGCCCCTGAAAAAACCCCCAAAGTTTTACTTCTCCGAATTTAGTTGGCACCATTGCTCTCCTCTCTAATGTCTTTGCAAACTAATTATGTTTCTACCATGTAAATACATCTTCTGTCAATATCGGAAAGAAGAAAGTTAATCTTAATTTGTCATACGCCTGCCCTGCCGTGCTTTGTAACAAGCTTTGTCGTATACCGAGCTTCGCTCTGGTGTTTGCGACACTCTTTACTACTTTGGATAACAAACCGAGCTTGTTAAGATTCTGTTGCTCGGGTTATTTGTTATTTGTTATTTGTTTTTTCTCCACTCCCCTATCTTCTTGTGGTTCCCCGATAGCAAAACCTTAGGAACCTTATAACTTTTACCTCTATAAACTAGTATTTCCGGTCTGGTGTAAACCTCGCTTGAGGAAACCCGATTTTCTTCCACCGATTCAAACTTGCCGAGCACGCCGGGGATTTGACGCGAGACCGCGTCAATCACCACCATGGACGGAAGCTCTCCGCCGGTAAGCACGTAATCCCCTATTGAATATTCGTCCGCCTTTAGAATTTTTTTCACTCGCGCGTCTATTCCTTCGTAACGCCCAGATATTAATATTAAGTCTCTCCCCTCTTTTGCCCATTTGCGCGCTAGAGCGTTCGTAAACTTTTTACCGGATGGTGAAAAAACAATTATTTTAGCGTTTAGCGTAGAACGCTTAGCGTTTAGTTTTTTGATGTGTTCCACCGCTTTTAAAATTGGCAAAGCATATTGAACTTGCCCGGGGCCCCCGCCGTACGGACGGTCGTCTGTTTTTTTCCATTTACCAACACCAAAATCATACGGATTGTATGTTTTGACCGAAATTTTCTTAGCCTTTATGGCCCGCCCGATAATGGATGTATCCAAATAAGAATCAAGCGAGTCGGGAAACAATGTAATGACGTGGAATTTCATAACAAACCAGCTTTTAGCTGATAGCTTATAGCTTATAGAAAAGAAAAGAAAAGAAAAGCCCCGCAATGGCGGGGTGTTGGGAAAACAATATTTAAATTAATACCGCAAACGGCGGAGCGTAAGCAATGGCTGTTTCGGGAGAGGATTTTATCAAACGATCTACCCAAAAACATATATCGCCGGCGATTTCCGCGGATAATCCGACCTCGATCACAAACCAGCTGTCTTGTTTACCTTTTTCGATTCTGGTGATTTTTCCGTCAACACTGCCACATACGACAATAATGACAAGTAATGGGGTCA
>JBBTSJ010000044.1:0-14980 GCA_038064715.1 Patescibacteria group bacterium | reverse complement strand
GTGATTTTTCCGTCAACACTGCCACATACGACAATAATGACAAGTAATGGGGTCAGCCACCATTATTCGTTTTCGGTCTACTTTCCTTAAGGTTTGCTTAAGACCAAATCTTTCGGTTCTTTCTATTCTTGCCATGTGTACAGTGTATCATAAATGGTGGCTGACCCCATTTCTTTCCATTTCTTATAAATGGTGGCTGACCCCATTTCTTTGACCCCATTTCTTGACCCCATTTCTTCATTTCTTCTTCTGGGCAAAAATTCTCATATCTCTAATTCGCACGAATTAGAGATATGAGGATATGAGAAAAAACAGAACCCCTCTCTGCTAGCAGAGAGGGGTTCTGTTTTGAGTTTATGTATTTACGACTTTTTACTTTCTACAAATCTTTAATCTCATCCATCGCGCTGTCCACATCCGCGGCTGAAGGACGCGGGGCTGACGATGATACCGGAGTTCCGCCGAAAACATGGGTGCTTCCTTCGGGTTCGTTTATTTTCATGTTAACGCGAGCGTTATTCTTCATTCCGACTACCCGGAGAAGAGTTCTTATGGCTTTCGCGGTATTACCTTTGCGTCCGATAATCTTGCCCATATCCGCCGGACTAACCAAAAGAGTCAAGAGAACCCCCATTTCGTCAATCGTCCTGTCCACTTTTACATCGCCTGGATTATCAACCAATGCCTTAATCACATACTCAAGAAATTCCTTATCCCGGTCTGTTGTATTTTCTGTCATATTCTAAAGAGCTAACTCTGTTAAAGATCAGCGTGCCTCGCCCGAGCACGGCATAAATATATTGTATTAGAGAGAAACTTTGTTGTAAAGGAGCCGCCTACGGCGGGCTGACTTACCCGCCAAAATTTTTAAAGATCAAAAACTTAGGCGGGCAAGCGTCGAAAAAGAAAAGTGCAGAAAAAAATTGGTTAGGCGGCGATTGGCTCTTCCGCTTTCGTAGATTTTGAACTGTCGATTTCCGTTTGAACGGGAGTTTCTTTCGCTGTTTCTCCGACAGCTTCTGTTGGGGCAGATTTAGTCGGGTGCTTGCTCGGTAGAACGTTTATCTTTTTGCCTACGACAATCTTCTTTTCAACGAGGAAATTATGCATAGTGTCCGAAGTTTGAGCGCCTTGTCCAATCCAGTACTTCACGCGCTCGGCATTTACCTCGAAATTGCCCGGTCTCGCGGCGTACGAACCAAGCACCTCCAAAAATCTTCCTGACTTGGTACTATTTTTGCGATCAGTCAAAACAACCCGGAAATGCGGGCTGTTCTTTCGTCCGATACGCTGCAGGCGAATCATTAACATAAGTGTGATGCTATCAAAAACATTCCGAAAGGTCAATTGACTGTGCTTTGTTTCAAATAATCTTGCGCCTGTTAAATTATCGCGCGAAACAAAAAGGGATTAAAACAAAGAGGATTTCGTGTTATAATCACATCCGTAATGAAAAAACATAAAAATGAAACGCTTGGGGCGAACCGTCAAATACCAAAAAAACCGGCTCAAAAACAAAAACATCCTGAACATAGCACGGCGGAAGGAGTTATTTCAATCACGGGAAAAGGGACAGGTTACGTGCGAGTCTTGGGGCAAGACGAAGATATTGAAATACAGCCCGCTTTTTTAAATACGGCTCTCCACGGCGATAGAGTGAAAATCGCCCTCCACCCAAAACGCAAAGGAAAGCAGCTCTCCGGAGAAATCTCCGAGGTTCTCGTTAGACACAAACCGGGATTTGCCGGGGTAGTCGAGCGTGAAAACGGTGTCTATTTTTTGGTACCGCAGGACACGCGGATGTATACGGACATCCTAATTCCGAAAAATAAGTTAAACGGGGCCAAAGAGGGTGACAAGGTTTTTGGAATTATCACGGCGTGGATAGACCCGCGAAAAAGTCCGAGCGGAGAAATAACGGAAATACTCGGATTGCCAAACGAAAATAACGCCGAGATGCGCGCCATCGCCCTTGAACGCGGATTCTCGGAACATTTCCCGGAAATAGTGGAGCGCGAAGCGGTAAATCTAAAAGAACGCGGAATTACGGCGGAAGATTTAGCCGGAAGAAAAGATTTTAGAAACATCACTACCTTCACCATTGATCCGGAAGACGCCAAAGATTTTGACGACGCTCTTTCTTTTAAAAAACTTGAAGACGGCACTTTTGAGATAGGTATTCATATCGCTGACGTGTCCAATTATGTCCGTCCCGGCGCATCTTTGGACCAGGAAGCGGTAAAAAGAGGCACTTCCGTTTATCTGGTTGATAGAACCATACCGATGCTTCCCGAAGCTTTGTCAAACAACCTATGCAGCTTAAATCCAAAAGAAGACAAGCTTGCCATGAGCGCGGTGTTTGTCATGAATGAAAATGGCGATGTTTTGAAAAAATGGTTCGGCAAAGCGATAATAAATTCCGACAAACGATTTTCTTATGAAAGCGCCCAAAAAATATTGAGCGATGGAAAAGGTGAATATTACGAGGAGTTGAACACGCTAAATAATATAGCCAAAAAGCTTACCAAAAAACGTTTTGAGGAAGGAGCCATATCGCTTGAGCAGGAAGAAGTGAAATTCGTTCTGGATGAGCAGGGGGTGCCGCTGCGAGTTTACAAGAAAGTGCGCGGAGATACCAACAAGTTGATTGAAGAATTCATGCTTTTGGCCAACAGAAATGTAGCGGAATTTGTGGCAGAAATGGAAAAGAAAACAAACAAAGACCAGGTGTTCGTTTATCGCATCCACGATACGCCAAATCAGGAAAAAGTCGCCAATTTGGTTTTCTTCCTGAAAAGCGTAGGCTACGAGCTAAAGCTCGAGGACGGCAACATCGCCCCCAATGAACTGAATAAACTCCTGACAAAACTTGAGGGTAAAACCGAGAAAGACATGATACAGACGGCAGTCATCCGCTCGATGGCCAAAGCCGTTTATTCCACGGAAAACATCGGCCACTACGGGCTTGCCTTCGAACACTACACGCACTTCACCTCGCCCATCCGGAGATACCCGGACGTGATGGTGCACAGGCTTCTTGATGATTATTTACACAACAAAGAAATAGGCAAAAAAGAATGGCATATCTACGACACGCTCTGCAATTACTCTTCACAGAGAGAAAAAGAAGCGTCCGACGCCGAACGCGCTTCCATTAAATACAAGCAAGTGGAATATATGTCATCGCGCGTGGGACAAATTTTTGACGGTGTCATTTCCGGTGTCACGGAATGGGGTATATATGTGGAGGAAAAAGAAACCAAATGCGAAGGGATGGTAAAACTGCGCGACATTGGAGATGACTTTTATAATTTTGACGAAAAGCATTACCGCATTGTGGGCGAACGCACCAAAAAAACTTTCACTCTGGGCGACAAAGTTCGCTTCAAGGTCGTCTCGGCGGATATGATAAAAAAGACCCTTGATTATGTGTTTGTGTAAGCGACTGACGACGAACAACCAACGACCTGCCACTTACGGCAAACAAAAAAACTGTTCAGAAATTCCCTCTTTAAAAACTTTTTATCAATAAGGAAGTGATCGCACTCTTATTAACTTATTGGTAATCATATTTTCACTCTTTGTTCTCTAATTCGCGCGAATTAGAGAATGGTGAATCCCTCGCCTGTCTTTGTGCGTTCCCATTTTTGACAAAAGTTTTGAATAAGACTAGGCTTTTTGTTGGTGAAGTTCCGTTCGAACAAAAATCAAAAACGGGGAGTCTTCCGTGCTAAGACCAAATTCTAAACCGCTATTGAAGCTGACGAATGCCCTGTTGCGGCTGACAATCGTAAATCTGTGCGCCCTTGCCGTTCAGCTGGTTATCACGATAATTCTTTTGTTGGCCATTGTTTTGTATGTTGCCAAACATCTTCTTTCAACCATCGGCTTGTCTTAATCGCCCCGCATTGCGGGGCTTTTTGTTTTTAAAAATCTTTTTTGTGTTTTTTTAAAACTTCCGAGAATTTGTTTCTGAGTTTAAGCGCGAGAGAGAAATCTTTCGCGCGCTTGGGAATATGCAGAAGGGCATTAACGCCCTTCTCGTTAAATCTGGGCACCAGATGCCAATGCACATGTTTAACTTCGTCCATGTAAAGCAAATAAACTTTTTTAACCTTAAGAGTTTTTAGAAGAGCGTCCCGTGTTATATCAACGATATTCATTAAATGCTCGTACTGCTTACAGCTTAAGTCGTGTATGTCTCTAACCGGCTTTTCCCAAACTACAATCGTATGGCCTTTTGTTAACGGGTACATTGCCAAACAAACATAGACCCGCTTGTCTTCATAAATCATTGATTCCTTCGGCGCTTTGGGCAGTTTGGACATTAAATTTTAAAAATTACAGGTTGTATCAAACTTGCCATTTCCCTTGTTGTCTAATTCGCACGAATTAGACAACAAGGGAAGTTAATTTTTTCGTAAATTGTTAATTGTTAATTGTTAATTGTTTGTTATTTCGCAATATCCACTGCTTCGTCAAATTTTATAGAAAGAAGTTTGGATGCCGCGTCTCCCCCGGTTGTAATGCCATAGAGCACCTGGGCGCGGGACATGGTCTCGCGGTTATGCGTGATAACCACGAGCTGGGAGAGTTTGGAAAGATTCCCGAGCATTTCGCCATATTTGCGCGAGTTGGCTTCGTCTAGGGCGGCATCGGTTTCGTCAAGCACCATAAACGGAGGCGGATTAACCTGTGAAATGGCAAAAAGAAGAGCGATGGAAGTAAGGGCCCTCTCACCGCCCGAAAGCATGGCCAAATCTTTTATTTTTTTCTGAGGTAAGTGGACTTTTATGTCTATGCCTCGCACGATTTCTTCATCTTCCCCCATGTCAATTTCTTCGCCAGTTTCCGGGTCAATCGCTTTTGTCTTCTTTTTTTCTTCAAATACGGTAATCCCCGCCGAGCCGCCCCCGAACATAAGATTAAAAAACTTCTCAAATTGTTCGTTGATTTTTTCAATACCTTCGTCAAACTGAACATCCAGTTTTTCTTTCAACTCTTTGATGAGCGACGACAAAGACTCCGCGCTTTTTTTCAGGTCGTCTATTTCCCGCGTTAGAAACTGGTCCCGTTCTTCCATGTCCTTGTATTCTTTGAGAATCTCGCTTCCTCCGCCTCCTCCCATGTCTTCCAGACGAATTTTTATTTTTTCAATTTCTTTGCGACGTGCTTCTTGCTCGCTTCTCGGTTCATTCCAAAATGCTGTTTCGTCTATCGTTTGCCGCTTGTATTTCAAAATTTCCTGCCCGATAAGAGCGCTCCCTTCCTTGATTTCTTCCACAAAAGAAGCTTCCTCGCGGGCAATGATTTGGAGTCGCGATAAAATAACATTAAGTTGTCCGGACGCTTCGCTGCGTTTGGCTATAAATTCATAATAAAGCCGTTCGCGGTCGCGATTGGCGTCTTTATTTTTATCACCCTCTTCTTTTGCGCGGGCAAGCGCCAAATTGCACTTATTTTCTTCCGAAACAAGGGCTGTGAGTAAACCCTCAATTTCTCTTTTTTCACTTTCGGCTTGGGCAAGTTCTTCCCGAATGGCGAAAATTTTCGCGGTAATGTCGTCGTCTCCTCCGCGATGTTTGGAAAGAAAATCCGCAAGAAGGCGCCTCAAGCGAACAATTGCATCCGAAAGCAAGTTCGGTGCGTTTTGGACCTCGGAAAACACGGATTCAACTGTTTTTGCCAAACCCTCCACCTCGGAAAAAGGCACGGTTCTTACGTCCGCCTCTCCCCGTTTCGTTTTAAGTGCGCGCTCCTCGCGGACAATGAATTCTATCTTGGCATCCGCTCGACCCAATTTGCGCGAAAGCTCTTCCTGCCCCGCGCGCAATCGGCGAAGTTCGGAATCCAGACGATGAAGTTCGTCCGTTCGCGCGCTATCCTCGCCCTGGCGCGCGAGCGCGTCTTTAATGGCTTTTATCTCGTTGTCTATGCGCGACACTTCTTTTTCGACGGAATGCTTATCGCCTTCGGTGCGTCTTTTTTCGCGCCCAAGGTAAGTCTCTTCTTTTTTCAAATATTCGGCGTAATTTTCCGCAAGACGCGAACGCATTTCTTCGGCGCGCTCTATTTTTTCAACCTGCTTTTTCAGAAATTTTATGTGAGGAAGAATTTCCCGCCGCAAAGATTCCGCTTTATCCAGGTTTTCATTCGTCTTCCCGAGCTTCCTTTCGCTCTCCCCTATTTTCCAATGATAAATTTTAAGACCCAAAGACTCTTCTATCATCACCCGGCGGTCTTTGGCGCTTGAGTTTAGTATGCGGTCGGCTTCGCCCTGCGAAATAATGTGGTGGCCGGATGCGCCGATATTTACCGAAGCCAAAAGTTCAATGATGTCGCGAAGTCGCACCTGCGAGCCGTTGATCAAATATCTGTTAACGCCGTCGCGGTAAACTTCGCGCGAAATTACTATTTCATCAAAGCCCAAATTAAGATCTTGGGACATTTCGCCGTCAAATTTGAAAACTCGTTTGGAGTTGTCAAAAGTTATGGAAACGGCGGCGCGATTCGTTTGCGGTATCGCTTTTGAACCATTCCAGATAAGGTCCTCTCCCTTTTTACTGCGGAGAGATTTTATGGACTGCTCGCCCAGCACAAAACGAATGGCCTCGGCCACATTTGATTTGCCCGAACCGTTGGGACCCACAATAGCAGTGACCGGGGCGTTGAATTCAAGCGTGGCTTTTTTGGGGAATGACTTAAAGCCGGAAAGTTCTAGGTGTTTGAGCATAAATTAGTATAGAGTATAGCGTATTTTGTATGGAGTATGAAGTGAAAAACACCCTAAACTAAACCCTAAAATTATATTTGACTTTATATCTAAGATATGTTATTAATAATCAGTTTTTGATTTTTTGAGAATAACGGGGGTCTTTCAAATGGACTTTTTTAATTCGGAACGCGCTATCGAACTTCGCGCCTCTATTCTTCGTTGGAATAAAATCATTGCTGATGTGGAGAAACGAAAAAGAAGCGTGGAGGAAAATAGCAGGGAATTTTTGAAGAAAGCTGAGCTCAAGCAGGCAACTTTTGAGAAAGATCACCTGTCGAGACCTGTGCCGGATGGTATCCGCCAAGGAGTAGCCAAACTGATGCTCGAAATGTCCCAAAGGAGCGTAGGGGTCGCAAGAGAAATCTACAATGAAGCAAAAAGGGTCATGGAGGAGTATCGCGACCAAGTGCTTTCCATTCTGAGCGAAGAGGAGCGACTGGTCCGAGAATTATTGGCGAAAGAGCTCCATCAACTCAATCTCGCTTTTGATATCGTGGAAATCAACATGGAACAACACCTCTCCGATACCATCAAATTCCTGATGGATGCGGGATACCCGCAAGATGAAGCCACGGCCATCGCTACCAAGATATACGAAGAGGCCATTGGAAAACGGAAATGACATGCAGTTTGTTTGTAAGTTTGTGGCCGGCAGATTTGAAAAAACTGCCGGCCATTTTTGTTTTTAGTATTTGTATTACCTGGCTAGCGACTAAAGCCTAGTGCCTAAAAGCTATTTTCCATTCCACCCTCTCGCGAGAAGCGCGTTCTTGGCCGCCTCCTGCTCGGCGTCTTGCTTGGATTTACCACTGCCTTCCGCGACTAATTCTCCTTTCAAAAATACGCCTGTCGTAAACTGTTTGTCATGGTCGGGACCGGTTTCCGACAAAATTTTGTAAGCCGGAGTGATGCCGACATGGTCCTGGGCCTTTTCCTGAAAGTGGCTCTTGGCATCTTTCCAGAGTCTATTCTTTATAATCTCGTCAATCCGGCCGAAGATTGCTCCGGCAATAAATTTTTTGGCCTTAACGTATCCGCTGTCCAGATAAATCGCCCCGACAACCGCCTCAAACGTATTGGCAAGAATATCCTGCCTGGCCCGGCCGGTATCTTTGGTCTCGCCTCTTGACAATAAGAGATATTCATTCATCCCGAGCTCCGTCGCGGCATCTCCCAAAGTAACCGCGTTTACTAAAGCCGCGCGATAAGAAGTCAGGTCGCCTTCAGTCGCGTCTGGATATTTTTCATACAGGTATTCAGTTACCGCAAGCTCTAAAACCGCGTCGCCCAAAAATTCAAACCTTTCGTTGTGGGAAAAACCAAGCCGAGGATGTTCGTTCACATAAGACCGGTGCACGAATGCCTGCTTAAGTAAGTTTTTGTCTTTGAACTGAAGTTTAATTTTCCGTTCAAATATTGAGAAGTCAATCATGGGTAATTGTCAACAGATAACAAATAACAAATAAGGAACCACGAAACATCCTTACGTGTTATTTATTATGTGTTATGTGTTAATTACTTATTCACCAGAATCGTTATCGCCTTGGTGATTATGGGCAAGATATCATCATATATATTTAAGTCAACTATATCCTCGGCTTTGAACCACCGGCAATCATCAAGCCCCCCTTTTCCCTCCTCAAGCTTCAATTTGCCAAGTTCCGCCTCTGCCAGAAAATACGATACATGTTTGCGGATTTTTCCGGTCTTGTCGGCGTTGTTTGCCGTATATTCGTTTTCTCCAATTTTATCTTTGATTTCAATTTCCACGCCTATCTCTTCTTTGATCTCGCGTTTCGTGGCCTCCATTTCGTCTTCGTTTTCTTCAATATGACCTTTTGAAAGAGTCCAGTGTCCAAAGATGTCGTGGACTAAAGCCAAGTAAAGTTCGTTGTCCCTTCTGGCATACACTATCGCTCCGCCCAATCTCTCCACCGGCAATTTTGAAATATCGATGTTGTTCTTGTCTTTCTTTTTTGAAGTTTCGTCTTTGCCCGGTTCGCCCAACTCTTTGTAAACCGCGCCCAAGACGCCGTTGACGAATTTACCGCTATTTTCCCCGCCAAAAGTTTTGGCAAGCTCAATCGCCTCGTTGATGGCCACCTTGGGCGGGACTTCACTGCGGTCGCCAAAAAGGAGTTCGTGTAGCCCGATACGCAAAACATTCCTGTCTACGATTGAAATGCGGGCAATGGGCCATTCCGGCGCGGCTTTCTCAATTATTTCATCAAGGGTTTCTTGTTTGGCAACAATATTTTTAAGCAGTGTTTCCATAAAAGAAAAATCGCCCACGCCGGGAGCGAATTCTTCGATGTTGCGATTAAGAATCTCGGAAATATCTTTACCGTCATTATTGCCAAAATCCCACTCGAAGAGGGACTGCAAAACGATTGATCTTGAAAGGTGCCTATTTGACATGGGAAAAACAAATAACTTATAACAGATAACAAATAATACGATATTTTAACGCGTTTCGCACTTTTATATGTTATTTGTTATTTGTTGTTTGTTTGTTTCTTCGCTTTCTTCTCTTTCTTAGCAAGCTTCTTGCCGACATTCAAAACCGCCCTGCCTTTGTAAGTACCGCAATTTGAACAAACTTTGTGCATTGCTTTGGGAGTCTTGCATTTCTCGCAAGAACCGAGATTCTGGCCCCGAAGAGCGTGGTGCGAACGGCGATTGGCCGTGTGCGCTCTGGTGTGTCTCATTCGTACTGTCATAATGTTGTAGAGTATATAACATTTCGCCAAAAAAACAACCCCGCAGTAGAATTTGGCAATGCGCCACAGGCGCTATACAAATTGCCAAATTCACTACAGGGTTTGAATGTCTAAACCGCCGCTTTCAAAAGCCGGAAATACCTTATCCTCGATGATTCCACAGACCTGCAAATGAAGTCGAGTGCTTCCATAAGAGCGGGCCGGTGGCTACGAAAAATTTTCTCGGACAGTTTCTCCGCTTCAATCCAATACGGCGGTGACAAAAGTTCATCGTCGTCATATTTTGGGATTTTACGGATATTGCCGGATATGTCGTCGTCGGAAACAAAAAAGAAGTACTGTATATGTGTCGGAGAAAGTTCTTTTTTGAGAATAACGCGCCGCCCGTTCAAAACATCGTCTGTGAGGTTAATTTCTACCTCCTCTCCAACTTCTTCGCGAGTTTCGCGCCGGAGAGTTGCGACCATGTCCCGAAAAGGAACCTCCTTGTTTTTACTTGTACCACCGGGCCACTTTACCTGCATCCGGCCGCCTGCTTTCATGTAATCGATTGCCAGACACTCGACAACACCTTCACCAACAATTCTCATCACCACAAGGGCGCAAAAATGCCCCGGTTCCCGATTGTCCATTCAAAACCCCTTTCTTTTCAAAAAATGTTCAAAATGTAAGGTCTGCCTAGGTGATACTTGGAGGAAGAACCTCTACCACAATTGATAGCATAAAATATAAATCATGTCAACTATTTTTAGAGGGTGTAATGATTCAGGTTAGAACTTGGCGTAACGGTCAACCCTTATTGTCTAATTCGTGCGAATTAGACAATAAGGGAATTTCCGAGAATTGTTTTTAGAAATTCAATCCAATACAGGAAACACTATAATCTTGCTATCGCCAATTATATAACTGGATACAATATATGATTACATATAAACTCCTCGGCTCGGTAATGAAATAAAAGATTACTTTTCTTTCATCACTCTCGCTTTACGTCGCTTATAATCGGTTCGCTCCGCCTGCCATCGCCTGACGCGCAAATGTAAATTTTATAGATTATAGTTTAAACATCTCACTTTCTACAAAATACTGCTGTAATCGCTCTGGCTTTGGCGGGCAGGTCGAACACCGTGTACGAGAGTACTCGTCCACGCGCTCCTCTCTAGCCGAAATATAACTGGGTACAATAATTCGTCTTCGTTCGGACGCCGTGTGAGCGAGTACGCTCCCACGCTTTCCCTACGGGAACGGTATACCTTTCACATTTTGATTACAAAACGCTCAAGGTCTTGCGAAGCTCCAAGTATTCGCTTCTCACCTCGCTAGCCGAAATATAACTGGGTACAATAATTCGTCTTCGTTCGGACGCCGTGTACGAGAGTACTCGTCCACGCGCTCCTCTCTAGCCGAAATAATTCTGAAGAAAGCTCCGCCGATGGATTTTGGACAAACCGTGCTTTTTAATGGCACGGTAATGTTTTTTTGTCCCATACCCTTTATGAATTTCAAAATCATAGCCGGGAAATTTTTTCGCCAGGCGCTTCATTCGCCGGTCGCGCGAGACTTTGGCTATAATTGAAGCGGCGGAGATAATCGGTTCTGTGTCGTCGCCGCGAATAATCGTTTTTTGGTTTTTGTATAGGGCGGGCGCGCAAAGAGTCCCGTCCAAAAGAACCCTGCATGAATTTGGCGGTATGCCGAGTTTTTTTAAGGCGCGCGCGAGCGCGCGCCTGATAGCCGTCACTATCCCCCGTTCGTCTATCGTCTTGGCGCCGGAAAGAGAAACGGCGGTTTTAATTATGCCGGCTTTCTCTAGTTTTTTTAATTTAGCGTACCATTCTTCTCTTTGTCTTTCCGAAAACTTTTTTGAATCTCGAATTCCTTTTAAGATTTTTTTTATTTGTTGTTTGTTATTTGTTGTTTGTTGAAAGGTTATCACCCCAACAGCCACCGGCCCGGCAAGCGGCCCCCGTCCGGCTTCGTCAATGCCTATAAGATATTTGGTTTTCCCCATTTATTTCTATATCCACTATAATTGACTAAATCTTTTTCGGTTGTTATGCTCTCGCTAGAAACTCGAGATTCCACTAAACTGTATCACAATACGGAGATTGCCATGACCACGTTGAAACCTCAAATAACAGATACTTTTTTGATGGAAAAACTGGATTCCTTGATTGACGACTTAGAGGAATTTCACCTTAATTACGCCGAGGGACTTTTCGACAGCTCGCCTGGAAATCTGGTGAAAACATTGGCACACTATCGCCAGTGGTCCTTAGAAATTAAGAACTTCGCGCGACAACATTTCTCTGCTACTGCAGGGGAAGAGGAATCCGTTAGAAAAAAACTTGAGAGGGTTTCATTCCTTATCAGTTCACTTCCATAGGTCCTTTAAAAACAGAACTGTTTTATTTCGCCTGAGCTCGGAGCATGTGAATGTGGCCTATCGGATGTTGATAGGCACCTGTAGACGGTAACCACATTCACAATGTCCGAATGACGGCGAATTAAAGGTTCGATGCCTCGCAGCTTGCTGTGAGAAGGCGCGAGCGAAGCAAGCTCCGATAATACCTCGGGGCTTGCCCTGAGGAACTTTTATTCCAAGGCCGGGAATTCCGGTCTTTTCTTTTTGCTTTTTTAATTAATATGAAAATTGAAAACTCCGGTTTAAAAAACACAAAATCATAAACTCTAGCCCAAAAATATTTCCATTCCTCCACCAACTTCACGCGATAGCGGAATATTGGTGGAGGAATACAAAAGCAGGAACAGAAGCGGAAAATGGATTAGGGCAACCTAGGCAATCTAAGTAATTTTAATTAAACTGTCTGAGACGGAATACTCTCTTCAGATGTGTGTCGTTTTCTATAGTATCAGCAATAACATACAAAACCTCCTTCCCTATTTTAAAATCAGCTTTAATTAAAGTTATTAAATCTTCGCAATCATGTGGATACACCCAGATACTTTTCTGTAATTTTACAAAACCGAAACTTATTAAAGTCATACGCAACTGGTCGCGTAATTTTTTCTTTGACTCTTTAAGATCATAGATGACCATTCGCCATTTTCCATCCCAACGTTTCGGTTTTTTAATCAGACGCGGATTGTCGCATAAACGGTCTAGGGCGAGTTCGCCACGGGGAGTAATCTTCACGAATGTTCCTTTCTTGGTTTTCTCAAACACAAGAAATCCGTTTGACAACAAACGATCCAAAGAACGTTTAACGCTATCAGTGCGGGTCCTTTTAATAAGGCCAAGTTGTCTGAGTGCCTTTAGGGCATTTGGTGCCACAAGCGCAATGCTCATAACCCCGACTGCGGCGACAGAGGCAAGAATAGTCTTCTTTAAATGCTCTTTTCTGAATCTTTTTTGAGCTTCAAATTCTAATTTGCCCATTTGTGTGAATTATACCTCCTCCACCAATATTCCGCTATAGCGGAATATTGGTGGAGGAGGGAAACAATCAATGAGAACCACAATAAAGGCAGATGGGGGGGCAAAATGGCGATATTTGCTTATGATATAATATCATCTAAATATGCCCGAAAATACTAAGTTTATACACTTACACACGCATAGCCACTATTCCCTCTTGGACGGCCTCTCTAAGGTGGACGAAATGGTGAAACTCGCCAAAAAACACCAGATGCCCGCGCTTGCCCTGACTGACCATGGCAACATGTATGGGGCAATTGAATTCTACAAAACTTGCAAATCGCACGGCATCAAGCCGATTATCGGCGTTGAAGCCTACATCGCCGAGCGTTCCCGTTTTGATAAAGAACCCGGCGTGGATGCCCGCCGTTATCACCTGACGCTTCTCGCTTATAACAACCGAGGGTATCACAATTTAATCAAACTTGTTACCTTAGCCAATCTTGAGGGCTACTATTACAAACCGCGAATGGACCGTGAGCTCTTGCGAAAATATCACGAAGGATTGATTTGTCTCTCCGGCTGTTTGAGCGGCGAGGTATCCCGCGCGCTCGCTGGCAACAACACCGAAAAAGCCGAAGTTCTCGCGCTCGAGTATCAGCAAATTTTCGGGGAAGAAAATTACTATATTGAACTAATGAACCATCCAAGCGTTGAGGGAGCGGAGGATGTCAGAAAAAAACTTATTGAATTGTCCCGCAAACTTAAAATCCCATTGGTTGGAACGCAGGACTCGCATTACTTAAACGAAGACGACCACAAGGCCCAAGACACGCTTCTGGCGGTGCAAACCGGCACCGACACCAAAGATTCAAGCCGGCTTACTTTTGGGGCTGATGATTTTTCGTTTATAGATACCAAAAAAGCGCTTCTATATTTCAAGGACACTCCGGAGGCGGTGGAAAACACCGTAAAAATCGCCGAGCGGGTAAACATCGAGCTCAAACTTGGCAGCTGGGTATTCCCGGATTTGAAAATTGAAAGCGGCGCTTCTTACGCCAACGAGCTAAAACGGCTTACTTATGAAGGAGCCCGGGCCCGCGACTTGGACAAAGACCAGCCGACAATAGACCGGATAGAATACGAACTTAAAATAATAAACGACAAAGGTTACGCGCCGTATTTTTTGGTTGTGGCGGACTTGCTTCGCTATGCCAACGAAAACAACATTTTTACAAACATCAGAGGTTCGGTCGCCGGTTCGATGGTTACTTATCTTACGGGCATTACCAAAGTTAATCCGCTTATCTACAAATTGCCGTTTGAAAGATTTCTAAACCCCGAACGCCCCTCGGCGCCGGATATTGATATGGACTTTGCCGACAATCGCCGAGACGAAGTCATAGAATACGCCAAACAAAAATACGGCGAGGATAAAGTAGCCCAGATAGGAACTTTCGGCACAATGATGGCGCGCGGAGCGGTTCGGGATGTCGCTCGCGCGCTCGGATATCCATACGCCACAGGAGACCGTTTGTCCCGCCTTATTCCGATAGGCGGTCAAGGATTCCCCATGACTATAAATCACGCCGTGGAAATAACGCCTGAACTTAAAGAAGCGTATAAGAAAGAAACGGACACTAAGGAAATAATAGACTTGGCAAAAAAGCTTGAAGGGTGCGTCAGGCATATTTCCGTGCACGCTGCCGGTGTTGTCATTTCACCTAGCCCGCTTTCTGATTTCGTTCCTCTCCAACTGGACCCGAAGGGCGGCAAAATTATAACTCAATACGACATGTATGCCGTTGAAGAGGCCGGCCTTTTGAAATTTGATTTTCTCGGTATCCGCAACTTGGCCATTTTGGGAGACGCCGTCCGTTTGGTCAAAAAGATACATGGGATTGATGTTGATATAGAAAAAATTCCGCTTGACGACAAAAGAACTTTTGCCATGCTCGCCAAAGGAGAAACCATGGGGCTCTTCCAATTAAACGGCGCCGGAATGACGCGCTACCTGAGAGAATTGAAACCGACAACTATCCACGACATAAACGCCATGGTCGCCCTTTATCGCCAAGGGCCGATGGAAAGAATTCCAGATTATAT
>JBBTSJ010000043.1:0-7762 GCA_038064715.1 Patescibacteria group bacterium | reverse complement strand
TCTGCGCGCGACGGCGAGCAGAAATGTTCTTAGCAGATTCCTCTCGAGGGCATAAGTGCGGAGCAATTATGCCCTCGAAGCACGCCGTCTGCACGGCGTGCGTGAGGAATCGAACAGCGGAGCCATGTTTTTTCAGCAGAAAAAATGGGCGAGCTAGTGCCTAGGCCGAGGAGCGCGGCGGTGCGACGAGAGCCGAAGGAGATTCCTCTCGAGGGAGGCAGTCCATGATAAACTACGCATACACACATGAAAGACTGTATTTTCTGCAAAATCGCAAGAGGAGAAGCACCAGCCCACAAAATTTGGGAAGATGAAGAGTACCTGGCGTTTCTTTCTATTTTTCCTAACACAGAGGGTTTTTCAGTTGTGATTGCGAAAGAGCATTATCCATCGTACGCTTTTGATTTACCGGAAGAAGTTTTGGTTGGTTTGATAAAAGCCACGAAGAAAGTGGCAAAGTTGCTTGACGCGAAACTGGAAGACGTTGGACGTACTGGCATGATTCTTGAAGGTTTTGGTGTTGACCACATACACGCAAAACTCTTTCCGATGCATGGCACCAAAATGTCGGGATGGAAACCGCTCAAATCGAATGTTGACAAGTATTTTGAAAAATACGAAGGGTATATTTCGTCTCACGATTACAAACGAGCTGATGACGAAAAACTTGCGCAACTCTCAAGGAAAATCAGGAGCGACAATTTAGAGTGAAAACAATAGATAGCATGTTTTCTTCTTGTCCCAATACGCTTTCATCGTTCAATGGATAGGACACTTCCCTCCGAAGGAAGAAATGTGGGTTCGACTCCCGCTGAGAGCACACAGTATGAAAAAATCGGCCATATGCCGATTTTTTCATACTGTGTGCAGAAGGGCGAGTGAACTGCTTCACTCGCGGTAGAGAGTCGAACGACGGAGTCATGTTTTTTCAGCAGAAAAAACAGACGAGTCGGTGCCCAGACAAATTTTTGTGACGACAAAAATTTAGTCGAAGGAGACTCCCGCTGAGAGCACAAAAATCAGTCGTTGGTCGTAAGTTGTTGGTCGTAGGTTACTCCCTAGAACCCGAGATAATCCATAATAGTTTGAGAAAACGGCACCTTGTGCTCTTTTTCTTCAAGGCGGGCGCCGAGCATCTCTTTTGTCCGCGCGACTTGCGCCGTGTCAGCCGGAATTATTATTAGCGGAATAAAAGCGCGCTTCAGTTCAATAAAAAGTTGCGGGCCCAAAGCCTCGTCTGTGTCGTCCAGCCAGAATGAATTGATATTTTCGTACGGGTATAACTTCGCGCCTATTTTCAGCCCGCGCTCGTCCACGCGGAATTCTTTCAAGGTCGGAGGCTCCGCGGCATGCACGGCGAGAGAGAATGCCGACACAATGACAAGAACAGCAAAAAGGTAGTTATGGAAAAATATCGCGGCAATGGCTATGGCCACGGAAATTATTCCCAAAATCAAATACCAGTCCCGTGTTTTTTCGCGGTGCTCATATTCATAACCATGCCAAGAGACGTAACCCTGCTTTTCTTTGTCTTGCTCCATGTCTCAATTTTAGCATTTTTAGGTCTAAACAAAAACGGATGGGGTGGGATTCGCCCGCGTCTAAATTTTTGTCGCCACAAAAATTTGTCTGGGCACCAGCTCGGTTATTTTGCCTGCTATCAAAATATACCTCCGCTGTTCGAATCCCACGTACGACACAAGCAGTTGTGTCGCTCCCATCCGCAGTTTTTTCACTGCGTTTCAAAATTGGCGGATGGGGTGGGATTCGCCCGCGTCTAAATTTTTGTCGCCACAAAAATTTGTCTGGGCACCAGCTCGGTTATTTTGCCTGCTATCAAAATATACCTCCGCTGTTCGAATCCCACGTACGACACAAGCAGTTGTGTCGCTCCCATCCGCAGTTTTTTCACTGCGTTTCAAAATTGGCGGATGGGGTGGGATTCGAACCCACGACACCTTTCGGTGTGGCGGTTTTCAAGACCGCTCGTTTCATCCTCTCACGCACCCATCCAACAAAATTAATCTAACACGGACGCAGTGTTTTATCCACGGGTCTAATCTGTAGTATAGTGTCTTTATGCGGAACAATATTGTTCATCCCGGGGCCGACGAACTCACGTACGAAATACGGGAGATTGTTGATTTTGGGGACGAGCTTGAGGGGCTCGGGGTTAAAATGATTTGGGAAAACATCGGCGACCCTGTCGCCAAGGGAGAAAAATTGCCGCCATGGATGCGCGATATTATAAAAAAAGTGATGGACGAAGATGACAGCGTTTTTGGCTACTCGCCTACCAGAGGGCTTTTGGAAACACGGCGATTTTTGGCGGAAAGTCGAAAGAAAGAAACAGGCGTAAACATTACTTCTGACGACATTTTGTTTTTCAACGGTTTAGGCGACGCCATTTCAAAAGTTTACACGTATTTAAACGAACACGCCCGCATTATAGGGCCCTCGCCGGCCTACCCCACGCACTCTTCGGCGGAAGCGGCGCACTCGGATTCGCCCCACATAACTTACGAATTGAATCCCAAGAGAAACTGGCTGCCAAACCTTGAGGAATTACGAAACAAGATTAAGTTTAATCCTGCCATTTCGGGTATTCTCATAATAAATCCGGATAATCCCACGGGAATGATTTATCCCGAGCGCGTGCTTAGGGAGATCGTATCGATCGCCCGCGAATTTGATTTGTTTATCGTTTGCGATGAAATATACGCCAACCTTCATTTTGGGCCGGAGAAAATGGTTCCGCTTGCCGCCGTTATTGGAGACGTTCCGGCTATCGTTATGCGCGGGCTTTCCAAAGAAGCGCCGTGGCCCGGCGCCCGTTGCGGTTGGATTGAAATGTACAACAAAGAGAAAGACCCTATTTTCGCAAGATACGCCAAAACGCTTCTTGACGCCAAGCAACTGGAAGTTTGTTCCACCACGCTCCCGCAGAGAGTTTTGCCTGAAATTTTTTCGCACCAGGAGTTCTTGCCTTATGTGGCGGAGCGCAACAAACTTTATCAAAAGCGAGCCGACACAGCATACGAAATTTTCCGCGGAGTTTCTGGCATCATCGCCCCGAAACCGGCAGGCGCTTTTTATCTGACGATTGTTTTTGAAGACGGTGTTTTGAACAACAAGCAAAACCTGCCGCTTAAAAACGAAAAAATCCGCGAAGTGGTGGACTTGAAGATAGGCAGATTAAATGGCGGGAGTTTGGACAAAAGATTCGCCTATTACCTGATGGCTTCTACCGGCATTTGCGTGGTGCCTCTCTCCGGATTTAATTCCGACCTTCCGGGCTTCCGCGCCACATTGCTTGAAATAAACGAGAGGGTGTTTGAAGATACGATGAAGACGATTGCCGAGTCCATAAAAAAATATCTGCGCTCGGCTTGAGCCGTTTTATGCCGGTTTAATTGTATGTCAAAAATTTTGGGCATTGATTATGGAGCAAAGAGAATAGGGATTGCGATGTCTGACGAAAACCAGAAAGTCGCCTTTCCCTTTTTGATTTTGCCAAACGACAAAGACGCTTTGCCTTTGCTCTGCGATTTGTGCGGGAAGGAAAAGATAGAAAGAATAGTAATGGGGGAGTCGCTGGACGAACGCGAAAACGAAAACAAAATAATGCCAGAGGCTCGCTTGTTTGCCGAGGCTCTTTCCGGTAAAACCGGTTTGCCGGTGTCGTTTGAAAAAGAATTTATGACTTCCGTTGAAGCGCATCGCTCCGCTTTTGAAGAACAAAGTAAAATAGGCCGGCAAGAGGTGGATGCCAGCGCGGCGGCTTTGATCCTCCAGCGATATCTGGATCGAGCCAATAAATAACAAATAACACAAGCCAGATTGAGCTTTCTTGCACCTTTTTCCTTTTGGGTGTAGGTTTTTGGTAGAAGTTGTTTTACCATAGTTTTTACCCAATCTTTTTGTGACGGAGGCCTCATGGGGAACATAGTTCAGGAGCAAAGGTATCTCGTTATTAACGATATGCCGCGTTGGCATGGTTTGTCGTGGAGGCCGGGAGAGCCGGCCATCGTGGTTTCGGTTCACCGCGAGGCGCTGGCTACGGCTTCAAAATTTCCACCAGATAGCATGGCGCGACATGTGGCAAAATCGCTTGGCCTCGGCCAGTTTGAGGGGTCATACGAAAAGAGTTTTGGTTTTGACGGTGCTCTAACCCGGATTGAAAATGGCGATTTTGTTGAATTTGTCGCCAGACTGCCTGTGGTCTATCATGTTCTTGACCAGGATTGCCAGGAATGCAAAGGCACGGCCAAGAATGAATATGAGGATGAGTGCCATTACTGCATGGGATTGGGGAAGAAAAGCGAGTGCCGATGGGAAGAGGCGTTTGCAGTTTCGGCCAGTTTGAGCTTTCTTCTTATGTCGCTTGAGCGCTTAGAGTGGAGTGTTCCGTCCTCGCGGAGGCAGTTGATGACCATGTTGCTTTCTGTTCAAAGTGGTTCGGATGGGTGCGCCTTTAGCGGTATGTTCGGTATCCCTTTGGTTAGGTGGCTTTCCGAGATGCCGATTGGCCGGCCGATTCCAGAAATGACAGAAGCAATGAAGCGCGCTTACTATCACATGTTCACTCGGCGCAAGTGGGACCACGGGGCTCGTTTCGAGGCCTATGTAAACAGCAGAGACGGGTGGCTTAACATCTCTTGTCCCGGGCAGGGGTGTGGTATCAATCCGAAACTTGAGTACATGACATCAATACGCGGGTATGAAATTCACTCTCACAATGTGGACAGCCCTGTTCACCAGTTGACGCTACTTGCCGGACTGGCCGCGCTTCACGACCGGGCTGACAAGGAAATGAAATAGAATAATACCCTGTTTTTTGTCGGTATTTCGCGGAGCCCCTGGGCTCCATTTTTTTGTTTGCTAAATGACCCCAAGTTCCACGTTTTACGTTCCAAGTTTTACGGCTTTGTCGTATAATATACGTGATGGCAAAATTTTTTTCTAGATTTTTCCCGACCCCGCGATTTTTGAAAATTCCAGCGGTCGGGCTTGATATTTCCGACCAAGCCGTTCGCTTCATAGAGCTTTTGCCCGGGGGAGCGAATTACACCATTGGTCGTTTTGGAGAAAAAAAAATTCCAGTGGGTGTAATAGAATCCGGGAAAATAAAAGACGCGGTAGGTCTGAAAAAGGTGCTCTCTTCTCTTCGGGCAGAGTACAAAATCGATTTTGTGGGGATATCTGTCTCCGAAGAGCAAACTTATCTTGCCCGGATGAGCCTTCCCCGTTTGAAAAGAAGCGATATTCGCGGAAGTATAGAATTGCAAATTGAAGAACATATTCCGCTTAAGGTGGGGGAAACTGTTTTTGACTACGAGATTATTTCTGAAAACGAAAACGGTTACGATATTGAAGTTTCCGCCTTGCCGCTTGCTTTGGCCGAAAATTATTTCAGCCTTTTTGAAGACACCGGACTTACCCCGCTAGTTTTTGAAATAGAGGCTCAAGCCATGGCGCGAGCGATACTTCGCAAGGGTGATGTTTCAACCCACATGATAATAGATTTTGGGGAAACCAGAACCGGACTTTCTATTGTTTCCGGAGGAGTGGTGATGTTTACTTCGACTTTGGATATTGGGGGGAGGTCTCTTGATATTGCCGTGCAAAAATCCCTGAACATTTCTCCAAAAGAAGCGGAGCGCAAAAAGAAAGAACACGGGTTTTTAAAAGATCCAAAGGAGAAAGAGCTGTTTTTCGCCCTGATGCAACCTATCTCGGTTTTGAAAGACGAGATTAACAAGCATTTTGTGTATTGGCATACGCATTTGGAATTTGGCGAACACGAAAGAAAAAAAATAGACAACATAATTCTTTGCGGAGGCGATTCAAACTTGCTTGGTTTTTCCGATTATCTATCCGCGAACCTTAAGGTGCCCGTGGAACTGGCGAATGTTTGGACCAATGTCTGTTCTTTTGACCTGGACATTCCCCAGATAACTTTTAATGATTCGCTTCACTATGCCACTTCCGTCGGACTGGCCTTGGGCGGAGTATACGAAAATGATTAATCTTATTCCTCCAATTGAAAAAGCCAAGATTGCCGGGGCATACAAAAAACGCTTTTTTATCGTGTTTTTGTCCCTCTCGGCCACCGCTTTTTTGATAGGCGCCGTTTTTCTTGTTTCTCCGTATCGTTTGGCCGAAGACAATACGGCGACTATTTTGAAGAATATAGACATTGTAAAATCCCTGAACGGGCCTTTGGAAACTTCCAATCCCGAATTTGCCATTAAGGATATTCAAAAAAAGTTGGGCATCCTGGCTTCTCAAAAAAACAAAAATACCGCCGGGGTTTTGATTGAAAACATCTTATCGGAACAGCCAAGGAAAGTTGGCATAAATGGTTTTACTTACGGCAAAAAAAAGGGCGACAGCGAGATTGAAATTCGCGGCACGGCCGACAGCCGAGACGACATGCTTGATTTTGTGCGGACACTGGAAAACAACCAATATTTTGCGAAAGTGGATGTTCCGGTATCGGTCTTTATCAAAGATAAAAATTTGGAATTTTCAATTCAGGTGACGACCAAAACACCAACGCCATGATAATTACAAAAAAAGCGCAAATTGTTTTGATTGTTTTGGCTATTTTGAATATCGTCGCCATTTTTGGTTACGGTTTTATGTTTTACAAGATTTCTACGGAAAAGTCGCGTACCGCCGAAACCCTGTCATTGCTTAAATCCGAAGTAAAAAAAGAGAGCACGTTGCGGTTTTTGGCCGAGACCTTGGACAAAACCACGATTGAGCGAGGGAAAATAGACAGGTATTTTGTGGACATAAAAGGTTCGGCCGTGTTTTTGGAAAAACTTCAGTTCTTTGGCAGACAAGCGGGCGTGTCGGTTCGTCTGGAAAACGTGGATATAGAAGACAAGACGGTTCTCCGAGTAAATCTGGCAACAAACGGCGGTTTCGGCGAGACATATAAGTTTTTGGAGCTTCTGGAAAATACCCCGTATGCCATAGAGGTAAAGTCAATCAATATAAACAAGGTGCGCGTATCCCTTGATGATAAAAAAAACACATCGCCAAACAATTGGAGCGGGGTTTTTACGATAAGGCTTTTGAGTTTTGTTAATAAATAGATTCTAGTATATGAGTATCCAAATAATCATTAAAATAAGAGAAGTCGCCAAAAGGTATCTTGGAAAAATTTTGGTTGTATTAGACAGGGATAAGTCGAAACTAGTATTACATCCGGACCGTGATTGGAAAAACTTGATGATTTTATTTTTCGCGAGTTTGTCCATTTTTGCCATAGCGAGCGGCTACCTTTATTTGGATATAAACAGGAGCGGGTTTGAATCCGACCAAATTAGCGATACGGTACCGAGCGAAATAGACGCCGACGTGGAAAAAATAAAAGAGACAATGAAGTCCATTGTTGTAACCGAGGTTGCTTTTGAGAAACTTCTTTCGGGAAAGCCGAGAATGTCCGATCCGTCGAGGTGAAGTAACAAATAACAAATAACATATAACAAATAATAAGTAAGAAATACAGGAAACACAGAAAATATAGGAAGGAGCTTCTCTTACGACTAATTATTTGTTATATGTTATTTGTTGATAATTGATTTGCCCTTGTAGTTCAACCCCGACGCAAATTCCGACCGGAGCGTCGGGATAGGTCGGGGCTCCGACCCAGAAGGGCGTCGGAGTGGAATAATGAAATTGTGTTAGAGTTTGCGTGTTGTCCTCGTAGCTTAATGGATAAAGCAGAGCTCATGAAGGCGCATCTTAT
>JBBTSJ010000042.1:0-15389 GCA_038064715.1 Patescibacteria group bacterium | reverse complement strand
CAGACAGACCCGGAGTCGCCAATGCTTATACACCAGCCGCCGAATACACTTCAAAGCCGTCAGGAATACCCGCGTACCCCGCGGGCTTTTTATTTTTCAATTCAACTATTTGCTTATTCGCGCGAATAAGCAAATAGTTGAATCATTTGTTATATTGTTATTTGTTGAAAATTATTTTGCGGTTTCATGCGCAAGCTGTTCCCCGTCGGTCGTGAAAATTATGGTTCCCGAGTCGCAGGTGGAAAGTCTGGGGATTTTAAATTTTTCCAAGAGCGCCAAAATTTCTTTGTGCGGATGGCCGTAAGAATTTTTACAGCCAGCCGATATAACGGCGTATTCCGGCGACACAAACCCCAGATATTCTTCGCTCGTGGAAGTGCGCGAACCGTGATGACCGAGCTTCAAAACACTGGATTTCAGGTTTTTGCCATCTATTGAGGCTACATACTTTTCTATTTTTATCGGCGAGTCGCCGGTTAGAAGAAACGATTCGTTTTTGTAAACAAGCCGTCCAACGATAGAAGCATCGTTCGTTTCTTTAAATAGAGATGTGTCAACATCAGGGAACAAAACATCAAAATAAACGTCGCGCGAAAGTCTTAATCTCATTCCTCTGCGTGCAATAATTTCTTCCGCTTCGCTTCCCTTAATTTTCTCTTCAAGAGTTTTATATACCGCCGTGTTTGATGACGCGCCAGAAATAAAAACTTTGCCCACTTTGTATCTCTCGAGCACAAGCGGCAATCCGCCGATATGGTCCTTGTCCGGGTGCGTTGCCAAAATCGCGTCTATTGAACGGTCGTAAATTGGCATCACACCCCCAAGCGCCGGCAAAATTTGCCCCCCGCACCCCCCGTCAATAAGCATTTGGTTGCCATTCGGCGCTTCTATATAAATCGCGTCGCCTTGACCTACATCCAAAAACGCCACCTTAAGCTCTCCCCCTCTTTCCTCGCGCAACAAAAAATACCAAACAAAAATATTGACGCAAAGAAGCGCGATTAAAGTCGCTAGAAGAAAATTATTTCTTGTTGAAGTCATTTTTGGTTTTTTTTAAAATCAATTCAGAGTCTTTTTTAAAGATAACAAAAAACACGATGGCGACATACGCCAAGACCGTAACCCAAGCCGGCGCGAAGCCGACCGAAACAAAAGACTGGGGAAGAGAAGAGAAAAACTGGGAAATTGAAATAGTATAAGAAAGGATAAGCGAAGTTGAGAGGGCAAAAGGAACGGCAATCGCGGCGCTTACAAACCCAAGCGCTCCCGCGACAAACGCGCCCAGCATGGCAAATGGAACTGTCGGTAAAACCAGCAAATTAACCAAAATAGCGACTGTTGAAACCGAGCCGCTTAAATAAACGAGTAGCGGCAAAACGGCTATTTGGGTGGCGAGAGTTTGGGATAAAAGTTCTTTGAAGCCCTTCCCCTTAATTCTCCAAAAATATTTTGCTATCCATGGCGACAAGTAAATAAGTCCGAATGTTGCCAAAAAAGACAGCTGAAACGACGGGCTAAAAATAAGCAGGTTCGGATTCTCCAAAAGCATGACGAAAGCGGCGATAAATAACGCCCGTCCGGCTTCGTAAGAACGGCCCGTGGCTGTTCCAAAAAGCGCGATGCCGGCCATTACGGCCGCGCGAACAGCGGACGCTCCCCCGCCGGACAAAAGCACGAACAAAATTATCCCCACCCCGCCAAATATCGTTCTCGCCACAAGCGGCAAAAAAGAAAATATCTTCATAAAAAACTGCCCGACTAAAGAAATATTGTAGCCGGACAAAACGACAAGGTGAATAATGCCGGCATGTTTGAACGTTTCCGTAAGCGCCTTCGGAAGGGCGTGCTTTTCGCCGATAAGCATGCCGAGAGCGAGCGATGCTTCCGGTTCTTCAATGCTCTTTTTTAATTTTTCAGAAAATCTTTCACGGATGGAAAATAATTTTTGAAGGACGATGTTTCCGTTGTCGTTTGAAATTATGGAAATCTTCGGATAAACAATTTCGTGAAATATCCCATCTTTGGAAAGATAAGCGCTGTAATCAAACGGCTCGCCGCTTTTGGAAAAATTTTTTACTTTTCGAATAACGCCGGAAAGTTCGACTTCGTCGCCGTAATGAACAGTCGGATACAAATCCGATACTACGAGCAATCGTTCTCTCGCCGTGGTGGTAGCTCCGTCGAAAAATACGCTGTCGGACAAAACCACGAGGCGCGCGCCTGCCTCACGAATATCCGGAAATTCATCCACCACACCGCGCAAAACAACGCGCGAGTTTTCCATGGGGTATAAAACATTTTGATAACGGTACGATTCAATCTCAACCCGCGCCAGTCCCAAAGAAACCGACAGAACAAAAATGGAAATTGTAAAGATAATCTTTTGTGAACGATAACTCTTGCCGTAAAAAACAAGCGCAAACCCCAAAACTAGGAAAAAAATCGGGAATTGCCACCCGAAATTCGTAAGCGAGCCCAAGCTGACGCCGGAAGTGAAGCCGAAAATCAGCACGAGGAGAGTGTCTGTTTTCATTTTATTAATTATGCCTCGTTTCACTCTGTCACGCACCCATGTTAGCATTTAAGCAGTTGTGTAAACGAGACGGAGGCCGTCTTGAAAATCAGCCACAAATTAAGAGTTTTGGTTCACCGCAAAAGAACCATTATTGAAACTCTGGAAACATGGATACAAAAAACAGCCCTGAAAAAATTCGCACAATGGGCTCTCGGATCGGAAAAAACAAAAAAACTCTCTGGTCTTATAGATAACCAGGTCTTGAGCAGGGAATACGAAGGAGAAACAACGTACGAAAAAACGATGGCCTTGGCGTCTTTAGAGAGAAACACGCTGGTTTGTGGGGTATACAACGAGCTCAAGGAACTTGGCTATTACCCAGCCGGTCTAAGCGAGACCATAAGCTATTTAAGCGAAGCTAAAGATGTGTCCGTTGGGTCTATCGTTGTTCTCGGGATGCGTCTCTTGGATGACGACTTCAAAGAAATGCGTATCATCATAAAAGAAAACGGGGTTGAGTCGGAAACCGCGTATCCAGAAAAACCCCTCAAACAACACTTTCAGGTTGTGGTGATCAAAGAAGAAATAGCCACTCATAAAAAATGACCCCGCTTGCCCCGGGGTTTCTTTTTTTGCGCTTTTCAAAACATTCCTTATTCCAATGTTCTTGAAAACATTGGAATAAGGAATTAAAGATCTCCTTTTGCAGTCCATTTCCAAACCAAAATATCTACTAGTTTCTTAATTTTTCACAAAAACATCACCGGTAAACATAATTACATTATAATTAGCTATAGCTAATTATAATGTAAAAACGAATGAGTACACGAAACTAACCCTTTATCCCCCACCCGCGCATTATTTCTTTTTCGTCTTCGGCTGAAACCGCCTTCTTGAACTTCGCACCGGAAACGCCCTTTATTCTTTTCTCACACTCCGGCCAAGTTTGATGACGTATTAATTTCCCGTCCACTAAGGATAGGTATGAATGTGCCTTAGCCGCAGACTTGCGCCGACTTGACGCGGACTTACGCAGAAATTTTTTTGCTGGTTTGGTGTTTAATATGTCAAACGGATATTTGGAAAGTGGCCCTGTGAAAAATTTTCCTTTCTTCCAGTTTTGTTCGCGGGCGTTCATGGTGGCCAAAAAATCGGCGCGTTCATTCCCCGCGATACCCACATGCCCGCGCACATGTTTCCATAGAATATTTTTGCCTTTGGTAAGTTTAGAAAGTTTCTTCCAAAGATCCTGATTTAGAATTTCTTTTTTGTTCGTACCTATCCAGTCGGTCTTCTCCCACCGCTTTATCCATTTAGTAATTCCATTGATCGTATATGACGAATCTGTATATATTAAAAGTTTTACGTTTTGCGTTTTAAGTTTTGAGGAAAACTCAAGCGCCTCAATGGCGGCAGTGAGTTCCATGCGATTGTTCGTGGTGTGTTTGTTTCCCCCGCCCAATTCTGTTACTTTTAACTTTTCACTTTTAACTTTTAACTTGTTGTCTTGGTAAACCACGACAACCCCCCACCCACCCGGTCCGGGATTCCCCAATGAACTGCCGTCAGCGAATACAATTATTTCTTTTGAGTGTTTCATTTCATACTACTATATCATGCCAAAAGAAAATCGCGGCTAGGCCGCGAATGATAAAAAATTCATTTACTTTTTTCTTTTTCTTTTTTTCTGCGAAAACGCTCGAGCAACCGACGAAGGTGGGCCGCTTCTTCATACCTTAAACTTTTGGCGACTCCTTCTTCGATGAGAACGACCCCATTGTCATTAGTGCGAAAGGTTGTCACGTAACTGGCTGCGTTTATGTATGTACCCCTTCCTTCACCTTGCGCGGACACATCAGGTTTTTGTCTCCCGCCTGAATTCGCCCCGACAATAACGGCTTCCTGCAATTTTTTGCCAAAACCACTATCCCCCTCGATACAACCGAGCGCATCATGTGCCACAAGAACCACCGAAACAAGTCCCATAAACGTCTCCCTCAGCTGGTCCGGATTGAAATGGTTGCTCCAAGCGCCGCCCTTTCTTCTTTCTCTCTTTTCCTTTTTTCCTGTTTTGCTTTTCTCCTTTTGCATTTTTGAATACCGGAAAAAAGAGTTGACACAAGCATTCTTGCGCCAATCATCGTAACTCTATCTTTTGCTCTTCCCATCTCGCCCTCCAAAAAAAATCTGACTATCAATAAATCTAATCTGCAGTTTACATAATGTCAACAATCTAAGTTTTACCTACAAAAAGAAAGGTGGCGCACTTTAGCGCCGCATCAACAATCTGTATTTACCTGATTACTGGATTGTGTTCGGACAAGGGACGTCTATTTCTTCTTTCCTCGTCGTCTATTCTTTGCTGTTCTCTGGCGACCGCAAGCATTATTTGCCCTCTTTCTTCTTCGCTTACAATCACCGATTCATTCGGCTTCGTATCAACGATATCAGAAAGTCTTATCGGTTTTGCCATCGGAAATCTCCTGTACTTAGACTAAATTCAAGTTTATTCCTATGTCACACAATGTCAACGATTCTCAATCTTATCTCCGGACGGCGCATAAAAAGCGAGCGCTCTATGGTGGCAATCAGATTTATGGTTGCCCCATCTTCAACTGTGACTTTTTTATAATCTTTCGGGCTCATAAAAAATCCGATGGCGGGAATTTTAATTCCTTTTGAATTTTCAAAAATAAGTTTCAGGTGATTTTTTTCTTTTCCGAATTTACTAACTTCTTTAATTACCACATTACTGAACAAAAATGCAGGCTTAGGGTTTCCCACCCCGTATGGAGCCAGCTTTTCAATGGTTTTGTAATTTTCTTCCGTCACGTCATCAACTACGAGCGCGCAATCTATCATTTCGCCGCTAGGCAAGGCCGTGACTTTCTTGATTTTCTTGTGCGCCGCGAGAAGCTCTTCTTCCAAAAAATGAATTTTTTCATGCGCTACGGAAAAACCGCCGGAAAACTCGTGCCCGCCTATGTTTAAAAAAAATCCTTCTCCTACCGCAGCCATAAGTTCCACCAAATTTACCGTCCCGTCGGAACGGCACGAACCCTTTATATGCTCGCTATCTTCTCTGCCCCAAACGAAAGCCGGTCGGCCGTATTCCTCCACAAGTTTTCCGGCGATTAGCCCTATCACCCCGGGTTTCCAATTCGGATTGCCAATGACAATAATGTCTTTCACCCCGCGCTCCTCTATGTGCCTTTTTGCCTCCTTCATCATCCCCGCGACCAAACCTTTCCTGGTGTCATTTAAATTATGCAAGTGGTCGGATAGTTCGTCGGCGACAGTTTCGTCGCTCGTACTAAGCAAACGGAATGCCTCAATCGGAATATCCATGCGCGATGCCGCGTTTATTCTCGGAGCTATCATAAAAGCCACGTCGTCTTCGGTAAGAGTTGTTTGTTCAACTCGCATCTTCTTGAGTAATTTTTGAAATCCCGGACGCGGACTTTTGCGCATTACTTTCAAACCATAATGAGCGATGACACGATTTTCGTTCACTAGCGGAACCATATCCGCGATAGTAGAAAGGCTGGCCATATCAAGCAACCACTTTTCCCAACCCGGAGATACCCCCCACTCTTTTCCACGTGTTTTGAGAAGCGCCTGCACAAGTTTCCACGCTACTCCTCCGCCACAGAGCATGTTATCGGGATACGTATCGCCCGCTTGTTTTGAATTTACAATGGCGTAAGCGGGTGGCAAAACTTCTTGGGGAAGGTGGTGATCCGTCACAATAACATTTATGCCTAGTGACTCCGCGTAAGCCACCTCCAGAACATTTGCGATTGCCAAGTCCACGGTAATGATCAAGCTCACTCCATCTTTGGCAAAAATTTCTATCGCTCCGTTATTTAATCCGTATCCTTCCTTGTGCCGGTGGGGAATGTAGTTGGAAAAATTTTCGTATTTTATTTTTTTGAAAAAATCGTGCATCACCACCGAGCCGGGAATGCCGTCGCAGTCGTAATCGCCGTAGACGACAATTTTTTCTTTGGCGTCAATGGCGCGAACAATGCGCTCCACCGCCTTGCCCATATTTAAAATAAGAAACGGGTCGTAAATATCCCGCTCGTAATCCGGATTTAAAAATTTCTCCGCCTCCTCTCGTGTTTTAATTCCGCGGTTAAAAAGGAGTACTTGTGTAAAATCGCTGTATTCTTTGAGCTCTAGAGCAACCTCCTCTGGTACCGCCTCCGCTCGCGTGTGTTTATCCATCTTGCAATTATATCACGGGGCCTTGTGATATGATTTAAGTATGCAAGATTGTATTTTCTGCAAAATAATCAGGGGCGAAATACCGGCAATTATTGTTTACGAAGACGATTTTTCTTTGGCTTTTTTGGATATAAATCCGATCAATATCGGACATGCCTTGCTTTTGCCAAAAGAACATTATGAAAACATATTTGATATGCCGGAAGAACTGCTGGCAAAACTTTCTACTACCTCAAAGAAGCTGGCCACGGCCATTAAGAATGGTTTAAACGCCGACGGGGTAAATGTAATTTCAAACAACGGCCGCGTCTCCGGACAACTTGTTTATCATGCCCACACCCACATAATCCCTCGCTATGACGGCGATGGGTTCGCCCATTGGAAAGGCAAGCGCGGATACCAGAGCGGCGAAGCGCGGGAAATAGCCGAAAAAATTAAAACTGGAATAAAATAAATGGCTAAATTCAGCAAAAACCAATCTCTTGCCGATTTCCAAAGATTGATTGAGAGTCTTTATTCTTTGCCAGACGATCGGCTTTACTCAATTTGGGATTTGTTGGCCCAGCAACAAAGATTCGCCATGCGAGCGTTAAAAGGAATTCGGAAAGGGGATGTCAGTAAATTAAAAATCAATCTCCTCATCTCTCTGTCATGGCTTATGGCTGTTGGGAACAGGCTTCACATAGAAGTTGAGGACGAGGTATGGAAAAGATTCCCTGCCCTTTGTTCATACTGCGGCAAAAAACCGTGCGAGTGTAAAAACACAAGACTAAACAAGCGCAAAAAAGTTCCGATGATAGACGCGCGTAAACCGCGGAACCTCTCCGGTTTCCAGAAAATGTTCCGGGAAATCTACCCTTCGGGAGAACGAACCTTGGCCGATGCCGGCATTCATTTTGCGGAAGAAACCGGCGAAGTAGGCGAGTCGGTGCACAACTACCTTGGGCGACATCTGGAGAAGCAATTCAATGAGATCAAGCTTGAACTGGCTGACTTAGTTTCCTGCATATTTGGGATTGCTAACTCAGCCAATATTGACGTGGCATATGAACTTGAAAAAATATTTTTAAATGGCTGTCATGTATGCCATCGAACACCGTGCGCTTGCGGTTTCACAAAAGTGGCAAGCATAAAAACGTAAGCGTATTAAAAACTGGGACTAAAATCGCGTTCTGGGGCGCGATTTTAGTTTTTGCTTTTCTTCAACGCCTCTATCCCCGGGAGTGTCCCTTCCGCCAGAAACCCTAGCATCGCCCCGCCAGCGGTGGAAACAAAACTAAATTTATTTTCCAGTTTAAGTTTTGACACGACAGCCAGAGTGTCCCCGCCCCCTAAAACAATTTCCGCCCTGCTTTTCGCGAGTAATTTCAAAATTTCTTCCGTGCCGGAACCGAACCCTTCGTTGTAAATGCCAACCGGTCCGTTGAACAAAACAGATTTCGCCCCTAAAATTTTTCTCTTGAGCTCCACCAAGGTTATCGGACCGATATCAACTATTTTGTCTTTTGGCGACAAATCTTCCGGAAAAACCGTATCCCCGAACAAAGTCTTCACGTCGGCTGGCAACAAAATTTTTTTGTTTTTAAGAAGAACTTTCAGATCTGGCGATGGTTTCCCCACGATAGATTTTCCCATCTCATAGCCTTTCGCTTTAAAAAAAGAGTTGGCCAAAGCTCCTCCAACAAAAATAGAGAACGCCGCGGGCAAATATCGTTTTATGAGAGGAAGTTTTGTTTCGAGCTTGGCTCCGCCCAAAATAAAAAAGAATGGTTTTTTTGGTTTAAGAAATTTCCTCAAATGCCTGTATTCTTCTTCAAACAAAAACCCGGCATAGCTTGGTAATAATTCCGGCAAAGAAACGATTGAAGCGTGTTTGCGATGAGAAGTGGCAAAATCTTCATTAACATAAATGTCGGCCATAAAGGCAAGTTCTTTGGCAAACTTAAGATTATTTTTTTCTTCACCCTTGTTGGTTCGTAAATTTTCAAGAATAACGGCTCCGCCGTCCGGTAATTGCGAGACGGCCGACCTTACAAGCGGTCCTGTGACACCGGGCACGAAACCGACACTGGTCGTTTTATTCAAATATCGCGCTATGGGTTTCAATCCGTACTCTGGCGCGTCGGTGTGGGAAATGATGACTATTTTCGCGCCGCTCTTTTTTAAAAACTCTATTGTGGGAATCGCCCGCCTCAAACGAAAATCGTTTTGGATTACGCCATTTTCTGTCGGAAGATTCAAATCAAGCCGCAATATTACGCGCTTTCCTTTTAGATTTTTTGCTTCTTTTATTGTTTTAAACGGCAACATATTTTTATTGATACACGATGCCAATATACGAATGGGTACGAATGATACGAATAGAATTCCATTCGTTTTTATTTCGTCGAGCGAGGAGCGACGCGCCAAGTACTCTTGGCATGTCGTCCGAGCGAAGACGAATTAAAGGTTCAATACCGCGCGGCTTGCCGCGCGTTTGCGCGAGCGAAGCGAGTTCCTCCAATACCTCGGGGCTTTGCCCCGAGTAACCTTTATTCGTTAATAATTCGTATTAACAAAGCGCGGTGATTGCCAGAAACTTTTTGGCGTCCAGACTTTCGCGTCCGATTAAAAGCCCGGCAATTTCTTTTTCCGCCAAAAACCCGCCGGCATTTTGGGGGTTAGACGAACCACCATACAAAATACGGATATCGTGAGCGCGTTCCGCCCCATATCTGTCAGCTAAAACCTTCTTTATAAATATAGCCATTTCTACCGCGTCATGAGGAGTGGCCGTTTTAAATTCCACATTGCCAACCGCCCAAATAGGCTCGTAGGCAACAACGGTATTTTTGAGCATTGTTCCGGGAATACCGGCAAAAGCGTGTTCTATTTGTTTTTTCACGGTGGCTAAATAATATCCATGATTGTCGCGTTCTTTTTCTCCAACACAAATTATCGGAACCAAACCTAGTTTTATGGCCGACTTAACTTTTTTGTTGACAATGTCATCTGTTTCCCCGAGAGTCCTTCTTTCGGAATGCCCGACAAGGACAAGCTTGACGCCCAAATTTTTTAACATCAGACCGGATATTTCACCTGTATACGCCCCACTCTCCTTCCAAAAAATATCTTGGGCGCAAACTAAAATTTTTCCTCCATCAAAAATTTCCATCGCGTCTCTTGCGAAAACAAACGGCGGACAAACGGCGATATTCGCGTTTTTTATTTTTACCGCGCCGCGCTTGATATCGCTCGAAAGCCGTCTCGCTTCGTCTCGTGTTGTCGGATTCATTTTCCAATTTCCAACTATAAGTTTTTTCATATTGATTATTGCTTTAAGTTTACCATATTTGGAATAGACAAATGAAAAAACACCATTGTTTTATTGGTATTCTCTTAACTATTCGTGTTTCCCCTGTCAGCTAAAAGCTATCAGCTGTTACTTACTCCGCCTCCTTCCATCCTCCGACACTCCATGCGCCGGACGGGCCCGAAGTGAATAAAAGACTGGCTAACCCGGTTTCGTAGGTAACACTAGCGGAATTCTTTAGATGCACTCTGTACGCCGTAACCTCCTTCAAACTAACGGAATTAGCAATCAACACCTTACCATGCCCGGCATAAGCAACAAAATCCCCACTCGCGCTGTTGTCAACATAAATAGCTTCTTCTCCTCCGCCTCCTTCGGCGCTATTATTCTGCGATAGCATCACCACATAAGATCCAGGGCTTCCGGAACCTTGAAACACCGCCGTATTATTAAGATCAATTTTGCTTGAAGTCGTACGGTTATTCGGGTTGTCGGCGATAAGAGCAACGCTTCTCCCCCCTAGGGACGATGACACCTTTACGGTCGGCCCGTTTGAAATTTTTATATTCCCTAAAACCCAAATTGAGCCGGTGAGAGTAATCGTCGGACTGCCGTAAATTTCAAAATCGCAATTTATTTTTACCGGTCCTATGGTCGCGTTTGAATTTATTCTGTATGGACACGGAGAATTAATTGTCCCGCCTCCGACCGCTTCGTTTTCCATTTGCGCGATTGAATCATCGGAAATGGGAAGGGCTATCTTGGGCAAGTCGGCGCTTCCGGGATGGCTCGCGCCAGAAACAGTCGTGCCCGAGATTGATTGGTAATAAGCGTCTTTATCAATAGTCGAATTTCGTATGGTGTGGGCGTAAACAGAGCTCGTCGCATAAATACCATCCACCACACCCAAAGGTCCGGCAGAAACAACATCTCCTTTAACTAAGTTTGAATTCTCTCCCTCAACTTGGCCATTGGAATATATGTTACCGTTTACAATACTGTTGTTTTCCATTTCAAAACCACCCTCTCCGACCTGAACGCCGTAACTAAACGAATTACCGCTTGTAATCGTAACTCTCGCTTCCGATTTCCTGATGCGATTATTGGAGTCTCCTTCCGCGGTGACCAATTTTTCACTAGAGCCCATGTTTGTGATTGTGGTTATGGCAGTAGAGCTAGCTACGGAAAGAACTTCTACTGAAGAAACCTGCATGCCTTTCTTTATGCGGTATAGAACGTCTTCCAGTCCTGATTCGGAAATAGAGTAACTTTGTCTGGAATTAATGAGACTGTCGGAAATACGGCTTTGTTCAAGCACGGGGTTCGCCGTACCAAGCATAATGGAGGTGGCGATAGCCAAAAAGAACACGGTAGCGATAAGCATGGCCTGCCCGCGATTGTCGTGGAACGTAAAATTTGGAACATAAAATTTGGAATCTTTTTTATTTTTCATTTATTTACTGAAGCTAATTGTGTTGCCTTAAATGTTCTATGTTCCGCGCTTTGCGCTTTACGAATTAGTACAAACCCCTCATCGCCGCCGCCGTGTAAAAAGTCGCCTTCCTCGGATTTGTTTTTTCAATTTTGTCTTCCAATGTCAGAGTAACGCGAATCGCGGTTCTCTCCGTGGTCGTAGCCTCTTCCAGCCAAAATGTTCTTACCAATACGTTTCCTGATGTCAAAGAGCCTCCGTCCACTCCGTCTTCAAAAAGCCGAAGTACGCCGTTTCCATCAACGGAAAACTCACGAATAGCCGGGGTCGCGCCGGAATAAGAAAGTACGAGCTTCCCCGTTGGCGTTGTTGTGCCGAAAACTCCACCCGAAGCGACGGCATCGGCTAATCTTATTTCTTTCACGATTCGGTCAAGCGCTACTAAGGCGCTATTTTCAATATCTCTGGTTGCTCTAACGTACTTAAAAACTTTTCCAAGAGAAAGTAACGCTTCCACAACCATCACGGAAAGAAGGGCCACCAAAGAAACATAGACCACTGTTTCCATAAGCGACACCCCTCTTGTATTTTTTCTTTTTCCGGTAATTATCATTTTGAGAAAAACTCTAGTTGAACATATCGGTTAAATATAAAGTAAGATTTTTTGAAGACGTGGCTGCTCCGTTCCACCACGAGACATTTATGGTGATTTTTTTTGTGCCGGCATCAACCATCCCGGATGGGGCGATATCGTCGCTTGAATCACGGTACACCGCGCTTGAAATTATCGTCCTATCAAAAATTCCGTCAATCAAACTTATTGTGGTGGTAGCGCGCCACATGTTGTTCGAAAATTCCAAAGAGTACGCGGTGTCGTTTGAAAGAGCAGATATGCTGTTCCAATCAATATCACGCATGGCGCGAACACCCTCGCTCGCCTCTTCGAGCAGAAAACCGGCTTGGGTGGCGTAAAGAATCCGCCGATTCAACTCGTGCGAAGCGCGCGCCACCGCCATTATGGAAAAAAGGGCTACAAAAATCACCCCGACAGCAATGACGATTTCGATCACGCCAAAACCACGCTTGGTAGGTTGTAGGTTGTAGGTTGTAGGTTGTTGTAGGTTCATGATTCGTGTTTATCGTTTATTGCCTAGACACCTCGCCTGTTTTGCTGATAAATACGGTTCTCCTCTTGTTGGGATCGGTCTTGGTCGACAAGATTATGTTGCCGTAATTTTGTGTTTGGCCGATGATTTTTTGGAAGACCATCGTGTTCGGAGACGCGGCCAAATTAATGGCAGATATAATCACCGCGTTTTCTGTCTTGAACTCTTTGTCCGAAGAACTCGCCCCAGAAAATATTGTTCCGCTAAAAACAACGGCTCTCCCGTTTTCAAAATAAACGCTGAACTGCTCGCCACCTTCAGACGATATTGTCTTAACTCTTGCGGTGGAAATGGCCGACACGATAGTTTCCGCGCTTGTAGAAAGGGCCTGGCTGTCACGATAAACTGATAGCCCGTTTGAAAATAATGTGGCAACAAAAACCACAATTGATAAAAAAATAACAAGCTCTACTAGGGTAAAACCACGCTTGTCGCGAAACGTAAAGCGTAAAACGTAAAACTTTTGTTTAGTTTTTTCTTTACACTCTTGGGCTATGCGTTTCAAGTTATAAGTTGCAAGTTTCATGTTTCAAGTTTTATTATTTGGTTCACGACTCGTGTTATTAGTTATTAGTTATTAGTTATTAGTTATTAGTTATTTGTTATTTGTTATTTGTTACCTCATATGCTATTCAAAACCGAATATGTCGGAGAAATCATGGCCACTGCAAAAAATCCTACGGCAGCGCCTACCATAATCATCATTAAGGGTTCAATCAGCGTGGAAAGATCTTTGGTGGTGGCGTCAACCTCGCTTTCGTAAAAATCAGCAATATTTTCAAGCATATCGCTTAATTTGCCGGTCTCTTCGCCAACCTCCATCATCTCTCCGACCATAACCGGGTACAAATCCGTCCTCTCTTTAAACAACCCCGAGAGGGGCAACCCCTTTTCAACATCAATTTCCGCTTTTTCCAAAACTTCTTTATAAAAAACATTTTGCAAAACGCCCCCGGTGATAACCAAAGATTCTCTCATATCCACTCCCGACGAAAGGAGCGACGACAGAGTGCGCGCCGTGCGAGCAGCGTTTATTTCTTTGATTATCGGACCAAAAAGCGGGAAATGCAGCATCACAAACTGATACGCCCGCGCGCCGTAACGGGTGCGGATAAAATAAAAAAGACTGGTCAAAACAAACACCGTCGAAATAATAAAAGTAACGGTATGTAAAACCAAAAAATCAGAAAAGGCTATTACAAGTTGAGTGCTTTTGGGGAGTTCCGCGCCCAAATCTTTGAATGTCGCGGTTAAAGTAGGCACCACGTAAATAAGCATCAAAATGCCTATCACAAAAATAGCGGTAATAACTATGGCCGGATACATAAGCGCCCCGCGGATTTTTCTGTTCATGGTGTAATTTTTTTCAAGCTGAACACCTACTGACTTAAGGGAGTTGGGGAGCCCGCCCGACTCTTCTCCTGATTTGATCATCGAAACAAACAAGGAAGAAAATACTTTCGGAAATTTTTTCATGCCTTCGCTTAAACTTTGTCCTTTGTTTATGTCGTCCAAAAGCGAGTCTAGGGTTTTTTTGAATTTGAAGTTTTGGGTCTGCCGAGAAAGAATGCCCAAAACACGCGATAACGATATCCCGGCGGAAAGCATAGCCGCCAAGTTTCGCGTAAAAATGATTTTTTCGTGGAGAGTTATCCTGGTAAAAAAATGATTCACGGCGGACAAATCCAAATTTCCGGCCGTTTCCCGCGCCACAACCAAAATCAAATTTTCCGCCCTTAGCTCCTGAGAAAGCGAGGTTTTGTCCGCTGACTCACGCTTGCCTTCTGTCAAGTTTCCGCTTTCATTTTTTGCGGTGAATGTGTATAGCATAAATTTAGAGGGTAGAGGGTAGAGGGTAGAGGGTAGAGGGTAGAGGGTAGAGAAATCCAACTTCTATTCTCTACTTTCTAATCTCTATTCCGAGGAAACAACGCGCATAACTTCTTCAATGGTGGTGATGCCTCGCGCCGCCGTAAAAATTCCGTCTTCAATCATGGTCATCATTCCTTCTTTCTTGGCCTGTAACTCCAACTCATCGCTTGAAACACCTTTCAGAATAAGCTCCTTGATTGATGGAGTAACCTTAAGCACTTCGTGAATGGAAATGCGACCGCTGTAACCATCTTCGCATTCCGCCGTTTTTTTGGCGTTATAAAAAGGTATTGTTTCCCATGTATCGGTTTTTTTGACCACATTTTCTTCTTTCAGTGTCGCCAAGACCTTATCCATATCCGCTGACTTGGCTAATGTTTTAAGCTCCGCGGGAGAGAGAATGTGTTTCTCTTTATCCGCGCAGAGACGTCTGACCAACCGTTGGGCTATGACAATATCCAATGTTGAAACCAAGAGGAATGGTTCAACTCCCATGTCAATAAGCCGTGGCATCGCCCCGGTGGCAGAATTCGTATGGAGCGTTGATAAAACCAGGTGACCGGTTAGGGCGGCGTTCACCGCAAGGTCGGCCGTTTCGCCGTCACGGATTTCACCCACCATTATGATGTCCGGATCTTGGCGGACGAGAGAGCGAAGTCCGTTTGAAAAAGTCAGTCCTATTTCCGGCTTTACCTGGGTTTGATTGATTCTTTGCATTTGATATTCTATCGGATCTTCTATGGTGGAAATGTTTACCTCCGGGGTATTCAAAATATCAAGAATAGTGTAAAGAGTCGTCGTTTTGCCGCTCCCGGTGGGCCCCGTAGCCAAAATCATTCCCGTGGACTGCCTAGTCGCCCAATGAACTCTCTCTAGGGAATC
>JBBTSJ010000041.1:0-1106 GCA_038064715.1 Patescibacteria group bacterium | reverse complement strand
GACCACTACACCGGCAATTTATACCAAGCGCGCGTTTGACAGAAAAAAACTGCGCCAATGGCTCCAGGATTTCAGTTATCCCGTAACCTATACGCCGGAGATGGTCAGAACGCAGATACAGGCGACTTATGACTCGGGGCTCACATCATGGATGCTCTGGGACCCGGGGAACAAGTACACAGTGAGCGCGCTTGACAAGCAGTAATGATATATGATACAATTTCCCCAGCAGTAAAGCCCATTTCCCGGGCTTAATACGGGAATGTTTTTTTGAAAAGGAAGGAATGAACCATGAAAAAACATGGAACAGACCAGGAGCAAAAACCAACACTGAAACAACTGGAACGACTGATAGCGGTCTTTGGTGGAAGGACTGCCAAGATTGTTATCCGGTTTTGGGATAACGCGAGTTTTGCCGAAATTCAGGCGATGCTCAAAATCGGTGAAGACAACCTCGGGCAGACCTTCGAAAAATTGCTTGAGCCGATGTTTGCCAACACCGACCCCCATAGCGCCCAGCGCGCCTACTGGGAAAAAATCTTCAGTAACCACTTTGGTCTTGGAGTCGACTTCAGCGGAGTATTAGTGCCGAACCAGCCGACTGAGGGTAAGCGGCGGCTCATTTTCATTCCGCAAGGACTGAAGATGAATCACGCCGCCGAGTGCTACCACAAGGTACTTACGGCGCACGACCCGAAGTGGAAGCTCTGGAAATACACCAACGACCTCGATGCCACGGTGACCACAAACACTCGCACTTCGGCGCAATCGTACGCTATCTGGGTGCGCGACGAAGTGGAGCCCGATGCGGCTTACCTTGGCAAATCAACTCGCGTTGCCGATCCGGATGGAAAGATCGGAGTTACACTTCTCGAGCGTCTCGTCCACGGGCTAGTGCATTTCGTTGAGACTAAGAAACACCTTGATGAAAAAGGTGTTACGTTTTGCACCGGTTCTCGCCATGCGGGCGGCGATGTTCCGCGCATGTATTGGGACCCCCGCCGCGCGGAGGTCGGCGTGGATTGGGACGGCCTCGGCAGCTCGGATCCGCGGCGCGGTCTTCGTGAGGCAGTTTCCGCTTAAACCTTTTCACTTTTTCTCTTTCT
>JBBTSJ010000040.1:0-8966 GCA_038064715.1 Patescibacteria group bacterium | reverse complement strand
TCCATGTGCGAAAGTTTCTCGGCTTCCTCTTCGAGCATTTTTGAAACCGGAATGCCAGTCCATCTGGCCACAACCTGCGCGATATCTTCTTCGGTTACTTCTTCTCTCAAAATTCGCCTTGATTTTTGAAGTTTTTTTAAGCGAGACTCCTTGAGGGCAAGCTCTTTTTTAAGCGTGGGAATTCTGCCATAACGAATTTCCGCCGCCTTGGTCAAGTCAACTCTGATTTCGGCATTCTCGGCTTCCACGCGGAGCGAATCAAGTTCTTTTTTGATCGCCCGAAGATCTCCCACGATTTCTTTTTCGTTTTTCCACTTAAGCTCGATCTCGCGGGTTTTTTCTTTCAGGTTGGCTATTTCTTTTTCAATTTCCTTAAGACGAGACTTGGTCTTTTTGATTTCTTTATCGTCTTTGCCTTCACCATCCACTTCCTTCTTAAGCGCTTCTTTTTCTATTTCCAAACGCGTTACCTTGCGGTGGGTTTCTTCAAGAATGGGCGGTTTGTTTTCAAGCGCGATGCGCAGGGCCGAAGCCGATTCGTCTATCAAATCAACCGCCTTGTCGGGCAAAAATCGCGTCGTAATATATCTGCTCGAGAGATTCACCGCCGAGAGAATGGCATCGTCGGTAATTCGCACTCCGTGATAAAGCTCGTATTTTTCTTTAAGTCCGCGCAAAATGGCCACCGCGTCTTCAACAGAAGGCTCGTTAACGTAAACGGGCTGGAAACGGCGTGACAGGGCGGGGTCTTTTTCTATGTGTTTTTGGTATTCCTTAAGAGTGGTCGCGCCGATAACCCGCAATTCTCCGCGCGAAAGAGCCGGCTTGAGCAAGTTGGCGGCGTCCGCCGCCCCTTCAGCCGACCCCGCGCCGACTATCATGTGAAGCTCATCTATAAAAAGAACAACCTTGCCGTCCGATCTTTCTATTTCTTTCATTATGGCTTTCAGCCTTTCTTCAAATTCTCCGCGATATTTAGTGCCAGCAACAAGCGCCCCCAAGTCAAGAGAAACCAGTTCTTTGTCTTTAAGCGATTCCGGAACATCGCCTTTGGCGATGCGGTTGGCAAGACCTTCCACTACTGCAGTTTTGCCCGTGCCGGCTTCCCCTATTAAAATAGGATTATTTTTCGTGCGGCGGGCGAGTATCTGCATAATGCGCATTATTTCGCTGTCTCGGCCGATAACCGGGTCAAGCTTGTCTTCTTTGGCAAGATTAGAAAGATTTCTGGTGTATTTTGAAAGCACTCTGTATTTTTTGGGCGAATCAACATCCGTTATCTTTTGATTTCTGATTTCATCCAAAACGCCGAGCAGTTGCTCTTTGCCTATGCGGAAGCGCGCCAAAATTTCGCGAGCTTGCCCCGGAACCTCAAGCAAGGCGATAAAAAGATGTTCCGTTGAAACAAATTCGTCTTTGAGAAAGCGAGCTGTTTTTTCGGCGCTGTTAAAAACCTGAACAAGTTCTGGCGTAAGATATATCTGATAAGCAGGCGACATGACCGACCCCGCGTCCGGAGTTTCTATGGCTTCCAAAACGGAATCTGTTAAAAGAATGGTGTCAATCTCAAGTTTATCCAATATGGAAATAACCATGCTTTCGTCCTGCAAGAGAAGCGATGTCAAAAGATGCAGGGGGGTAACCTGATTTTGCCCGCGTTCTATGGCAAGTTCATGAGACCGGCGAATGGCCTCTTTTGCTTTGGTTGTAAAATTATTCAGTGGAGGCATATGGATAGTTTGTAGCTGGTAGCTAGATAATTATATGGTTAAAGGATAATTATATATACTTTATTTTACAACATGTCTCTTTTGTTGTCAATCAGAAATTAAGATTTTCAATTTTTACGATTTTTCACCAAAAACTAAAAGTTATAAGTTATAAGTTATTCCTACTTGATCTTTTGCGCTTCCAAAAATACATCATTAATGATGTTCGACGGAACGGTCACTCTGACCCCACCGCGCACCACCACCATCCCAATTACATCCCCGTCTAAGTTCATAACGGCGCTCCCGACGGAATCTTTTTGATTAGTGCTGGTGTTTATGGAAGAAATTGTTTTCGGCGTGGTAGTCGCATTGGAGTCAGGTTTGCTGTAAGACAAGCCGGACACGATGCCTATTGATGCAGTGTCTCCGAGCGAAATCATCGTTTGTCCGACTTTAACTTTTTCCGAATCAGCCAACGACACAGAACCTAATTTTATAACCTCTTTGTCTTTGGGAACAACTTTAAAAATAGTCACTCCGGATTTATTCAAAATACGATTGAGCCGGAAAAACTTGCCGTCGCTTCCTTCAGCTTGATAAACGATGTCCGGAATTGACGCGACATTTATATCTGTCGCAATAAACCCATCTTCGGTTAAAATAATTCCATTGCCCGATATGTCCGCCGATTCGCTGGATGTTATTTTTACGAGCCCCTTTGAGTTTTTTTCTATAGCCAAAACAACAAGATCCTCTTCCTTGACTATTTTTGTTTCGGTAACAGTCGGCCCTTTAACGGGAATTATTTTTTCTATGGTTTTTTCCACCACCCGGTTTATGGTCTCCGTTACTTTGTTGGCGGGGGTCTGTTGCATCAGGGTTACGGTAACAATCCCAGTCGCTATTGAAGAGACGAAGCTGACCAGAACCGCCAGAAGTATTATTTGTGTTTTGTTTAAGTGTTCCATCCCGATAGTAGAAAATGTCACTGCTCTTACTGAAGCAGTTTTGTAACTATTTTCAGCAGGTTAGGTTTAATAATTTCTGACATTGTCGTTTTTTAAGTAATATAAAATTTTCCAGCGCCATTTTCGCTACGGGACAAATAGGTTATCTTTTGGCTTATAAGTGTTGGTTTTTAGGAAACTGCAAATCATTTTAATTTCTTTGCGCAATCTTAAAACTTCATAGCTTCATTGTAAGTTATAAACCGTAACTTGTAAATTAGGCTAAACAAACTGCGCTAAAATTACCAACTACCTAAGTCAAGAACGCCTCTTAGCGCCCTAATTCTAGCGGGGTTGACAGATATATAAGAATATGCTAGGGTGAAATACGGGTTTATGCAATACAAAATGATATCTGAAAATTAGCACCAATTTGACTAAAAATGTCTTTCCACAACAAGCAAAGGAGCCCGCATCATGTTCAGGATTCCCGGTTTTTTACGCAATCTTGGTAACGTGTTCCGCAGTAAACCAATACCCCCCGCAACCCCCCTTTCGCATGAGGAAACGCGGGAAAGAACGGGGCTGGAGCTCTGCCGGCTAGCCACTCGCTCGAATCCTTACGTGGGATTCAAGCGAGTAAACAGCGGCAACCCCACTCGGGCCGACCTCGTAAAAAATTCCGCGCCGTTCGTCTCAGCTGTTCGCAACCCAAATGCGGAACGGAGGGGCGTCGTTAAACCCAAAAGGGGCACGTGGAATAGAACCCACCAAGGGCATTACCGGGGGCAAATTATCGGCCGGCTAGTTTCCGACTAAGACACCGTCTTCCCCCCCTCCATGCTCGCAGAGCAAGGAGGGATTTTTGTTGTCTTAAAAAATTTCTATTCCAGAAACCGCTTTTCTATTTTTCCCCAATCAATCGCTTTCATAAATGCTTCGATGTAATCGGCTCGTTTTAGACCGTAATCAGAAATATACGCGTGCTCAAAAACATCCATCACCAAAAGTGGTGTCGCCCCGGCAAGGTGTCCGACATCGTGTTCATTAATCCAAACATTAAACAACTTCCCCGACGCTACATCGTGATAAAGAATAATCCAGCCAATCCCCCTCATAACACCCATGGCCCGAAAATCTTTCTCCCACATATCGAGCGAACCCCATTCTTTTTCAATGTTTTTATAAAGTTCTGATTCTTTGTTTATTGACAATATCTCCGGAGACATATTTCCAAAATACAATTCGTGCAAACGCATACCATTCCATTCCCAGCCAAAACGGCGCTTGAGTTCGGCATATTGCGGAGTTCCTGGGATAGTCGTTTCCATCTCCTCGCTTAGTTTATTCGTATTTGTCACATAGCCCTGATAGAGAGTAAAATGACTTTTCAGCATAGCGTCACTAAAACCCGTAAGCCCCAGCAGGTGGTCAAAATTTTTTGGTTCGTATTGCATTTTTTATTCGTTATTAGTTATTTGTTAACAGTTTTTTTATTACATCGAGCGTGTAGTTGATTTCTTTTTTTGTTGTTGAACGACCGAGACTAAATCTTATTGATTCCTTGGCTTCTTTTTCGCTCTTGCCTATCGCAAGTATAACATGCGAACCTTTGTCGTCGTTAGTTTTGCAGGCGCTACGGGTGGAACAAGCGATGCCAGCGTTATCAAGTTGGATTACAAAAAATTCATTGTCTATGCCGTCTATGCAAACACTGATATTGTTCGGCAAACGATATTTCGAGTCGCCGTTTAGGTGAATACGAGGACTTAGAGCCAATAATTTAGTAACAAAGTAATTGCGAAGACCAATAAGGCGTTTTGATTCTTTTTCTTTCATACCAGAGACAATTTCAAGCGCTTTCGCGAATCCAACCGAAAGATACACCGGTTCCGTTCCCGGACGAAGTCCTGCTTCCTGTTCCCCGCCGTAAAAAATCGATTCTATCGGCGTGCCGTGCTTAACATACAAAACTCCGCTTCCTTTCGGACCATAAATCTTTGAACCGGCAAGGGTCATCAGATCAAGGCCCAAATGACTCGGACAGATGTCCAGATAATTGGCGGACTGACAGGCATCGGTATGCACTAGCGGGTAGGTTGCAGGTTGTAGGTTGTAGGTTGCGGAGCGCGCTCGTTTAGATTCTAAAATTGCGCGCGCTATTTCTTTGATTGGTTGATTAACGCCGATTTCATTATTGGCGTGCATAATCGAAACAAGAACGGTGTTTTTCTTTACGGCTTTTTTTATTTTGTCCGCGGAGACAATGCCGTTTTTTTCGGGATAAACATAAGTTACTTCCGCCTCGTCCGACGCTTCAAGAGCTTTGCAGGTTTCTAAAACAGCCGAGTGTTCAAACGCGGTGGTGACAATGTGTGGTTTTTTAATGCCGTTTTTGCGCGCCGCCTTGACAATCCCTTGTATGGCCAAATTATCTCCTTCCGTTCCCCCGCTGGTGAAAATTATTTCTTCTTTGCGAACTTGAAGCAATCGCGCCGTTTTTTCGCGAGCGTCCGACAGGGCTTTCTTCGCGCGAACCCCTTCTTCGTGGAACGCGCCGGCATTGCCATAAACTGCCCCCAAATACGAGAGCATGGCTTTAATCACCTGCGAGTCGGTAGGTGTGGTCGCGGCATTATCTAGATAGACTCTCTTTGATTTCATGTGGAGATTCTATTACGCATTGGGAATAAAAAAAAGCCCCGCACAAAAGCGGGGAGTTCGGGCGCCTCAAGTCGTTATGAAAGAGGGTGGTATTTCACTGGCGAATCCATGGCGCCCAGAGACACCACTTCGACTTCTCCCACCTATTCTACTCTACTATCACAACTTCTATATTGGCACATACTTCGGGAGTCGAACCCGGGCTCCAAATTCGTAGAAGCGAAGCCAAATATCAGTATGTTCCCCGAACCTGTATTAAAATTACTATAACCGCGCCGCGCGAGTCAAACCCAAGCGTTTTAAGTTATAAGTTTCAAGTTTTACGAAAAAGGTTTTTCGTGTATAATCACAGGAATCGTATGACAATCGATACAAGTATTTTTATTGTTACCTTGCTTGCTATTATTGTTCTTTTTGCCGCCTGGCTTGTATACATGGAAATAAGGCTTGGAAGATTTCTGCGCGGGAAAAACGGGAAAACCCTGGAGGACAGCTTGATAACGTTGCTTAATCAAATCAAAGAAGTTGAAGACTTCCGAAAAGAAATGGGGGTGTATCTACTCGGCGTTGAAAAACGATTAAGGAGAAGCGTCCAAGGCGTGGAAACTGTGAGATTCAATCCCTTCAAGGACATTGGCACAGGCAGTAATCAAAGTTTTTCCACGGCATTTTTGGACGAAGAAGGAAACGGAGTTGTTGTTTCGAGTCTTTATTCGAGAGATCGAGTCAGTGTTTATTCAAAACCCCTCAAGAAACACTCATCGGAATACGACCTTACTGACGAAGAAAAAGAGGCTGTGGCTAAAGCGAAACCGGGGAAGGTTTAGTTTTGAGTTTTTAGTTTTAAGTTAAGAAATATCGTGCCGTCAAAAAACAACAATGGAAGAAGCAAAGAAAAACGGAATAACCGAACGCCCTCCTGTCATTGTTATAACCGGGCATATTGACCACGGCAAATCAACTCTTCTTGATTACATAAGAAAAACAAACATAGCGGGAGGCGAAGTTGGCGGCATAACCCAGCTTCTTTCCGCATACGAAGTCGTCCATCCTTCAACTGGTTCGACAAGCTCACCACAGGAAAACTCGGGGCTAGCCCCTTCGGCAAGCTCAGGACAGGGGAAAAAAATAACATTTTTAGACACGCCCGGACACGAGGCTTTTTCGGGAATGAGAGAGCGCGGCGTTTTGGCGGCGGATATCGCCGTTTTGGTGGTCTCGGCGGAAGACAGCGTCAAAGCCCAAACTATAGAAGCGTTAAAAACAATCCGCGCCGATGGCATCCCTTTTATTGTCGCCATAAACAAAATAGACAAGCCTTCGGCGAACATAGAAAAAGTAAAAATTGATTTGGTTGAACAGGAGGTTTATTTGGAGGGCTATGGCGGAGACATTCCCTCTGTGGCGATTTCGGCAAAAACCGGACAGGGAGTACCCGAACTTTTGGACATGATTTTACTGGTTGCGGAAATGGCGGAGCTTCGAGGCGACAAAAGCATTCCGGCAAGCGGTATCGTAATAGAATCGCACATTGATGCCAAACGTGGTATTACCGCGACTTTGGTTATAGAAAACGGCACCCTAAAAAGCGGTATGTTCGCGGTGGCAGGCGACGCAATCGCTCCAACTCGCCTCATTGAAGATTTCTTGGGCAAAAACGTAAAAGAGGCGACTTTTTCTTCCCCCGTAACCATAACCGGTTTTAATAAACTCCCCGAGGTTGGCGCCAAGTTTACTTCTTACGAAAAGAAAAAGGACGCGGAAGCGGTTTGCGCCACGAGCAAAGAAAAGCTGGCAACCACAAAAGAAAATGCTCCTAAAAAAACGGAATCGGAAGAATGGGTGCTTACCGTACCCATTATAATAAAAACCGATGTTGCCGGAAGTCTTGAAGCTATTCGAGGTGAACTTTCAAAAATATCCAAAGAAGGGCTCGTCTCAAAAATAGTCCAGAGCGGAGCCGGCACAATCAGCGAATCCGACGTAAAATTGGCAAGCTCCATGAATAATTCCCTACTTGTCGGCTTCAATGTAAAAATTGAAAAAGCCGCCATTGATTTGGCCCTACGGTTGGGAGTTCAAATAAACAGCTTTGACATCATTTACAAACTTACCGAATGGCTTGACGCTGAACTCGAAAAGAAACGTCCGCGCGTTTCGGTTGAAGAAACGAGCGGAGGGGCAAAAATATTGAAATGTTTCAGTCGCACCAAAGACAAGCAAATCGTGGGAGGAAGAGTAACGGAGGGAACTATCGTTTCGGGTGCTAATATAAAGATAATACGACGAGATTTTGAAATTGGCCAGGGCAAAATCTTGGGGCTGGAACAGGGCAAAACAAAAGTAAGGGAGGTGCAATCGGGCAACGAATTCGGCGTGTCCGTAGAAACAAAAATGGAAATAGCTCCGGGAGATATTATTAAATCATATATTATCGTAACCAAGTAAGCGGTAACCAAAATGACTTTGCGTCAAGAAAAAGTAAGCGAGCTTCTCCGCAACATAACGGCGGAATTTTTGGAAAAAGAGTCAAACCGCGAATCGCTCATTACGGTAACGAACGCTATCGTGTCGCCCGACCTGAAAAAAGCCGTGGTCTATATTACGGTCCTGCCGGAAGACAAAGAGCCCGCCGCCCTTCTATTCGCTAAGCGAAAAAGGAAAGAATTGAGGAATTATGTTAAATCAAAAACAAAATTCCGCGCGCTTCCGTTTTTGGATATAGAGATAGACAAGGGACAGAAACTTGAACAGAAAATAAGCGAGTTACAAATACAATAATGGCGTAATGGCGAAATGGCAACGCGACGGTCTGCAAAACCGTTATGCGCGGGTTCGATTCCCGCTTACGCCTCAAGAAAACCCCCAGCAAGGGGAGTTTTCTGGCGTAGGGCAAGCAAACTGCTTTGCTTGCGTGCGGAAATCGAACAGCGCAATTATGTTTTGTTAGCAAACAAAACAAACGAGCTGGTGCCCAGACAAATTTTTGTGACGACAAAAATTTAGTCGAGGGAGATTCCCGCTTACGCCTCAAGAAAACCTCTAGAAAAAGGAGTTTTCTGGCGTAGGGCAAGCAAACTGCTTTGCTTGCGTGCGGAAATCGAACAGCGCAATTATGTTTTGTTAGCAAACAAAACAAACGAGCTGGTGCCCAGACAAATTTTTGTGACGACAAAAATTTAGTCGAGGGAGATTCCCGCTTACGCCTCAAAATAACTAACGACCTACGACTAACAACGAAAGGAACGCGTAATTTTTGTCGCAAGTTGTAAGTTGCCAATTATTTATCAAATGGGCCGGTGGCGGAATGGTATACGCGCAACACTTAAAATGTTGTCCGCTTTAGCGGATGAGGGTTCGACTCCCTCCCGGCCCACAAAATATTATGATAAAACCAAAATGTGATTTTTGTAAAAAAGAACTAAGAGAATTTGGGGCTCTACTCTTCAGCCCACCAAGCAAGAAAAATACTGTCAGGAAATTTCATGTTTGTAAAAGTTGTTATGAAAAATTAATTGCTAAGACTTAATTTTTTTGTTACATTTTGCGAGTGCGTCGGTAATTTTTTTATTTCGCCTAGCGAGGAGCATGTGAATGTGGCCTATCGGATGTTGATAGGCACCTGTAGACGGTAATCACATTC
>JBBTSJ010000039.1:0-2763 GCA_038064715.1 Patescibacteria group bacterium | reverse complement strand
GAGGATGTATAGGGGGTGACACTTGACCAATGCCAGAAGGTCAAATATCGGTGGTCTTTATCTGCCGCAAGGCAGGTAAAGGCTGGCTGATATAAGCCCTGGTGAATGTCGGCCGTAACTATAAACTAGGACGTTGTAGTTACGCTAAAAAATCTAACTATATGCTGGAAACTCCTTAGAGCTATTTATACCCAAACAGTAATTTGAAAGAATAAACTGAGCGGTTTGAAAAATAAATAGATTGGACAATCAGCAGGAAAGACTCCTAAATCGAAAGACATGGAGAATCCTCAGAGACTATACGTTGGATAATTTATAAGCACGCGCAAATGTCGACTCGCTTATAAATGAAAGATATAGTCCGGCCGCATACGAAAGTATGCGGGAAGACCAAACGGTCCTAAGGTTTTGCCACTAAATATATAGTGGCAAAAGGATTGGGACCGTTTAGAAAATGCTGCCTTGCTACATAGTAATATGTAGATTAATCCACCAAACATGACTATATGCTGGGAAGTGCGCCCTAACGCACAATCAGCAGGGAAGATCCTGAAACAAATTGAAGGAAACCCTCAGATACCATACGTCGTGCTCCTTCTTTCTAAAAAATTAAGGATGAAGATATGGTACTTCGTATTAATAAGGAATCGAACAGCGAAATTCCTTGTCGGGTAAGGAAGTTGCCCGCGTTTGTCGCAAGACAAACAGCAAAATTGGCTAATAACGGTGAAGCCCTACCGGGAGTCATATGAACAAGCGTATGGCGATGAATGGAGGGGAATACCGTGGGAACTATAAAAGTAATTTTATAGACCCGTATCGACTGGAGTCGCCACCAATTGGTGGCGACAAAGATGGCGGATAATGTTATATTTAATATAACGATTAGTCAGCCATAATACGCCAACTCTGAATTATGAAGCGAAACATTGATGAGTATATATCTGGGTTTGTTGATGGGGAAGGATGCTTTTCAGTATCTTTTTCCCGTCGCAATAAACTTTTAGTCGGCTGGGAGACAAAACCAAGCTTTTCTGTGAGTCAAAATCACGACAGGGCAGAAGTTTTGTTTCTTATGCAAAAGTATTTCAACTGCGGGTTTATTCGGAGAGATTTTTCCGACAAAACATTAAAGTATGAAGTACGGAGTTTGGATGATTTGTTGGATAAAGTGATTCCTCATTTTGAGAAATTTAAACTTCTTTCCGGCAAACAAAAGGATTTTGAACTGTTTGCAAAAATCTGCCGAATGATGCGGAGAGAAAAACATAAAGTTTCTCTTGGTTTACGGCAGATTATGAAACTTGCGTTTCAAATGAACGCAAGCGGTAAGCGAAAATATACTCAAGAAGAAATTGTAGCTTCATTAGGTCAGAAGAAGATATAGTCAGCACCATTAGTAATAATGGAAGAATGTGAAGTTCCGACGCGCACGAATAGTGTAATGACTTGAGAACTGTCTCGGGGAATAGCTCGGTGAAAATACAATACCGGTGAAGATGCCGGTTACCTACAGTTAGACGAAAAGACCCCAGAAGCTTTACTATAGCTTGATATTGGACATATTTTGACACTGCGTAGCATAGGTGGGAGACTTTGAAGTTAGGGTTTCGGCTCTAATGGAGTCGTCCGTGAAATACCACTCTGTTTCGAGGTATGTTCTAACCACTCGGACAAAATCCGAATGGGACAGTATCTGGTGGGTAGTTTTACTGGGGCGGTATCCTCAACTCTAATCCGCCCAAGGAAGTAAAATCCAAAAATCCTAAATTATAAATTAAGGGGACTTTCCGCTACAAACGGATAGAAAATCAGCTATATGCTGGAAACCCCGTGCATCTTCAAATACTCGTCGAAAGGCAGTAAAAAATTTGAAGCGCGGCTTAGTCCATTAAAATGGATAGCCAACGGACAATCAGCAGGGAAGGCCGAGTTTTTTAGAAAAACCGGAACCCTCAGAGACTATACGCTGGCCTCTGTCAGAGACAGAGTGATGATATAGTCCGATCTTCATGGCGACATGAAGTTCTGAATTTTAAAATTCAGAAACCTAATAGAAATGAATTCAAAAAAAATCGAAAAATACAAGAAAACTCTAAAACTTACGAAAAAGCAGAGAGAAATCTTGGTTGGATTGATTTTGGGAGATGGTCATCTGGAAACCTTAAATTGCGGTAGAACCTACCGCCTTAAGGTAGAACATTCTCTTAAACAAAAAGAATATCTTGACTGGCTTTATTCAAACCTTAAAGAATGGATAAATAAACCACCCGAAATCAGAAAGCGAATATCTCTAGGTAAAATTATAGAAACCTATGGTTTTACTACATACACAAGCGGTACATTTCGTTTTTACGCGAAATTGTTTTATCGAAACGGACAAAAAATAATTCCTAAAATCATTGATAAGATAATTACTCCGATGAGTTTGGCCGTATGGTTTATGGACGATGGTTCGTTGAAGTCAAAAGTTCATAAAACTTTTGTAATTCACACACTGGGTTATTCTAAAAAAGACCTAGAATTGATTAAAAAAGTTTTTGAGAAAAAATTTGGTTTGAAAATTGGTCTGCATAGGCAGTACGACAAATGGCGGCTCTATATCTATAGTGAGTCGTCGGATAATTTCAAAAAAATTATCATGCCGTATATTTTGTCTAGCATGAAATATAAATTAGGGAACACAGTGCCTAAAGAGTAACGGAGGAGTTTATTAAGGTCAGCTAGGCGCGAATGGAAACCGTGCCGATAGTGTAAGGGCAT
>JBBTSJ010000038.1:2099-4851 GCA_038064715.1 Patescibacteria group bacterium | reverse complement strand
TTTTTGGCGTAAATAGTAATACCCCGCTCTTGTTCCAGAGCGTTAGTGTCCATAGTAAACCCCTCTTCAACCATTCCCGTTTGTTTGAGCAGGGCGTCAGTCAAAGTGGTCTTGCCGTGGTCTACGTGAGCAATAATGGCTATATTTCTGATTTGCATAATAGATAAAATATAAAGGTTCCTCGGAGCAAGCTCCGAGGTATTGTCGGAGCTCCCCGCCATCTGGCGGGTCGCACAATTTCGCAGCAAGCTCTAAGGTATTAACCTTTAATTCGTCTTCGCTCGGACATCGTGAAAGTGATTACACTTTCACGCGCTCCTCGCTCGACGAAATAAGAAACTAAAAACTGTAATACTGATTCGCGCCCCGTAGCAAGTAATCTTTGCTACTGAGGTGAGCAATAATGGCTATGTTACGAATTTGCATATATTTCTCGTTTAATTCCAAGTGTCGTTTCTCGCCCCGCATTAGATTTCATAAAGGTCTGACCTTTTGAATTCCCAAGGTCAGACCTTGGAATCCGTGAAATCTAATGCGGGGCGAGAAGTAAACTTAATCGTTTTACTATCGGGAATTATGATTTACGCAATATATTTTTCTTTTTCTTGACTAAAGAAAAAAGCTGGCTCACCAGCAAATGTCCTTTGACTGTATAACAGAAAAACTCCCACAAGGCAACACTTGGGCATAGCTAGCCTTACCAGAAATATTTTTTGAAGAATGAATACTCTAAAGAGACAAAAGAAAACGCCGTCTCTGGTCTTTAAAGAAAGACCGGGGACGGCGTGATTTTGCGGAAGTTGCTTATATTTCCACCAATCCCCCTGCGTTCAACGGGTTGATACTCCCGATAATTGACAGGTGGAGAGCGTTGACTTCCGAACTGGAAACCGCGTCTAAAACCGATATTTGCCCTTCGTTCGTGGTTTTACTTACCCAGTAGTCCCTGTCCGGTCCGGTTATTCCATATCCTAAAATATTATGGGATAACTGGTCAATAAACGCGCCGGCATTTTGCGCTCCCGGAGTGGAAAGAAACAGCGGGCTACTCAACAGCGACGCCCCCACTTCATGAAGCGACGTCCCCCTTCCCATACTTTGAACCCAAGAATTGAGTTCGGAGGTGGTCGGAAGGCGGTTGAACAGGCTGTCAAAAAGCAGACTTATTTGGAATGAAGGTACTGTCACAGCAAGCGCGTAGGCGTTGCTAAGTGTTAAACTACCGGACAACTGTCCTGCCCAGTAGGTTAGTTCGCTTGCTGCCGGTTCATGCCCAAAACCAACCTCGAATATTTTAGTCACGTTGGCCTTGTTCACCGCATCAGCGACCACGGTGTCGTCGGAAGTCATCCAGCCTCTGATTTTTAGAGCAGATTGAGGAGAAATGTCCGCCGCCACCGCATAACTCGGCCTCCCGGCGGAAATTATCCCCACCAGTTCAGGTTCTCCGCGGGTGTCTATCCAAACCGGACCGCCGGAATATCCTGGCCCGAGAGTAGCTGGCGTTACGCCCCCCACGACGCCGGCGTTAACCACCGATATTTCATTGTAGGATCCGGCAAGCTCCCTGTACTCTCCTTCTTGGGGGTACCCCGCAAGGCGCACTCTGCCCGAAGTAACTCCGCTATTTAAATCAAACCAGCCGGTACTCAATCCCAGCGGAGTATTCAGGCTAATGGCCGCGTAGTCTTGGCCGCTTTGCCCAAGCGAAAGGTTCTCAACGGTACGCCAATCCGCCGGCGATACGTTGGTATGGATCGCGCCCGCCCCGACGGTTTCAATTCTCTCTCCGCCATCAAGCAACACGGAAACCGAGCTCGCAAGCGCACCGTTACGGACAACAACGTGTTCCGCGGTGAAAATCGTGTTGGCGTCTCCCATAACTCCGCTACCTCTCCCCGAAAAACCATCAGGAAAAGTAACGTATATTTTAACCACTGCGTCGCGCGCTCTCGCCGTCATGAAAACCTCCTAGTCGTAAATGGAAAAGATGACTGTTTGACAAAATTCTTTTTACCTGTTTCTATACTATCACATAAGATAGCAACTTGTCAATTCCCTGTAACAGTTCAATTCCTCTGTGTCTTTCCCCGGTTTGTCAAATCTCCTGAAACAGCGGGTTTATCACCTTAACCCTGATGGTCTTTGAATCCGCCCCATTCCTCTGGTTGGAGCAGGAGAGAGTGAAGTCGGTGTCTTCGGTTAATTTGGGGCTCATGGTACTGCCGGAAGAACCTCCGCTGAAAGAGTAGAACTGCTGTCCATTAGACGCTTTTTTGCCGACGATGGAGCAGGCGGTCGCCCCTTGAGCAAACCAAGAGAGAGTGACTGCCTTGTTAACTGTTACTGTCCCCGGTAGGGCGGTAAACCCGACGGAACCTATCGTGACCGGAAGATCCCCGCAGTCGGCCGGACAATTATTCTCGTTTTCTCCTGATTCGCATACTCCGTTTTGATTGCAAACGGGAGCCGGGTTGTTGTTGCGATTATTATTATTGTTACCACCTGTGCCTTGATTGCCGTTGACATTACCGTCACCAGCATTACCCCTAATACGACTGTCGCCAGTAGCGCCCCTTGTCGTTGCTTCGTTTGTGTTGTTATTTGCATCGTTTACTCCACCTGACCCAGGAGGACCGCCACCGCCATTGCCATTGCCATTGGTTACGGGTAAAAGTATGTTGGGCGAAAAGATGCTGATAGTCGTATTTTGATTATTTACACATCCATACGAAATACTGCCGTCTGAGTT
>JBBTSJ010000038.1:0-1999 GCA_038064715.1 Patescibacteria group bacterium | reverse complement strand
AAAAAAGAGCCCGAAAACAAGAATCCCGAGAACTCCGACTGGCCACATTTTGTTTTTTAGAGTATTTTTCATATTTTTTGTTTTATTTAACGTGGTATTTATTTTTTCACCGTGAGCATTGTCAGTAGTTCTTTGAGCTCTTCGTTCTTCTCCAGCACATACATCACCTTCACCGGATTGCCTCCAAAGGCTTCGCTGATGTACCTATCTGCGTTTTTGTTGTCTTTTTTCAAGTAATACGCAACGGCTATGTCAAAGTTGATGTCGCTTCTTAAAACTGCGCGGCTGTCGGCGTTGAGCGAATTATCTCCGGGGAGGAGTTTGAGGGCATTTCCAAAGTCTCTTATGGCCCGATCATACTTCCCCCCGATAAACTCAAACTTTCCCTGCCAATACTGCGCTTCCGCTTTGGTGGGCGCCAGGAATATGGCTTTGAACAAACTTGTTCTGACTTTTTCCCAGTTGGCTTCAAGGGTGCTTTTATCAGCCATGGCGCTTTTGGCGAAAACAAGATGGGCCATTTCGCTTGAGGGGTCGGTATCAAGAGCCATTTTGGCGTATTCAAAAGCCTGTTTGTTTTCTTGCTGAACGAGTTTTAGGGTGGAGAGGTCGGCGTACATTTCCGCCTTGAAAGCTCGGCTGTCGGAGAGAGGGATGGTTTTCAGGAAATACTTCTCCGCCATAGAGAGGTCCTTCGAAAGCATAGCGATGCCGGCATAGACTTTTACCTTGACCGAGTTATCCGTCTTGCCGGTGATGGCGTGCTCCGCTTGACTGTAAAAATCTCTGGCTTTGTCCGTTTCTCCTTTCAGCCAGTAGGTGTGGCCGATGCTGAAGAGGGTGTTGACCGACTTTTTGTCCAAAGAAAGGGATTTGTTGTAATAAAAAAGGGCGTTGTCGAAATCATTGACGATTTCGTACGAATAACCGAGAAGGTCGTAGAGGTACGAGCTTTGATAGGACTTTTCCAGCTTAAAGAGTATGTCCCTAGCTTTCTTGCTTGCTTCCGCCTCTCGTCCGCGCACACTGCCTTCGTCCAGATACGAATTGGCGAGCATCAGCTCCAACTCCGGAGCGGAATCGGCTTTGAGTTTTTCCGCGAGAATCTTTTGCGCTCCCGCATAATCGCCGCTATTGTTTAGACTGGCCGCTTCTTTGGCTGATTCTTTGTATTTGCTCCACCTTGATGGAACATAGAAGAAAGCCAAGACAATTCCTATTATTAAAATGATGGCAACACCAATGGCTATTTCGATTATTTTCTTTTTGTCCACGTTGCCAGTGTTGTTCGCATTGTCTAAGTTGTTCATGTTTTGTTTTTAAACTAATTAATTATATAAATGCTTATGCTTCTATTATCGCCTTTCGCGAGATTGATGTCTAGTGTATAAGTATTTTAAGGCAAAAGGCCGACCTGAAACCCTTTTAGAATCTCAATTCGGCGGGGGGAATGCATTGGTGACGGCGCTACGCGCCGACCATATTTTTGGTTCGGAAACCCTTTTCGAAAATCTGCGGAGACGATCTCCGGAAGTTTGAACCAAAAACATGGCTCAAATTCAAGGATCTTGATAAAAGCATACGTGAATTGAGAGCCATGTTCAAGCAACATCCTCAATGGTTTGAGGTACCTAAACCGAAGTCAACGAAGGGCAGGAATGAGGTTGATTACTATGTTGGATCGTGAAGCGTGGTATCCCCGCTATCCTTCTTTAATTCTTCCTGTCCAGCTTCCAGTTCTAGCAAATCTAGACCCTTAATCTTTGGCATCGCTGTGGCACCGATGTGTCCGGTCATTCCTCCAATAATATTTGCTGTTCCCATAAGAAGTCTTTGCGCTTGAGCCTCTCTTTGGGCCCAAAATTTCTCGTATGCGATGCGTTCTTTCAGTACCTGCGCTCTCATTTCGGTATAGGTTTCCACCATTGCTTCCACTTGATGCACAAATTCATGGCTGGTCACAAAACCGAACAGCGCATCTGCCTTTGTGCCACGATTC
>JBBTSJ010000037.1:0-52666 GCA_038064715.1 Patescibacteria group bacterium | reverse complement strand
GTCTACGCCCGTTTTTTCCACAAAACTTTTTGCTTCTTCGGGGGTGGTCAGATTAGCCAAAGAAACCCCTTCCGGAATGGCATCCAGCACTTTCGACGAAATCCCGATGTAACCCAATTCCGCCTCAACCATAATTTTGGGATCAACGCTTCTGGCGTATTCCACGCATCTTTTTGTTGTGACAATATTTTCTTCGATAGACAATTTTGCCCCGTCAAAAATAACCGCGTCAAACCCGGCATCCACCGCTTCCTTCACACGCTCAAACGAATACGAATGGTCGGCATTTAGATATATCGGAGGGTTGAATTTTTCGCGCGCGCTTTTGACCATAGCCGCTACTTGCTCCACGCCGATAAAATCACGCTCGCCTTCCGACACGCCGATTATTACCGGAACATCCAAAGCGCGTGCTGTCGTAACAACCGCCCAAAATCCCTCCGAATCGGATATGTTGAAATGTCCGATAGCTACTCTTTTTTTCTCCGCCTCGACTATGCATTCTCGCAGGGTTTTCATGATTTGTATTTTAGCATATTGCGCGCGATGATTCACGATATCCGACTTAAGATTCCCGTTTTAAGTCATAGACCATGAACCATGCTCTTGTCCCACGGCAATATGCTAAAATATCCTTATGTCAAAAGAATTGGATTTTGTCGCCATGGGGGACATAACAACCGACTGTTTCATCAGGTTAGAAGACGCGCAGGTACACTGCGAAGTTGATAAAGAGAATTGCCAAATATGCATGCCTTTTAAAGCGAAAGTTCCGTACGAATTTGTAAAAGTAATCAGGGCTGTCGGAAACAGCCCCAATGCCGCCGTTTCCGCGGCCCGCCTCGGACTTTCCACGGCGATTATTACAAATGTAGGCGACGACCAAAATGGCAAAGAATGCCTGGAAACAATAGAGCGAGAGGGCATAGATTCGTCGTTCGTAAAAGTAAATCCGGGTGTCAGCACCAACTACCATTATGTCCTTTGGTATGACAACGACCGTACGATTTTGGTCAAACATGAATCTTTTGCCTACGAACTTCCGGATATCGGCGAGCCGAAATGGTTTTATCTTTCATCTTTCGGAGAAAATTCCCTCTCCTTGCACGACTCTCTTGCCGCGTATCTGGATAATCACCCAAAAACAAATCTGGCTTTCCAACCCGGAACTTATCAGATGAAATTCGGCAAAGAACGCTTGTCCGGTATTTATAAGCGAACAAAAGTTTTTATATCCAACAAAGAAGAGGCGCAAAAAATTTTGGAAACAAAAGAAAGTAATATCTCCAATCTGCTGAATAACATGCGTAAACTCGGCCCGGAAATCGTAATAATAACCGACGGCCCAAGCGGAGCGTATATGTTAAACGAAGGTGTTGCTTGGTTTATTCCTCCATACCCGGACGAAAAACCGCCGTATGAGCGCACGGGCGCGGGCGACGCTTTTTCTTCCACCTTTGTATCCGCGCTCGCTTTAGGCAAAACCCCGGAAGAAGCTCTCCCTTGGGGCCCCGTCAATTCAATGAGTGTAGTCCAGTATGTCGGCGCCCAGGAAGGGCTTTTGTCGCGCGAAAAAATTGAAGATTATCTCGCAAAATCCCCCGATTACCAGCCGAAGAAAATCTAAAGTTAAAAAATTACAAAACCTGCCAAAATATTCCGTTCCGTAAAAAATCTATCCTTGGATGAATTTTTTACAGATGGAAATTATTTACCGCCTTTCTCTCCCCGCCTAAAATCTTTCTTACCGCTTCTTTTATGTGCGATATGCCCATGCCGTAATGTTCGATGAGTTCGGCTGGGGTTCCCGACTGTCCGAACAAATCTCTCACTCCTACAAATTCCATGGGCGCGGGATATTCCCCTGCAAGCACTTCCGCCACCGCGCTTCCCATACCACCAGCGATTTGGTGTTCTTCCACCGTCACGATGCCTTCGTTTTCTTGGGCTAATTTAATTATTGCTTCCCTGTCTATCGGCTTTATGGTCGCGAGATTGAGTACTGTCGCGCCGATTCCTTCCTTTTCAAGATCTTTTGCCGCGCGAAGCGCGTTATAAACAAGCCCGCCACAGACTATTATCCCCACCTTTTGTCCAAGGACTCCCCTTGGACGGGAAAACACTTGCGCTCTACCAATTTCAAACGGCGTTTCTTCCGTTGTAATAACGGGCGTTTTCTCGCGCGCCAAGCGGATGTAAACAGGGCCGTTCATTTTTGCCGCGGCAAGTGTCGCCTTCTTGGCTTCTATCGCGTCGCACGGCACGATTACGGTCATTCTGGGAATTACGCGGGTAATGGCTATATCTTCTGTGGCCTGATGCGTCCCGCCATCGGGACCGACTGAAACTCCAGCGTGTGAACCGGCAATTTTCACATTGCGGTCGTTGTAACAAATTGTAGTGCGAATCTGTTCCCAATTCCGTCCGGGAGAAAACATGGCATAAGAAGAAATAAAAGGAATTTTGCCCATAGCCGCCATCCCGCTTCCCACTCCCGCCAAATTCTGCTCACCTATGCCGATCTGAATAAATCGTTTGGGGAAAGCGTTGCGGAAAAGATGCATTTGCGTTGATTCGGTCAAATCGGCGCAAAGCCCCACCACGCGCTCGTCTTCGGTACCGGCCTGCAACAACCCTTCGCCGAAACCTTTGCGAATCGGCAGTTGCTCAACATCTGCATCAAACAATTTTGGATTCAAGATAACCATAACTTATAACAGTTAACTATTACGCAATAATCGTTTTTTAAACCCGCCAAGCTGGTTGGAAATTACACCCCCTAAATTCAATGTATCTGTAAATTCTTTCTCGCTTATAAGGTTGTTGTCTTTTAATATATCGAAGGCGGCAACAGTTTCAAACAATGACCCTGATGCAATATTCAAAAAATGATTAAAATCTTTGTCGGAATTTTTGCCAGCTCCCTCTGCTATATTTAAGGAAACCGATAGGCTTGACCTGATTATTTGGCTTCCTATTTCAAATCTGTATTCTTTAGGAAGTTTCTTAACTATCCCAAAACTTAAATTAAAAAATTCCTTTGCGTCGCGGTAAACCGACCACTCGAAGAAGCGAAAAGGGGTTGTTTTTGTTATTGTCATAGTTATTGGTTATAAGTAAGAGATTTACTCATGTTCAGATTTTATTCTCCCCGCAAGAGTCCTCAATTCCTTAAGCGCCGCTTCTCCTTTTTCCTTGTTCGGAGGCATACCGTGCCATTTGAAATCGCGCTCAAACATATGCACGTCTTTGCCCGGAATGGTGTGAGCGATAATCACAGACGGCTGGTTGAACACCGCTTTGGCTTCTTCCACCGCGTCAAAAATGGCGTGGAAACTGTGTCCGTCTATTTCCTGCACATGCCAATTAAACGACGCCAATTTTTCGTGTAGCGGTTCAAGAGGCATCACGTCTTCGGTAAATCCGTCTATTTGAATATTATTCCTGTCCACGATAGCGATTAGGTTATGCAACTTTTCTTTTCCGGCAAGCATAAGCGCTTCCCAATTGTTCCCTTCATCCAATTCGCCATCGCCCAAAAAACAGTAAATAAATTTGTCCGAGCTTTTGCCGTTATCAATTCTCTCGGCAAGCGCCATGCCGACGGCTTGCGAAAGGCCGGAACCGAGAGGGCCGGATGATGTTTCAATGTAAGGCAACCATTCGCGATGAGGATGTCCCTGCAGGCGCGAGCCGAATTTGCGGAGCGTCATTAGTTCGTCCACCGGAAAATATCCGGAGTGCGCCATGGCCGCGTAAAGCACGGGGCAAATGTGGCCGTTTGAAAGAACGAGTCTGTCGCGTTTTTCCCAATCCGGATTTTTCGGGTCATGCTTAAGTATGCCAAAATACATGGCAGTAAAAACATCCGCCATGCCGAGCGGTCCGGCCGTGTGCCCCGAACCCGCTTCCACAAGCATAGAAATAATCGATTGGCGGATTTGGTTCGCCTTTATCTCAAGCTCTTTAGTTTTTGCGTCCGTGAATGCCATCGCGGCCTATTTTCCCTTCTCTTTTAGCCCGGTCTTGATTTCAAGATTATCAACACGCAGAGAAAGGGCGTAGACTTCGTCTTTTGTGGCGCGATTCATCACAACATCATCGATTCGCCTTTCAAGATTCCCTATTTTTTGCGTAACGCGTCGTTCAAACCCGTCTACTTTGTCCTCAAGTCCCGTCATTCTGTCCTCAAGCCCCGTCATTTTATTTTCAAGTCCCGAAAAATTATTATCCATACTTTCAAAACCCTTAGCAACCATGCGAGCCAGGTCTTCGTTTGAAACTCCTTTTTTTATAGTCCCTTTTTTCTTCATTTTTTAATTATATGCTCAATAACTTAAGTCGTCCAATTGCTTCGCGCGGATTTTCGCTTTTTAAAATCACCGAGCCGGCAACAAGGCGATTTGCGCCCGCATCTATAAGAAGCGGAGCTGAGTCAAAATTAACGCCTCCGTCTATGCTTATCATTATATCAGGGAACTTCCCGCGAAGGGCTTTTATTTTGGGGATTACGCGTTCGTCAAAAGGCTGTCCCTGATAACCAATTTGCGCGATTCCCATCAACTGAACGAAATCAACAGGCCTCTCGTCGGTCAAGAATTCATCAAGCGCATCGTTTGGGGTCACCGTGTCTATGGCAATGGCAACTTCGGTATTCATATCCTGCACTTTGCGCACCGCTTCCCATATCTTGTCTTTGTCCGCGCTTTCGTAGTGAAAAATAATGCGCCCCCCGCCCAAGCGCACGAAATCCTCGGCGTATTTTTCCGGATTCTTTATCATCAAATCAAATTCGTAATTTATGTCATTCCAATAGGGCAATCCTTCTTCTTCCGAAAGAATTGCGGATGCGGCGCGGCGCATGTCCGGAAACGGCCAATCTACGGCCGAGACAAAGTTTCCGTCCATCACGTCAATTTGCACCCATCTCGCCGCGCCGCGCACCAAAGAGACCTTGTTCTCAAGGTCGTTTAAGTTTTTGGGCATTATCGCCGGAATTATTTCGGTCATGTTAGTGAATTAAAAAATCTAATTGTTCTTCCGGTATTCCTACTTTTTCCCCATAATTTATAGCTTCAGCCCAAGTTGATTTATCCGAATATTTTATCTTAAAAATACTTTCTTTGTATACAACATAAACTTCATCATTATTTTTTCTCCATTCCATAAATGTCTGTACCAAGGTCCGTCATTTATATATTTCTGTAAATCTTTTATTTTATTTTCCTCAATTTCTATGTCGTAAAGTACCCAATCCTCGTCTTTGTACTTTTTAACAATCTTGACTTCATCTAAAATTTTCTTGTCTTTCAGACTGCTTTCAATAATAGTTCCTTTATATGAACTCATTTCTTATCTATTTTATTTATTCTTCTCGCATGCCTCTCCTCGCCGGAAAACGGAGTTTCAAGCCACAGTTTAACTGCATCTTTCGCTTCTTGTTCGCTTATGAATCGCGCGCCCAATGAAAGAACATTGGCGTCATTATGCTCGCGGGTTGAAGCAATCATATTCAATTCTTTCCCGCTTACATCTGTTTGCGAGCGTGGGGCCGGACCATAGTAAACAACCGCCCGCACACCCTTGAAACGATTGGCTACTATCGCCTCCCCCTGTCCTGACGCGCCGACAACAATGGCGCGACTGTCAATCCCAGCTTCAACATCCAAAGAAAGTTTTCGCGCCGCACTGGAAATAATAGGGGGATAGTCATCGTCGGGATTATTCTGAAAAGCGCCACAATCTTCAATTTCGTAGCCAAGCTCGCGCACAAAACCGAGTAAATGTTTTTTGAGCTCAAAACCGCCGTGGTCAGATGCAATGTAAATTTTCATAACTAAAATATCAAAAAAGCCTAATAATAAAATAGCTAAATATTTCAGACAATCCAATCTTTATAATCTTTCATAAACTATTTTGATATTTCGCTATTTACTGTTTAGATAACTCCCTGCGCGAATAACATGCTCCACCAGAGTATTGGCGTATCCCATTTCATTGTCGTACCAGGCAAGCACTTTGACCAAATTCCCGCCGACCACTTTCGTAAAAGATAAATCGGCAATGGACGCGTGCGTGTCGCCCACTATATCAGACGATACCACCTGCTCTTCCGTAACCGTAAAAATCCCTTTCCATCTGTCTTCCTCGGCTGCTTTCCTCAAAATATTATTTACTTCTTCCGCGGTTGTATCGCGCGATGAAACAAAAGTGATATCGGCAATAGAACCGGCAACGACGGGCACGCGGAGCGCGATACCGTCAAATTTGCCCGCTAAATCAGTAAGTGCTTTTGTTACGGCAATGGCCGCGCCGGTGGTTGAGGGCACAATATTCTGCCCGCCCGCCCGCCCGCGCCTAAAATCTCCCGCATCCGGCCCGTCTACAATTTTCTGCGTCGCGGTGTAAGCATGCACGGTGTTTAGAATCGCTTTCTCAATGCCAAGCCCCTCGTCCAAGATGGCCATCACGGGACTTCCGGCATTCGTGGTGCAAGAAGCGTTGGAAGATATTTGGCAAATTTTAAGTTTGTCTTCGTTTATACCGATAAGCACAGTTTCTCCGAGAGTTCCCTCGCCGCCGCCTTTTGCTGGAGCGCTAATAATTACGCGCTTCGCGCCTCCTTCCAAATGCCCTCTGGCTTTTTCATAACTTTCAAAAAATCCGGTTGATTCCACTACAATATCAACAATCGCGTTACTCCATGGGATTTTGGCGGGTTCTTTTTCTCTGAAGAGAGAAATTTTATGACCATTCACATTTAAAACATTTTCTCCCGCCTCAACCCGCAAATCGCTCTTGCCGTAAACCGTGTCGTATTTTAGAAGATAGGCCAGATTTTCCGCGTTCCCCAAATCATTTACCGCCACAATCTCAATTTCCGGCCGGTTTATAGCCAGCTTCAAAAACGCCCTGCCAATGCGTCCGAGCCCGTTGATGCCGACTTTGATTTTTTCCATACAATTATTATAGCATTATAGTAATCTTCTATTCCGCCAAGGGTCGTCCTTGGCAATCTCTCAAGATTACCGGTTTTACGCCATTGGAAATATAGAGAAGACGCATGAATCTATCGCAGTCAGTGTTGTCTAAAAACAAATTTCTTTTCTCTACACCTCTGTTGTAGATGTGGTAGTACTCACCTACAGAAAAAATAAATTTTCTTTGCATTCTATTAAAGTAAAGTCTGCCAAGGGTCGTCCTTGGCAGGGACCAAGGACGACCCTTGGTGTTTCCTTGTCAAGGATTCCTGCCGGCGCGGATTTCTTTTATGAAAGATTCTCCTTGGTCTTTAAAACCAGGATATGTTTTTATAATTTCATTTAATTCGTTGATGGTGTTTTCCCTTTGTCCCGCGTTCAAATAAGCGGCGGCAAGGGCAAGCATCGTTTGCTGGTCTTTTGGCGATTTTAAGAGTTGGTTTTTGCGGATATCAATTACTCGGCCGGGCATACCTTTGACAAAATAAGCGCTGATGATGCGGTTGTCGGGCACAAGCGTTGTTCCAAAAGATGAAATAAGAATGGCGTCTGATTCCTCTACCCGTCCGGCATAAATCAATCCCGTGGCGTAAGTAATCGCGGCATCCGGATACTTCGGGGCTTCGTCGTAAGCTTCTTTGAAATATTTGTTGGCCGTATTCACATCCCCTTTGCTTAAATAAACGGAACCGAGCTCAAATAAAATCTGCTGTTTTTTGGGAGAAAGTTCCAGCGCTCTTTTCAAATGATTCGCGGCTTCGTCAAAATTTCCAAAAGAACCAAAAAGCAACCCGAAATAAAGTTCATACCTGGCGTCAGTTGGGGCCATTTTGATTTGATCAAGCATTTGTTCGTTGGAGAGCGAGAAGAAAGCTTGTTTAAACTCATCCGGGATATTGGCCCCGCGCAAACTTATTGTCGCGCGAACCAGTTGCTCGCGGGCTTCACCGCCTCCGAACGTTCCTGAAGCGAAAACATTTTTGAAGTACTCAAGATTTTTCGCGGGACCTTCTTCCTGCCCGCTTATCGCTTGTATTAAATACCTTGAAGCAAGTATCGGCTTAACATTTCCGAAATACAAAACAGGAACAAGAATGATTAGAGCCATAGCCGCTCCAAAATACCCCGCGCCGCCCGGTTCGGGCGGGACATTCTTCGGCTCCCGCGCTTTGGCCGGTTTTTCGGCCGATTTTTCCGCGACACCGTCGTTTACCGAAGCGAAAGAAATAAATCCCAAAACGGAGAAAAACATAATGTAGCTCGTCAGGTTGTCAAAAACAAAAAGATTTTGGAAAAAATATCCGGCCAAAAGCCCGGTCAAAACGCTTTTTTCGGCGAAAGAAAGTTTCAAGCTTCTCCACAAGGAATACAGGCCAGCGCCAAAAAGCGCGAGGTAAGCAAGAATGCCCAAAAGACCCGCGGCTATCATCCAATCAAAGAAAACGTTGTGGGAACGGTCAAACCACGGTTCTTGATTCCACATATCCGGCTTGTAGTATTTGCTGAAAACAACAATGAAGTTATCCTGTCCCCAGCCAAGAACGGGATGCTCTTTGAATCCCTGCCAGCTCATATCCCAGACGGTGAATCGCGAAATGGTCGTCTGCTCGGTAAGCGAAATGGAAGCAAATCTGGCAAGAGTGCTTCTCTCTTTTATGAATTTAGAATCTTTAAACGCCACAAACAGTCCGACAAAAATCATGAGCGCGGCAATGGCGGAAACAGCGGTGTTCCTAACTTTCGCGTTTTTCCAATTTCCTACAGCCAAGATTGTGGCGGAAATGAACACCCCGCCGATAAGCCCGAGTATTGCCCCCCTTGTTTCGGTGTTGTAAAGAACAAAAAGATTGGCGATTAAAAGCACCCACAAAAACGGCTTGCTCCCTCGTGCGGTTACGGCAAAAAACAAGGCGAGGTCTACGGCAATGGTCAAAAGAATAATCAAAAAGTATGCGGTAACGGAAGATCCGGGTGGCATCGCCAAAAACGCTCCGAGACTTGCTCCGAGAATGACAAAGGCGGCTTTGTCGCTTGACGAGTCCGAGAAATTTTTCTCGCGAATCAGATAAAAAGCAATGAGAAAAACCTGAAAAAGCGCGTAGGCCGCGAGATATGTGGCGTTGCCGAAAGTGGCGTCAACGCGAACCCCCCCTTGATTGATGGCGAGCTTGCCGGAGAGCTGAAATAAACTATAACCAATAATGGCCGTGTTAACGCCGAACGAAGTGTAAAAAAATTTTTGCCATAATTTTTCCGTGGAAAACATCGCGGTGGCAACCAGAAAATACGCGAACAAATGCAGGTGCGCGACAAGCCCTTCCATTCGCTCGTAGTTGGACCAAAAACTTCTGTATGGGTTCTCGCCAAAAAAATCGGCGAGAGCGAGTATCCCGATAAATGTGGCAAAAGCAATAAGGATGATTGATTTCTTGGGCCGATAGAAAGAATCTCGTAGCGCCAAAATCACCCAAGCGGCATGGATAATTTCAACAATAATCCTGAAAGCAAAATTTTTTCCCGTGATAAACGGGAAAAACATCGAGTTTGACACGAGGAGCGGTATAAACGGAACAGCAAATAGGCCGATAAAAATTGCGTACCGTAAAAATTTATTCAAATTCATAATATTTACCACTATACTATACAATGTAACCAATGACTAGGAAAAAACCGTTGTATACATTAGTATTTGAAAATACATGGAAAAACTCAAACTAAAGACAGTCGGCATTTTACGCTGGAGCGAGAGATATACCAAGACGGACATGCTCTACCTGGCCAAGGGCGGTTTTTGGATGACCTTTGGTCAAACATTCTCAAGCATCATTTCGCTTATTTTAATAATTTTCTTTGCAAACTATTTACCGAAAGAAACATACGGTACCTACCGATATATTCTTTCTCTGGCGGGCGTGTTGAACGTCTTCGCGCTTAACGGGATGAACAGCGCCGTTGCGAGAGCCGTGGCAACCGGGCATGAGGGCGCGTTACGAACTTCCGTCAGATATCAATTCAAGTGGAACCTTTTGATGTTCACGACCTTCTTTGTCCTCGGTGGATATTATTTCGTAAACGGCAATTCCCTCTTCGCGACATCTTTTTTGATTTTGGGCATATTCGTCCCGTTCACCCTTGCCTTAAATACTTACGGCGCATATCTTGAGGGAAAGAAAGAGTTCAAGTTTGCCAACATTTCAAGCGTCATCTCGAGCTTCATGTATGCCGCGGGAATGCTGGCCGCAATTTTGTTTAGCGGGGAAGTCTTCTGGCTCATCACCGCTTACGCCGTTACCACTTTCGCGTCAACTCTCTTTTTCTATATTGTTATTTTGCGTAAATTCAAACCGCCCGTAGCGGAAGCCGGGGAAACGCTAAAATATGGTCGGCGACTCACTTTCATAGGATTCATTGAACCCCTCACTTCCCAAATCGACAAAATCATTCTTGCCCATTTCTGGGGTCCTGCTCAACTCGCCACTTACTCTCTGGCCATGGCTGTTCCCGGAAGATTAACTTCTTTCATAAAAGTGTGGGTCGGTTTAGGTTCTCCGAAGTTCGCCACGAAGATGCCCGAAGAAATAAATACCGTTTTTTATAAAAGAATTTTACAAGGCATGTTTATCGGCGCCATTGTGGCATTTTTCTACATATTATTCTCGCCATATTTGTTTAAATATTTACTGCCACAATATCTGGATGGAGTTTTTTATTCACAAATTCTGGCAATCGGTCTTGTCTTCGCGATGCCCAATCGCTACATCAGCTTGCTTCTGGTTTCTCAAAAATTATCAGGGACGATTTTTACCACCAGTCTTATTCAAGTTGTCATAAAAATACTTCTCTATGTGGTCTTGGGTATCTGGGGAGGAATTATGGGCTTGGTGCTCGCATATGTCGCGGTATCTTTCGTCGGCATGTTAATCAACATAGCCATGTGGCGATTTAAAAATCCGAAATATAACTAGGTACAATGTTTCGTCTTCACTCGGACGCCGTGTGAATGATTACATTCACACGCGATCCTCGCTAGACGAAATAACGGATAGGATGGGGTTTCCAAATATAATTTTTCGTTGTATCTTCAAGGTATGAATATTCTTGGCGTTAAAGTTACGGGTCACAATACCGGAGCAGCTCTAATCTCTGGCCAACGCGTGGTGGCCCTTGCGGAAGAGCGGCTCAATCGGATTAAGCATTCGTCGAATATGTTTCCCCGTCTATCCATCGACTACTGCTTGAATCATTTCGGCCTAAAACCCGCCGATATCGATATGGTGCTGATGGATCAGACTAACCTGCGCTCCAAAACGCGGCCATTGGAAATTTTTAACAGGGAAACCAATGGCGTTTTTTCTCGAGCAAAGACGCATGTCATTAACCATCACGATGCCCATGCCGCTTCAGCATTTTTTTGTTCCCCATTTGGTGAAGCTGCCACGCTCGTCTATGACGGTACCGGGGAAAAATTCGCCACTCATCTTGGCGTGTATGCAACCGAAACCGATACGCTGTATTCCGGACGAAACAACCGTCTCTATGAAATCAGAAAAAATCTTCACCTGCGGGAGGATAGATTTTTCCCGTACACCTTCGGCATCGGTAAGCTGTACTCACTCATCACGGACTATTGTAATTTAGGCCTTCTCAATGAAGGGAAGTTAATGGGTCTGGCTTCCTACGGAAACGATTCGGTCTTGCGGGCGCATCCGTATGACGAGTGGTGCCGAGAATACAACAGTCATGTGTTATGTAATAGCAATATTAGCTATCCTGCGGCTCCAATTTCACGCAGAATACGCGACCTCAAAAATATGAGGCCTCGGATCAAGCATCGATTAGCCCTTTTTTTGCGGCCTGTGGTCCGGTTTATGCAAAAACATCTTACTAGGGACGGGACTTTTGAAGTAGATATTTTTCCTGAAATCAAATTAGAAAAACCGAAACGTGGAGACGAAAAACTGCCTGATGTCTATTACTCCTCTCTTGCCTATGCGGCTCAAAAAATATTCGAAAGGGTGGCGATATTGTTCGGAAATCAATTAAAAAACATCACCGGATCTCAAAATCTTTGTGTAGCGGGCGGTTGCGGACTCAACATTGACGCCAACATGAACTTCCTCGATGAGGTTGGCTTTAAAAATATCTTCGTCCAGCCCGCCTCATCAGACGCGGGAATCCCTCTTGGTCTCGCGCTATATGGATGCCACATTATTGCCGGTCAGCCGCGATTTTACGAAATGAAAAGCGCTTCATTGGGACGTTCCTATTCCGAAGCTGAAATTCTGACGGCATTGAAGGAAAAAGCGGGTCAACTGGTTTATTTCAAGTCCTCAAACATTGCCGCCGAAGTTGCCGGTTTAATAGCCGGGGGTAAAATTATCGGTTGGTTTTACGGCGGCGCGGAATACGGGCCGCGCGCTCTTGGACATCGTTCGATTTTGTGCGATACCAGACGAAGCGACATGAGAGATGTGTTGAATCTAAAAGTTAAGCATCGCGAGCCGTGGCGGCCGTTTGCCGCTTCGGTATTGGAGGAAAAAGTTGGCGACTTTTTTGAATTCAACGGTAAGAGCCCCTTCATGATGCTAGCCGCTAACGTAAAAAAGGATAAGCAAGGTAAAATCCCGTCAGTTACTCATGTTGATGGAACTTGTCGAATTCAAACTCTCACCCCGGCTGTCAATGGCCGTTATTATGATTTGGTTAAAAATTTTTACGGCCTGACGCAAGTGCCTTTAATTTTAAATACTTCCTTTAATCTCGGCGGCGAGCCTATTGTGGAAACTCCAGAGGATGCTGTAAGGACATTTTTGGCCACCAAAATGGATTATCTGGTTTTAGAAAATTATTTAATTACAAAATTAGCTGATACCAAGACACACTAATCAATCTGTTATGCATTTTCCTAATTGTTCAACAACCCATTTGCTTCCATTCTCGTACGGGTCGCCGAAATATCTCTCTTGCAAATCTTCGAGGGCTTCTATCGGCACCGACCGGGCGTTTTTAATTTTTTCTATAAGCTCTTTCGGGCTTTCCGCAAAAAAGGAATGATTCTTGTCATATTCTTTAAGACTGTAGTAGTCGCCCCACTTCCGTGTCCGGAAATAAATGGGAGTCTTAAGCTGAAGCAATGACTCTATGACACCCGTACTTTGGCATCCCACTGCCACGTCGGTGTTTCTAATTGCCTCCTGCATATTCCCCTTAGCTATCTTTAAATTCTGGCTCTTCAGAATCGCCGGTTCATTCTGCAAAAGCCACTCTTCAAATCCATCTCTGGTGGGACGGAACTTAATGGTTAATTCCATATCCTTCTGTCGCAATAATTCATTAAGGTAAGGTAATATTTCGCTTGGTATAGCCATTTCTTCAGAAACAAACAGGACGCGCGTTATACCACCCGGTGTTTCCGCCGGGACAGGTTCGGTGTTACTGTTTTTCAAGAGCGGTCTCATGGGGCCTGACACATACAATTGCTCCCGGCCATATGCTTTACTGTTTTTGATATAATATTCTTTCCACCACTCGCTCCAGAGGCCGAACTTATCGACTGTTAACCTTTTAACGCCATCAAAACCGGGAAGGAAATCATAGACATTGTAGTCCCGAATTTGGACACCATGCATAATGCCAACTGTCGGCATTCCATTTAATTTGCAGCCCAAAACAGTATGGAAATTACGCTCTGACGTTGCTGCTATAAAAGACACCTTGATTCCAACCGCGCGTAAGATCCATTTCATAATTCTTATAGCCCATATGTCGTCATACACGCCAAGAAGATATTGAGTGGCAACCAAAAGCTTAAACTTCGTCTCTGGGTCTTTTCCCAAAGCAAACGTGCGAGAGTCAAATTCCTGCAAAGCGCGGCGCCTTCCACCTGAAATAACGCTCGCAATTCGTCCGATAAAAACTACCGCTTCGGAGTAAACAACTGGCCGTTTTCTTATAAAGAAATGTTCCAACACTATTTTCCAAGACCCTAAACTTCTTATAAACTCAACAAAAGGAATGTTTTTCCGCCGAAGCTCTTCGTAAATGAATTTCGTTCTAAAATCATAGTCTTGAGATTTTTCAAATTTATCGCCGATAAATATCATAAGGCGGCGGTTCCTTAACATTAAAACCGGCAAGCAAAGGATGGTGAGCGCAATTTGAAGAAAAATACCAAATGTAAGAGACAAGGACGTATTTACCCCCAACCCGCGAAGGAGAGAGACCTGGCATCCGTGCGCTTTAAGGTAACAAGAGAAGAGGCTTATAAAAGGAGGCTTATAAAAAGATACCGCGCGAAAACTTTTCAGGTACTCAAGCAATTTTTTATATTGCGTATAAGGCAGGCAAAAGTATATAAAAAGACTGTCATAATGCGTCCACCACAACTCATAGCCTTTATATTCAAAAGATTTTGCCAAACGTGAGCCATCAGCAAGTTTCAAGTAAGAAAGTTCTTCGAGAAAAGCGCTTGCATCATGAATGCTACCGGCCTCAATAAGCGGTCCGATCGGAATGAATTTGAAACCAGTATCTTCAATATGTTGCCGCAGTTTCTCGTCAGCAATTATGACATCATGTTGACGCTTGGATAATATCCCACTGGGCGGAAAATCTCCGCCAAAAATTACTAAAACCGACTCATTTTTCATATTGGCACATATTATCATATATATCCGCCACTCAAAATGCATATGTCCAAAAACACTAAGTTTTTAAGCCATTACGAGCCATTGACAAAACACAAGATATAGTATACAATAGTGGACGATGTTTAGATTGTTCTTCTTTTTTTGATTTTTTGATTTTTCACCACTCAACGGAGGTCAAAGTGAAAATCGTTATTGTAACGCAAGACGTCGGCCCGGGGAATTCTCTCCGGATTATCGGCGAGAAACTCAAAAGCTTGGGGCACAATGTAGAGATGTTCCTCGGAATGGGCAAACCCCTTCCCGACGGCAATCTCGACAAGGTTAGCGTGGCTCTCATCGGCGCAGACCGTCTGCTCATGAGCGTCTCCTCGGCCACGAACAGAGTACTCGAGGAAAGACATGCGTTCACGGAAGCCAAGCGATTGGGAGTTCCTGTCGCCGTGTTCTCGGACATCTACGGCATGTACCATCGCCCGTGGTTCACGGACCTCATGACCAAAACCGACATACTGTTCGTAACCGATGAACAGGAGGTTGAAACGGCCAGACGGTACGTGAATGCAACCACCAGGATTATCCCTTCCGGCAATCCCTACTGGACAGAGTTCTTCAAAGCGACGGTAAGTCGCAAGGAAGTCCGTAGCAAGCTGGGCATCAAGCCGGATGAAAAAATGGTTCTGGCCGTCGGCAACAAGGAGCTCGAACGCAATGTGGCTCTGTACACCGACCTGGTGATGACCGGGCGTGAGCTCGAGAAAATTCACATGGTACTCACCATGCATCCCGGCGCCGACCACGGCAAGGATGTCTACGACGGCATACTGAAATGGGCCAGCTGTCCTGTCCAGTTTGCCGGACGTGAGATTGGGCTGTCGTCGCAGGAAATGCTCACTGGCAGCGACCTTGTCGTGGCGGCCGGTGGTTCCTCAGTCGGAATCATGGCGGCATGCTTGCGCAAGCCAGTGATTGATTTGGTTCATCCGATTGACCAGCTGTTTTGGGAGGAACTGAGCGGCCTTGATTTCTGGCCACCGACAAGGTTCGGAGCTTCGCAACTCGTCAAAGAGCCTGTCGACCTGGAGCTCGCAATGAGATTGCTCCTCAAGCCGGATAGCGAGGTGTTGCGGAGAATGTTCCGCGCTCAAGAAGCCAATTTCTCCGCGTCGAAGTTCGAAAATGCGGTGGAAAAAATCGTGGCCGGTCTCATCGGCTAAACCCGGCAACAAGCTTCATCGCATCAGTAACACGCGCCCACTCCTTACGGAGAGGGCGCTTTTTTTATTTCATTTACAAAAACTTTCAAGCTTAATCTAATTATTTTTTTGGTCGAGTGCTACAAGAAAAGTATCAAGCGCTTCGCATATAATATGAATGAGCATAATGTGGCATTCCTGAATGCGGGGAGTATTTTGAGAAGGCACAATAATAACCTCATCGCACAGGCCTTCCGCCTTGAGTTTGCCGCCGTCCCGGCCAAGAAGCGCGAATACTTGCAGTCCCCCCTTCTTCGCCTGCTCCACGGCATAGAGCAAATCCGCGGAATTCCCGCTTGTTGAAATAACAATAAGCGCGTCGCCTTTTTGACCAAGCGCTTCAACCTGCCGCCCAAAGAATGTTTCAAAACTTTTATCGTTTCCCCACGCGGTAAGCGCGGAAGTATCAGTATGGAGAGCGATTGCCGGATATCCCTTCCGAACCGCTTTATACTGGCACGTAATCTCCGCGGCAAAGTGCTGCGCGTCGGCAGCGCTTCCTCCATTCCCCGCGATAAGAATCTTCCCCCCTCTCCGGTAAACATCCTTTAACGCATCCGCAATACTTCCAAGCGCTTTAAGAGCAATTTGGTCTTTGAGCAGACTCTCTTTAACCGCAATTGATTCTTTAATGCTACCTTGCATATACGGATTAGTATACAACGGGAAACCTGTAAAGAAAGAGTTCCTATACTTCCAAATTTATATCCAAAAGGTTTTTGACAATTAAGTCGGCCTGTTTTAGGTCAAGCTCGGAATGGGTATGCGTGACAGCAATACATCTTATACCTGCTCTCTGCGCGGCTTCTATCCCCCACGGGGCATCCTCTATAACCACGGCTTCGTTTGGTGAGATATTTAACTTTTCTAAACTTTTTAAGTAAATCTCCGGGTCAGGTTTGCCTTTTTTATAATCTTCCGCGCAGATGACGACTTCAAATACATGACCCAATCCAAGTTTCTTAAATGCAGTATCAATAAGCACTCGGCGAGAACCTGTGGCAATTGCCAGGCGATATTTGCCTTTTAACCTGCTGACTAATTTTACCGCGTCGTCATAGGCTACGACATGTTTTCCATATTCGGAATCAAAAGATTTTTTCAGTGAGATAAACTCTTTTATTTCTGAAAGTCTGTTCATCGGCTTCAGAAAAAGAGTGATGCTGTCCTCAAGTTTCCGCCCGGCAAAATATTTTTTATATATTTCGTCAGTAGGTAAAATACCCTTTTGCTTAAGGACTTCCCCAAATGCATATCTGGAAAATGGGTCTGAGTCAATTATAACTCCATCGTAGTCAAATATAACAGCCTTAATTGAATTTGTATCAATCATCTATGGTCAACTTTTTGGGGGAAATTAAGATAATATACCAGATAAGCATACGGTCAAGAAAAAAATATTAAGAATGTTCTCGAAGATAATTCACCAGGATACGCTGATATCTATATAATTTTTGCAAATTTTGCTCTTTTCTACTATTTTTTTCTGGCCGCTATCCGGAGAAAAGAACTCAAGTTATTAAGCTGCAAAAAGGCCTGAAGAGATTCCCATGTTGCGGTTCCCTTTTTCTTTAAGAGATATGAGATAAAGCGCGGAACCGGCACAGAGTGGTCTCCCAGAATCGCTTTGAGCACAATGTCCACATCAAGCTTGCCCGAAGTAGACAAGTCAAGCAATTCAAAATTATTTTTAAGCAACATGTCTTCCATCGCTTCTATCGTCAGAAGATTCAGTCTGGTCGGCGGCACCAAGCGATGGGAGTCATGGCTCAAAACCTGATATTCAAAACCGCTCCCTGAATTAAGCGTCAGAAACAATATTCCTCCCTTAGCGCACAGATTGGAAAGATCTTCAATCGTCTTCTTCGGGTCCGCCCTATGATCCAATACGTCAAAGGCGGTAATCAAATCATACTTATGCTTTTTTGCCTCTGAAAGGCTGGTAACTTTAAAGGATGACGGGGTTTTAAAAAGATGGACCGGATTCACCAAAAATACTTTCGTCTTTTTTGACGGCGGCAGCGCCTCCGCCCAGACGGAATAAAACTTCGGCATAAAATCCAAAATTTTGAGAGGCGCGGGAATATATTTTATCATAATGCTTTTAAGCCAGCTTGAAAGAGGGGTAATCTGGTGCTCATACCTGGCCTCTATGGTCGCTTTGAAAATATTCTCTCCGTAAAACTTCATGGCTTTAGAAGATTTGTAGAATGCATCAATCTCTTTCTCGGTTGGTCGCGGAGAAGCATATAGGGAAAAACAGTTTTTGCACCATTTATATATAAACCCCAGTTTTATAAATTCGGATTCTACTTCCGCCGAACTGCACCCGGGACATACTACTTGTATTCTTTTATGCGCCGGAAAAAAATCAGATAACTCTCTTCCAAGTATATTGAGCCACTCATTATGGCTATCTTCCGGACGAATATCCTCTTCGTTAACTTTTCCTTTAATCTGAATCGCATCAGACACAAATATATCTGCAGGATCTGCGCCGGTTTTATAGCAGATGTCTTCTTTGTTTTTATAGGCAAGACGCTGAATATCAAAAACAAGGTCTTGCGCCTTTGCCGCTACTTTGACGGAATCGAAGTGAAACAACGGTTCCCCGGAAATTTCCGCAATGGCCGCGCGTACCGTATGGTAGTAACTTTTATCAACACCGATAACTGCTTCTCCGTTTACATACAGCGTACAGTCATTCATATCAAGATAAGCTTCTCCCTTAGAACCAGAAAGGAGAACGCCGCGGCGATTTCGATCGCCAAAGACGTATTTCCCAAAACGGACCGTGACTGGGATTTTCTTAGTGGTGGTAAACATGACTTCGGCATACGTCTCGCCTATCCGCCCGACCGGTATGGCAAATCTTCTTTTGGCCATACTCATATATTCTTTACATCGGGCGGTACGCACGAGGAAGTTTCTTTTATCCGGAAAAGAACCGATAATTTTCTCCAATGCCAAAAGCGGCACGAGCGCGTGCGTTCCCATATCCTGTATCATGCCGCCGCCAAATTTCGTATCGATAGTATCTATTCCCCTGCCCTCGAGCGTCCCTGTCTCTCCTTCGCCTTCTAATACCTCAACTTCTACTCTCTGTATGGTACCGATAATCTCCGGTAATTTGTTTCTGAATCCTTCGAGAGAAAAAGCATACTTTGTCAAAACAGGCGATGATTTGATGAGCCAATCTGTAACATAAAAACTTCTCCGGTCAATTTCGCCATAACCCCACAGTAATGCTGTTGATTTCATCGCAAGATAATATTCAAGCAACGCGCATCGGTTTTTCTTGGCAATTTTCAGGAATTTATGGAGTGATTTTGAGTCAAGCGCGTATGGTTTTTCAATGGCCGCGCGAAAACCGTGCGACAAGAGGTCAAATGCGTCTTTGGCGTGGAGGCTGTTGGTATGCCCTAAAATAACAAGCGGATCTTCTTTTTTAAATTCTTTGAGCTGTTCATGAAGCGGCTTATTGTTTCTTTTAATGTGCGCCACATCGTCAAGATGACCTTTCTCGCCACGATTCAATATGTCGACGGTGATTAAAATTTTTATCAAACCTTCTTCCTCTAGACGGGCTAGCGCCGATATTATATTGCGCCCAAAATGATGGCCTGTTCCCACAATAATAACCGGGACAGCGCGTGTTTTAACTTGGTTATTTTTTTGCATACAAATTTAACAGCGGATCATTTTTCATTTTCTCCTCTACGAATTCCAAATCGGCCTTTGTGTCCACCGCGTAGATTTGTGTTTCGGTAAGAAAAGTCGCTATGGGCAAGCCGTTCTCAAGAATTCGGAGCATATCGGTAGATTCAATGATTTCAAGCGGAGTCGGCTTCATGCGGTGGAATTCAAAGAGAAAATCTTTCCGAAAAAGGTGGATGCCAAGCGTTTTCTTATACGGCACTTTGCCTTTGTACTTCTTTGTGTCATATGGGATGTGCGAGCGGGAGTAATACAGCATATTGCCCTTTAGGTCGGTCACCACCTTCAGGGTGTCGGGAATTTCCAAATCCCTTTGGTCGACTATCGGCGAGACGAGGTTCATTATATTTATAGATGTATCGTCAATCATTTTTTGAGTTGCCGACTCCAGCATTTCCTTGGTCACCATCGGCTCATCTCCCTGCATCTGCAGGACAATGTCAATTTCCTCCCCGGTCGCCTTCTCTATGTTCGTCACCGCCTCGGCGGTCCTATCCATGGCTCGCTCGTGGATATCGGCAGTCATCACCACCTTGGCGCCGATACTTTCTCCGTAGTTTTTAATTTCCTTGTCACAGGTGGCAATATAGACATCGTCAAGAAAATCACACATGCGAGTCCTGAAATAACAATGTCCGATCATGGGCATGCCAAGAATCGGGGCAAGCGCTTTGCCCGGGAAACGACTTGAACCCATGCGGGCGGGAATAATTCCAACAATATTAATCTTTCTGTTCGTATTATTCATTTATATAGTAAATTTCACTACACATTATTATATTTCAGTATGTATGTCCAGCTTGCGTTTTTTCCAAAAACATAGCTATTTGTCAGTTAGTTATTGTTTTTTCTTAGAGCCTGTTCAGCATCTAAGCGCAAAATAAGACCGGAATGCTTGTTTGCCTGCTAAAACGTTAAAATTTTGGCTGCAAATCGCTCATCGCTTGTCAACGATACTCGTATCGCTTCCTCGCGTTTCGCGATTTTCGCTCGAAATTTTAACGTTTTATCTAGACATTAGATGTTGAACAGGCTCTTAATAACTTCTCATATACGGAAATGTATTCCCTTACCCTATCTTCCAAATTAAAGTTTGTCTTTACTCTATCGTAGCCGGCTTCACCGAACTTTTCCGCTTTTTCCGGATTTTTTAGCAAATCAAGAGTTTTTTCGGCAATCTCTTCCGGGTGTAGAGGATTCACGATGTAGCCCGTGACTCCATCAACAACAATTTCGGGAGTGCCTCCATAACAGGTGCCAACCACCGGTTTTCTCGAGGCCATTGCCTCGATATTCACCCGGCCGAATACATCAAAACAAATAGAGGGCATTAGCACCACATCTGAAACGGCATATGCTGCTTTGATTTCCTCTCGCTCTATCCAACCGGTAAAAATCAGATTTTTTTCTACGCCCAAATTCTTCGCTTGCTTCTTCATTACCTCCGCATACTCATCAATGTTACCGGCTACCAAGAGTACTGCTTCTGGCACTTCTTTCACCGTTAGCGCGAGTGCTTGAAGCGCCTTCTCTCCGCCTTTTGACGCGCTAAGCCGCCCGCTGAACAAAAGCACTTTTTTGTTCTGCAACCCATACTTCACTCGGAAACGAACCATGGCATCTGCGTCAACACCCCATTCGCGAGCATCAATGCCGTTATATATAACTTCTACATCATTGATGCCGTTTTGAACGAGCGCTGCCTGTAAGGACCTGCTTATGGCAAAAATCTTGTCCGCGTATCCAAGATATCTTTTAATGCAGAAATTGCGCAGCGGATTCCATCTTTTCCCCGCTTGTTTAATATGGTCACGCCATGTTGTGCGGTAATCAAAATGCTCCAGATACCGCTTTGTTTCCAGTTTTGCAAAGTTAAAGGACATTGCGTCGCGAAGGGTTATTATAACTGCTTTAGCATATCGCTTCGCCACCTTAAGACAATGGTACGAGAGGTAGAGGTGTATGTTGTTGGCGTGCGCCACATCCGGCTTTATTTTCTTTAGCAATTCCTCTACTTTGCGAACAACTGGCCGATTATACAGGCTCACATACGCGCGCCATTTGCCCGGATAATCGTTCGCGATTTTCCAAACTTTTATACCGTTATAATCGAGTTCTCCTTCTTCACTCTCTTTTCTGCAGGTTGTAACAACAAAAACCTCATGCCCGGCATTCTTCATACCGAGAGCAAGTTCGTAAGTAGAAATCCCCGCTCCGCCGAAACTAGCCGGCGGGAAATCGTCGGAAAGAAATAGAATCTTCATGATGATGAATCTGTCTCTTTCTTAAGGACGAGCAAAATCGAAACGCCAAAAGGAAATCTGACATGCTTAAGAATTTTTCTTTCGGTATTAAATATGGAAAAGAAAAATCTATTCATAAGGGGACTGTTGATGTCAAAATCCGACTCTCTGCCCTTTATACCGAATATTCTGCTTACAATCCTGAAAAACGCGATTGGCGGAAAGAGAAAAGTATTGAAATATGACGCCTTTAGTGTCTTAAGAGATGTAGCCTCTTTAATTTTTTTCAACAAAGAACTCTTTGTATAGCGGCGGTAATGATGGGCTACCTCGTCCTGTACCCCCCAAAGAAACATGTAGGCGGGGACCATAATGATAGCCACCCCGCCCGGCTTTAATACCCTCCTAATCTCGTCTAGCGCCCATTTTTCATCCTCCAGATGCTCAAGCACATCCAAGGTAAAAACCGCGTCAAATGTATTGTCCGGAAAATTAATTTTATGGGCATCAATGGCTCCGAGATTTTTTACGCCTTGAAGCATGCCAAACTTAACCGCTTCTTCGGAAATATCCAGACCATAGGCCTGGTAGCCTTGCTTCGCCAATTCGTCAACAAAGATTCCGGAACCGCAGCCGAAATCCAGAACTTTGGTTTCTGCGGGGTTTTTGTCCAAACAAAGCTTCAGGTTGTCTTTGACAATCATCCTCCTCACAACCATGAGCCAGTGTTCTTTTTCAACTTTGAAATAATTTTTATAAAAGCTTCTTTCCATACCTGAAGTGTTAAGGTCCCACAGATTCCAGTTAAATCTCTCGATATATTCCTTGAGGCATATCTTCCAGTCCCTGGTAAGGTGGGGCGCTATTTTTTTAAGCTCCGTGTTAATAAGCTTTTCAGAGCGCGGGCGTTTGGCAAAATAACTTTCCGCGAAAAAGCTGGAATCGACTTCTTTCACTTTCACTTGCTCCGTAAGCCCGAAACATTCAAGAAGAAACCTGGCAATATCGGCCCGGCTTCCGCCGCCGTCACATGCTCCATGATACAAACCGTAAGCGTCGTGGTCAAGAAGATATTTTATGGACTGGGCCAAGTCGTAGGTGTGACAGGGTGTGCCGAATTTGTCATTAACGACGGCGATTTCCTTAGCCCCGACCCGCAGTTGCTTGATAATCTTATTTATAAACTTTTTGTCTTTTTTCGGTCCCGCCCCCATCATCCAACCGGCCCGGATGACGACTGATTTCGGCAAAGTTCTCGCTACCAATTCCCCGCCATATTTTGATTTGCTGTAAACGCTTAATGGGTTCGGCGTATCGCTTTCCGTATATTCATCTTTTCCACCGTCAAAAATGCCGGCTGTGGAGATGTAAACCAATGGTATGTTGTGGTCTCGGGCATACTCCGCGACATTTTGCGCTCCGCCGGTATTTGTAGAATAGGCTTCTTCCGGATGCAGTTCGCAATATTCCATATCGGTCAAAGCGGCCAAATGAATAATGTAATTTGGCTTTACTTTAGCCAAATACACTTCCACGTCTTTGGAGACTGACACATCCAACCGCTCCAGCCAAGGAACATTTAAATCAATATCAGAAGCGCGGACTTGGCATACGTCTTTAAAGACCTCGTAAACGGCCTCTCCGAGCATGCCTCCGCAGCCTGTTATTACCACTCTGTCACTTTTGTGAATCATAAGAAATTATATAACCGAATACAATATATGATTACATATAAGCTCCTCGGCTCGGTAATGAAATAAAAGATTACTTTTCTTTCATCACTCTCGCTTTACGTCGCTTATAATCGGTTCGTTCGGTCTAAATGTAAAAAGCATTAGCTTTTTCCATTTCTCTCTCACTGCCAATTATATAACTGGATACAATATAATTGGTTCGCTCGGTTGAAATGTATAAGGCTAACCGCCTTCTCCATTTCTCCCTCACTGCCAATTATATAACTGGATACAATATAATTGGTTCGCTCGGTTGAAATGTATAAGGCTAACCGCCTTCTCCATTTCTCCCTCACTGCCAATTATAATATCCCAAACCTGTATTTTAACATATCTCTCACAGTGGCCGTGATAACGCTCAATTTTGAACCGGAAGCCAGACCTTCGGTGCGCGGGAAATGCGTAACCGGAAACTGGGCGACACGAAAGCCGGCTTTCTTGGCTTTGATTATCATTTCCGCGTCAATAAAACAGCTGGGACTTTTAATTGAAATGCTGTTCAGAACCTTGCGCTTATAAATCTTCATGGCGCAATCAATATCCCGGCACCAGACAAAAAACAAAATTCTGATAAGCCAATTATAAACCTCCGATTGGACTTTGCGGCGGAAAGAAACCGCTTTTTCGGTCACATAACCGCTCAACACATCGGCTGTATCCAAAAGATTAAGATACGGCAAAAATTCGCGCACATCATACTGGTTGTCCCCATCCGTATACATTACATAATCATATTCGGCCGCAAGAAACCCGTCCCGAAGCGTGGCCCCATAACCCATGTTTTTTGGATGATGTATGACACGCACATTTGGAAATTCACTGGCTAACTTATCCGCCACTTCCCCGGTCTTATCAGGACTGCCATCGTGAACAATTATTATTTCGTAAATATCGGTAATTTCTTTCAAAAACTGGCTGACATAATGAATAAGAACCGGCAGATTTTTTTCATCATTGTAAGCCGGACAAAAAAACGAAATTGAAGATAATTTGTTGTCCACCATCATATGATATTCTTGAATCTCCCTGCTAGATATAAATGTTGATAAAAAAACATTTTGTTATCTTAGACCATATCCTTTAATTAAGTAAATTCTTACGAACTTGGCTCCATTGCTATTTTCAAATACAAGGTCTAGTTTATTGTTTTTCAAACATTTCGTTTCCATGCTGTTCGACCAGCGTTCATCAACGTATATGTAGTTATATCCTAATTCCCGTAAGATAGAGGAACTGCAATTTTTGCTGACCGTGTCGAATTGGTCAATCTTCCGTGACGCTTTCTCGTCTTCGATTCTTATGGCCTGATGCCACTTAAAAATCGGGGCCATTCTGCCGGTATTGAAAATAAAAAGGCAATTCGGCGCGCCGGAAAATCCGCATTCGGAATATTCGTCTCTAATAATCAGGAACCTGTCGCTTATGGCGGTATTTTCCTTAACCCATCTATATGCGCCCGCCTCAAAAGTACCGGCATCGGCAAAAAACATCGAATTCGGGTTCCACTGCCCTCCCGGGGGATACCCAAAGGAGAGCCAAACAAAATGGGTCCACAATCCTTGCGCCGAGAGAATGATGGTGAGAAATAAAAGAACCAATTTGAACGACGGTCGGCGGGCGCGCAGATACAAAGTTGCCAGAAATAAGCCGACAACTAGACCTCCAAATAGATTTACTGGATAAAAGAACCTTTCCAGATTTTCATTGATAAGCGGGAAGTCTGAGTAGAAAAGGAGCGGAGCCCCAAAAAAGAGAAAAGTCGCGGATGCCAAAAAAACAGCTAATTCAAACTGTTGCTTGAATAAAAAAACGAAAGCGGGAATGAGCACAACGAGCAGTAACACCCATTTCACAAAGAAGGAAATGTTGAAGGTCGATGTACCGTCGTGTGAGAATAGAGATGTGTTAAGTCGTATGGGGACTTTATTAAGATTTTTGTCTGTATACAACATAACCTCGCTTGTGTTCCCTGCTGAAGATATTCTAAGTTCCTGATAAACCGCCGATTTCAAAACCCCTCCCTGAAAAATGGCTATGGGAATTGCTATCAACAATATAAAAAACGAAGTTATAAAATATTTTTTCAGCGTTCCGTCATATCTTCTGAACAAAAACAGGATGAACGGAAAAGCGAACAAAACGAAGGCAAGTATTACGAAATAGGACTCCGCGACAAGAGCCAGAAGGGCCAGCATGAAACCGGCCATAAAAATGGCGGGGGAACGATTGGGGGTTTCATCGCGATTCAATAGGTGGAAATAAATGTACGCGACCGCCAACAAGAGAGCAAAAGCCATCGCGCCCCAATGAATCTGAAGAACATAGTTTATAACCGGAAGACCGGACTCTTCTCCAATAGCATCGGTGACAAATTTAAAAGGGGCGCTAACTTCCTTGCCTAAAACAAACTTATCGAAAAGAACCGGAATACCGCCGAAGCCCTTTAGAAAAACGAGCGAGCCGGAATAAAACATAAAGAGCGAGGACCAGAACGCCACGAAAACACTTGGAAAAAATGAATTCACAAAAATAAAAGCCAGAAGAAAAAGAACTCCGCTCAAAATAGCTTTTTGAAAACCGTAAGCCAGATAAAGCGGCATCCCTGTCACTTTATAAATGGCGGCGGACAAAAGATCGGGAGCATAATGATACAAAAGAGGATTATCGGGGCTCCATATCTCTTTAGGGGGGAAATTTCCTTCCGCCATGGTCGCGGCAGTAGGTTCACGCAGAGTGAAAAGATCCATCGGATGGCTAAAAGAGATTACACCAATGGAAATAACAAAAAATAAGGTGAATAAAAACAAAATCCACCTCCACTTCTTATCAATTCCCCATTCCAACGGCCTCTGGCCGCCGAAAATTCGAAACCGCCGGCAAAAAAAGCAGGCGGATGCGAACAAAAGAAAAAAGAATAATACGAGATAAAATACTGTTTGTATGGGTATAAACAGGCCCGATATATTTATAAAAAACACATATAACCCGATGCCGAAAATTCCGCTAAGGGCTATCAGACGCTCAATTTTGTTCTCGTGTAAGGCGAAGCGGGCTGTCTGCCAACCAAAAAAGAAAAGGGTTGAAAAAAACGCAATGGCTAAAAGAATTGTCATGGACGAAAAAGGTAGACAGCGAGATCGCCGAATTCGGCCGCTTTATTAAAATAACCATACTGATCCAAATTCCATGTTGGGTTATTCTTTTTGTCCCAAATAACATACTCTACTTCGTATTTATCCATCATTTGTTTCAACCAATCGTGTGCGGGCACCGCGAGTGTTTTTTCGTAAAGAGTGACTGTTTCCGCTATCTTTTCGTCGGGAATCGCCTCGTACGCGCCAGAAAGTTTCCGATAATGCATTCCGTAGATATTCGTGGAGATATTGCCCCGCTCCGCAAAAAAGACTTCTCTGGCGCCTTTTGCCGAAACGCCCCGCAATCTATAGAACGTAAAAAGCGTATCAAGAAGACGGTCATTGGTGGCGGCGAGCGAAAACATGCCTGCTCGATGGTAAAAAACATTCAAGGGAGTGTAGATAACAGTCAGATGTGAAGCCTCGTTATTCGCCAAGACAACAGCTTCCTTCTCGCTGTTCTCGTTCAACCACCTCATGACTGGTCCGTACTTCTGGCGTTCAATGGCCACATTGCCACCATCATTCTTGCCGTATAAGTAGGAGGCGGCTTGAACAAACATTCCTATCGCAAAGCTGGCCGTAATAATCAAAACGGCAAACGCCTTCCGATAAAAATCCAGTTTACGGCGGGAAAGAAAGTAGAATATAATTATGAGGACAAAGATAACGGCAATCGGCTTGTGAAAAAACCAATGGTAATGATTTTCTTGGAGAACCTTGCCCGTCAAGAGCTGTTGGTTCATTGTTATAAACGGAGCAAGGAGTAATGCCAATCCGAAAAAATATTTTCCCCTATCTTCTCTGGGAAATTTCCATAAAAAGAGGGCCAGAGCGCCAATAACGACAAAACCGACAAACAAGGGCGCGTGGGTTTGAATGACGCCATTTCGTAAAGCCGCTTCTTGGTACGCAGGATGCAGGGTGGCGTTATAGAGGTTGATGCCGTACGGAATCGCCACCACTAACGCGCCGAGAAATACCGCGGTTATTTTTAACGCTTCTTGCCATTTTTTTTGGATGAGAAGAAATAAAATCAAAATACCTCCAAAAGCATACAAATATGTCCACGAATAAAAATAATTATAGAAATTCAAACCCAAGAGGACGGCGCTTAGGACCCCGTATGTCCACTTTTTATTTTTATAAAACAGCCAGAAAGCGGCCAGAAAACCGAACAAAAAGATGTAAATCATGGCGGGGTTAACCGGCCTGGCTATGTTTAAGAAATCTTCGGGGCTCCTCCCATGGAGAAGATCTGAAAGACCGGAGTAACTCAAAGCAGAATTAGCAAGTAAAATCACCGCGGTACTACAGATAGCGGCAAGCCTGTCTTTAGATAATAGAAAAACAAAGCCGTAAATCAAGAGGAAGACTGCAAAGGTAAAAACAAATCGTGAAAGTAAGATAGTATTGTTGATGTCGAGAGAAAACGCCTTTCCCGTGTAGCCAACGACCATGGACCCGAGTGGCTGAAAAAGATACGGGTTATCTTTCCCGTCTTTATAGTAAATAGCTCCGAAGTTTGGGTGTCCGTCTTGCACTTCTTTCGCTCGCGCCGACCATGGAGAATCAGGCAATAGCTCTATGCCTTGATATACTCCGTCATCCTTATGATCAATGCGAAAATAAATCTGCGGGAAAGCAACGATAATCGATGTGAGGATAGCCAAAACGACCGCTATTTTATGTCTTGATATAATCTCATTAAATTTCATATGTAAAAGTTTTCGGAAAATATTATCGCACGCTTATATCCCTAATGACATACGACTGCTTCTTCCCATGCACGGCATACATTTTTGCCATCATGTCGGCGAGGAGACCGGCGACAAAAAGTTGAAGGCCGGTAAGAGCGCCGAAGACCGCCAGTGTCGCCAAGAAGTTATTCGAGAGGTCGGTTCCGAGCGCAAGTTTCTCGTATGCGGCAAGGAGACCGGCAAGTATCGAAAGCGCGATAAGCCCGACGCCCGCACCCCCGAAGAGATGTAGAGGACGATTAGCGTACGCTCGCCAGAAAAAGACAGCGACCATATCTAAGAGTCCCTTGATACCGCGCGACCAGGTGTATTTGGTTTTTCCGCGTGTACGAGGGCGATGATTGATTATTAGTTCTCCCACCCTGAATCCTCGAGTAGCAAGCAGTGCTGGAATAAAACGGTGCATTTCGCCGGTAAGGTCAACATTCTCAAAACATTCGCGTTTATAAATCTTCAGGGTACAGCCGCTATCATGGATGCCGTCGCGGAGAATTATCCTCCGAGCAAATGCGGCGGCACGCGAGGAGAGCTTTTTCATAAGCGGGTCTTTGCGCTCTTTGCGCCAACCCGCGATGAGGTCAAAGGACCCGTTCTCGAGCGCTTCTACAAGGCGAGGAATATCCGCGGGGTCGTTTTGCCCATCGCCATCCATGGTTACGATGTATTCGCCCGTGGCTCGCTTGATGCCTGCGTCAAGCGCTGCCGTCTGACCGAATTGGCGCCGAAACCGGATAATCGTAACCGGGGATAAGGCAGAAAGCCGTTCATACGTACGGTCGGTGGACCCATCATCCACCCATATGACCTCGAATGGCTTGCCCATTAGAGATAGCACGGCAACCAGCTCGACTTGGAGAGATTCGAGGGCGTCTTCTTCATTATGGGCGGGGATGACGATGGAAATCACGTTTGTAATTATGCCGTATTTCATTCCATTATTCAAGATTTTCTCTGGGTCACATTTAAAGCCCGGTGAACGAGAACAAAGGTGGGAGAAAGCATCCCGACAAACGAGCGTATGCGGAAAAAACGGATAGCGTATGGGAAATAGCCAAACACCTCATATCCTTTCGCCATATCTTTGATATCTTGTTCTCTGAAGAACTGTTTATGGTCCGGATTTTGCAACCTCTGTGGCGTCCAACCCCAAAGCCGCGAAATAGTGTAGAACCACCATGCCGAATTCGGTGTCGTTAGGATCGCCAGCCCATTCGGTTTCAAAACTCTCTCGATTTCATCGAGTAGATACCTTGGCTTATGCAGATGCTCAATCACTTCTGTACACCAGACCAAGTCAAAACTGTCGTCATCAAACGGAAATCCGTTTTCAACATTATGAGTGAGCGCCGATTCATATTTGGGTTCGAGGTCAAGCGCAGATACGATATACCCCTTTTTCTTAAGCCGTTCTGCCCAGTAACCATCTCGACACCCGATATCAAGAGCGCGTTTCCCGGTCCCGTTAGTAACAAAAGAAAAGGCTATCAGCTTACCGGCAGAATCGTGTTTTCTCTCGGCCTGTCCCACATCTACAGGAAGTTTTTTGAGAAGGGAGACGAGGTTCATAAGATTTTGAAAGAATCAAAAAGGACATACCGCAGAATAAAGGTTACCCCAACGACGAGCGTACCCGAAACTATCGTGGAAATGCCGACAACATCTATCAGGAGCCATAGAAAGAATATGTTGAGGAGTGAAATAAAAATTCCTATCCATGTGTAATGAACGAACTTCTTGTCAAAAAAAAGCTGCCCTAATTTAGTGTTTCGCAGTCGGGTGAAAAGTTGTTTAAAAATTTGATTTTCCTGCATGTTCTAATTTTGAATTTTTATTAGCACCGCGTGCCCGTTCAAATTATGAACGACAATCCTGTCTTTTTTGGTCCTTTGCTCATTTACGAAACTTGTCACTCCCGCACATCCCCGAAAACCGTAATCATCAAAAACAATGATTCCGCCGACTACCAGTCTTGACCATAACCATTCTACAATATCTTTTGCCGATTGATATACATCTACGTCTATGTGGCAAAATCTGAACAAACCATCTTTGATTAATTTTCCCGTGTCTTCCGGAAAAACGCCGATTAATATTTCGGTATTTTTAAGATTAAGTCTTTTAATTACTTCTTCTACTTCATCTACCGAGGTATCGGCATGTTCTCCGCCCCTATAAGACGGATCATTTTCTCCTGCCTTGACAACTCCCGTAAAAGTATCGCATAGATAAACTTTGTTTTTTATTCCGCTAAGCGCGGCTTTATGGGCAATCAATAACCCGCTTCCTCCTTTCCATACTCCGACCTCAATCAGAGCTCCTTCTAAAGGAGCGACTTGTTCAACTAATTGCCAAAGTTCATAACATCGATATTTATCAACAAGCGTATTGTTTTTTACTATCTCGTATGTTTGCTTAAAATTTTGGTCCGTAGACCATGGCGCGTAAGTAGCGGACGGATTTACTATTTCATACCCGTCAAAATTGTTCTTGTAAATTTTTTTAACAACCAAATCATAACCTGCCGATTGGGCGATTTTTTTAAAAAAATTTTTATATATGAAGCGCAAAATTTCTACCATAAATCTTGTTTACTTTAATGAAGCTGTTACCGAATTATATATAGGCCCCTCTGGCAGAAACCGCAGGTTAATGTGGTGCTCGCTTGGTTTGACCTAGCTCACCACAGGCCGTTCGTTCAATCGCGCGGCAGAAATCACGCGGTATTGACCTATATTAACTCCTCGGCTCGGAAATACAAAAGATTACTTTTGTATTTCTCTCGCTCTATGCCGCTAATAAGTTTTATGTTCGCTCTGCCACCACAAAAATATAGTCATCCCTTCCAAGCGAATGAACCAGATAAGCAAGCATACTTCTCATTAACTTCCGAAAGGGATTATTACGCAACTTTTTTCCGTTGTTTATCGGCCCTATTTTTTCTGATGTTTTTCCTTCTTGACTTCCAAAATTTACAAATGACTTATTAAAAAAACCGAGTCGCGCCAATGATGCTCTAATGGGAGCATTTTTCCAATCAAATGAGCGATGTTGTATTGCTAGAATTCTAAATCCTAATTTTTTAAGAATCATCCGCAGGGCTTTCTCATTCCAATAAAAAAGATGCTCATGATAGATAAGGGCATTTTTGTGGTCGGTGACTTTTTGGATAGAAGCATTTGAATCGGGAGTTTCAATAACCAAAACTCCGCCCGGTCTTAATACATTTTTTATATTTTGAAGTACTCCCATGGGACCAGATAGATGTTCAATTACATGAAAAAGGGTAATTGCTCTAATTTTGCGTTTTTGCGCTTCTTGTCCCAAAGAAGAAACGTCTCCTTTTATAACTTCGAGCTGGTTTTTTGAGGCTATTTCGCAATTATAATAGCTTGGCTCAATGCCGAAACAATTTCTATACCCTTCTTCCTTGAGGGCAGATAAAAAAGAGCCGTCTCCGCAGCCGATATCGCAAACACCGTCTTTGGGAAGAAACCTCATGGTTGATGCAAGTCGGTCTTCCGCATTGCGGAGACGGGAAACGATTTTCCCCTCCCCCGGCTCCGGTCGTCCGGCATTCAACTTGGCATAATAATCCACCGGAATATCAAAAGACGCTCTCCAGGCCAAACCGCAACTGCGACAATTGAGAATGTCTATGCCATTCCACGTCTGTGGCGTACCTCCCGCGCCACAGACAATACAGTTTTTAGGAGACTGTTTCATTTTTTTCATACCCGTTTATGTCTTTTTTATTATAGACACTCTGGCGAAAAACCACATGCTTATAAACGAAAAAGCTGTAAATCGCGATGGCGCCACCAATAATCACTTGGGATATCATGTAATGAATATTAAGTATATCCACGCTTATATACATAAAAAGGGTATTGGTGCCTAAATTGAAAATTTGAATTATAAGATAAATGGTTGTCTCTTGTCGAATTTTCTCTCTGGAATAATTACTAAAAGTAAAAAATTTCTGCATCATGAAACTCACGTAAACCCCTGAAATGTAGGATAGAACCGCCGCCAGCAAATACCACACGTAAAAAAAGTGTACCAAAACAAAGAGCAATATCAGATTTACGGCAGCGGCTAAACCACCCGAAATAAGATACCGCGTTACTCGCCATTTTATCAGTTTAGTAATAAAAGCTTTCATCTTTGGCCTCTTAAATCTTTGATTAATAAATCTATCTCGCGTTCCACCAAAGATACAGTTATGGACTCAATCTGCCTCATCGCTTCTTCTGTGTTATAACGTCTCGCATTGAGCACAAAAAGCTCCGGTCGTGATCTATGTGGCGGTACGACGCTTCTATGAATTGGCCCTTGTGGAGGTTGCTCATGCTCGTCTATCGGGCCCGTGATATCAATGGTAGGGATGCCAAACGCTTCGGCAATATATATCGGACCGGTATCAACGGAGATAAAGAGGTGAAGCTTGGAAACCAGAGACTTGAGCTCATCTATATTCCAATCTGTGATTTCTAAAACTCTTTCCGCGGATTTTAGATGACTTTTGGTTTTCTCGACTTTTTCCTTGTCCCCAGGCCCGCCAACTATAATTATCTTTGCTTGATATTTTGCCGTCAAATAATCAACCACTTCCGCAAATCGTTCTTCCGGCCATTCCTTTATTTTATTGCCTGCAGACGGAGATATTCCAACCACAAAATCTTTCTCCACATCGATATCGTTGTCAATAAAAAACTTTTTTACTTTCTTGCTCGCGGTCTCTGAAAACCCAAGATACTTTTTCGTGTCGGAAGAAACGATACCTAATGGCTCAAGCGCCTTTAAACGCTCGCGTGGAGCATATTCACCCATTTTGTATGGAAAAGTTTTAACAAACCGTTTTAAAATTTTATATGGTCTTGTTTCGGAAGGAGAAAACCCGCCCGTTACCTTGGGTGCGATAACCAAGGGGATGCCGGCAAGATACAAGAGGGCAATCGACTTGAACGATGGGCCTGTAACTAGAGCCGCTTCCGCGTGGCATGCTTTGACGCGCGCTGCCGCGCCATTTTCTTCAAGGTCGAGATATTCGTCAACCAATCCGCTATCAGATAAAAGAGGAATATGGAGTTTGGATATTCCAGCTACGATAATATGCGCCTTAGGCAACTGGATTCGAATAGCGCGTAACACGGGCGTGGTGCACACGACATCCCCCAACTTGCCGGATGGAACTACTATAATCCTAGAAATGTCGGGTGAAATCTGGTCTGCCGCGCCGCGAAAGATAGCTCTCGCCATACAACGAACGAGAAGTGTTGCCCTATTGATTCTGGCGAGAAAATTCATATATTCTCTTAATTCGGAATCCGCATTGTATTCCTGATAAATTCCGCGATGGCAATACCGCGCTTCTCCCAAGTGTAATTTTGCACGTCATTATGTGCTCTTTCGGCAACGGCTCGCGAAAAGTCGATATCGCTTATCGCTTTTTGAATACCGAGAGCGAGCGCTTCTCCGCTATTAGCTTCGACGAGTATGGCATTTTGATCATTCAACACTTCGGAAATTGAAGGCAGCCGAGACGCAACAATGGGCACACCTGACGCCATATATTCAAAAAGTTTCATCGGCGATTGGGAGTATTCATTATTAGGATGTGGCAAAAGTAGAACATTCGCCGCGTGTAAAATAGCCGGAAGCTCTTTTTGCTCCTTCTTGCCCAAAATCCTCACGTTTGGAGGCAAGTCCGCGTTGATAAATTCCGGGGAAACCAGACCGACAAGAAGAAAAATGACTTTTGGCGCGCCGCGCGCCGCATCAATCACATAGTTTATGCCTTTCAATCTGCTGATTGTGCCTGTATAAACACAAATATTTTCATCGAGCATAAAACCAAGATTTCTTCTTGCTTCCTTTTTGTCAATGACGACAGCAAACCTTTTTAAAGAGACCGCGTCATGAGCAACGAGTATTCTTTTTTTATATGACAAGTAGTAATCGCGCACATAACTGCTCGCCACAACGATACCCGTAACCAAATTACTTATGATGTAATCGCGGCATCTCTCGCTTAAGCTCATCGGTTTCCTGTGCGTTTCGTAGTAACAAGGTACTCGAAGCATGCAGGCGGCAATAACCAGAGGCAAAAAAAAGCTCGACCGAATATAAACGAAGTCCGCTTCTTTTTTGATTTTCTTAACAAGCAAAAACCAGATGGCCGGCAGATTAAACAAAATAAAAGATGCGATTCCGGAATTCCGAATGCCAAAATTCCGGAGCAACGCCACTTTCGGCATTATCGGCAGACCATGATTCTCTTTAATAAGGTCGAGCTTGGTTTCACCATAATATCTTGGAACAACCAGGCATATTGACAAGCGGGCGTCAATAGACACAACCGTATTCAACAATTGAGAAGTATGGGCCCTTGTATTCCTTATGTCCGTATTGTGAAAATAGAATCCTTTCATGAAAATAACTTATGCCGTTTCGTCTGTCCGAGCAATATGCTTATTAAAATCGGAAATAATAAGCTCCGCGGATAAACCTTCCGAAGAGCGGCGCTTCTTTAGTATGCGTTCCGTAAAGTAATACAAAAACAAGAGTCCGTCATGCTTGTTGACATCTATGTCCGCTATGTCCGCGCCAATCTTTGTGAAATATTCCGGCAGATATTTATTACACAACGCTTTCACTTCATGCTGATTATATCGGCGAAATAGGCCGAATAAATCAAAACCGGGAAGGTCAATGTCGTCTACAAAATCATAATCAATGACGCATAGTTTGTCTTTCGATAGCAATATGTTGTCTTCCGTCAGGTCTCCATGCTGAATAACTCGTGGCAACCCAAAACCATCAAGCGAAAATGATTTTAAAAATTGCAAAAGTTCCTGCTGGTCTCGCTCTTTAAGTCCGGAGTGAATCACTATTTCTTTCGCGAACTGCGCCATGTCAGTTATAGAATTTCCGCTCCGCTCCGCCGCGTATTGTTGAAAACCGATATATTCCGCCACCACAATCTTTAAATTCTCATTGTTAAGTTTTACTCTTTTCCCGGGACACGCGGTTTCAATGCTAAAAATATTTTCCCCGTCATCATACAAATGAAGCGCTTGCGCGAACATGGGAGCGTATGGGCTATCGGTGGTCAGCTCATTTAGTTTTTTCAGGTTGCTAAAATTCCGCGAAATTGCCTGTTTGGCTTCATAATTTCTAACTGTCTTCAAGCATAAAAACGGCAAGGGCGCGCGGTTTTTAAAAACGAGAAAAATTACTTTATCATTCAATCTCGACCCTGAAGTTACCGTGCTAAATTTTAAATAACAAAGAGGAAAATCGCTTTCGGCCAGAAGTTCTGGCCCTCGTTCCCTTATCACCTTGTCAAAAATCTTAATCATTTTTGTGCAAAAATGTTGAAGCTGAAAAAGAAATTCCTGTAAATCCATACCAAAAACGAAGAACGCGCGGCTATCCTGGCGATTTTCCTGACCAGGGTGTTGCCCGACATCATGGATATGAGAGTATATTTTAATATCTTAAGATTGTCATATGGCATAATTATCCGGGGCAGATTGTAGCCGGGATACACTAAATAAAAATCCGGACTGTCGAAACCAGCTTCATTAAGTAATTTTCTGTAACCGGAAACAGTATATGTATAAGTGTCGTATCCGTGACCGTTCCTAAACAGGGTGTATGCGTTGGCTAGCCAACGTGGCATATAGCTTGTAAATCTTAGGCCACCGTGATCAAGACCGCGTAAATACGCCAGCGCGAAACGGTTCTCAATTCCAACATACAAGAATCCCCCATTTTTTAGAAGCCCCTTGCATATTTTCAGACAGGCGATTTGCGCCTTGCGTGGATCGTCGTACAAATCTGTCTTTCCAACCCATTCAAGAAGTCCGTTCATGACAATCATGTCAAAACTTTCTTTTTCAAACGGCGTACTAAAAATGTCCGCGACAACAGTTTCAATATTGTTTAACCCTTTTGCTTCCGCGAGTTTTTTCAAAAATCTCATTCTGACAACGGAAGTGTCGCAAGCAACAACCCTTCCCACGACTCTAGCCAGGGGAATAGCGATTCTGCCCAACCCTGCCCCCGCGTCGAGTACGACCGAATTACGGTCAAGGGGAACAAAGAATCGCCAGTCGGCCCGGTTTTCTTCCGTGGTAAAGTCCAGTTTGCTTTTGTATTTGTCCGCGAAAACAATCCACCCTTCCCTGTCAATGACGTCAATAGCCTTTTCGAGTTCAGCTTCGGGTATTTTTCCCCAGTATCGGTTTTTTGCAAACTCTTTTACTTTCTGGCCGCCGCACGGCGTAGTTTTTAAGATTTCCTTCATGGTTTGTCTATCATCGCAATACATGTCAGGTTGGGGTTCTGCAACCTGAGTATAGCAGGCAAATACTTTAAAAAGATGTTGTGGCTGGCGGCGGTATAAAGATTATAAAATCTGCATGTGAATCCTATTCTGTTTAAGCTGTACTCCAAATTTTCCCTGTCCCACAAAAAATAATGCTTGCCATGCTCGGGCAAGTATACCCTAGCCTCGTTGTTAAAACCGTAACGATTCGGAACCACGATAAGAACTCGCGCGTAAGGGGTTAGACTCCTTTTGACATTGGCGAGCAGGCCGAGCGGATTTTTCATATGCTCCAATACCTGGTTTAATATTACGAGGTCAAAATTGCCGGGGATATCCAGATTTTCGATATCTTGCTTGATAAACTCAATTTTTTTATCCAATTTTTCCGGGCGATTATAAAAATCTACCGCAACGATTTTATTCAAACCGCTGAATCTCTCCGCAATAGCATTGATCAATTCACCGGAACCGCAACCAAGCTCTAAAATAGCGGATTTGTTTTTTAGATTGGACCCGACTATCTTAAGCAAATTATCCATTTTCATTTCCTGATAAACTGTTAAATACCGTGGCTAAATTTTTGGCCATATTTTCAGTCGAAAATTCTCTTTCCGCCCGCTTGCGCGCCCTCGCAGTCATTTCTTTCCTCGATTCTACACTATTTAAAGATTCAATGGCAATTTTAACTTTAGCGGGATCATAAAAATCAACGAATGTCGCTTCTTTATTGTCAACTGCATAATCTTCTAAATACTTTTTTCGGCTGGTTATTATAGGCAAACCAGAAGCCATCGCGTCCAAGAGTACGGTTTGCCCCGAACAGTCCGCGCCTTCGGACCATTTGTCTTCGTGGGTGATGAGTAGCAGCGCTTTCGCTTCTAAATACTTCTGCTTAAGCTCGCGAATGGGGAGATCGTAAATAATCTCCACATTGCCTGGAATATCTTTTATGCCGGCTAGGTTCCTCTTACTGCAAACGATTTGAAATTTTTGTCGGGGCATAAGACGGGCTGTGTCAATCACCGTTTTATAATCCCTGCCATTATCGCGCCCGACCGAAAGCAGATAATCCTTACGCCCTGTGTAATTCGGTTGATAAAAGACGGTGTCAACTCCAAGAGGAACATAAAAAAGTCTATCTGCCATCTGTAGCGCGATATTTTTCAAAAAAATAATCTGGCTACGAGACAGGCAAACAACTCCGTCCATTTCATCAAGCAACCATAAAATAAATTTCAGCTTCAGGTGTTTTTTCCTGTTAGATTCAATGGTTCTGGCGGTACTGATGTTGAGCAATATAAATTTTGTCTTTGGACAAATAAATCTCTTGAGAATGGCTGTGTAAAGAATGGATGAGCCGAAAACTATATCGTATTTTCTCGCGTAAAAACAAAGGAACAAATGCCTTAATCTGAATCCGAATAATTTATTTACCAAGGGGTTTCCAACTAGGTCGTTAAACTCTCTGGTTTCGGCTTCGACCCCAAACTTAGCCAAATGATTGAAACCATAAAACTGGGTGTCCGGGTAATCAACCCCTATTTTACCGAAAAACTTATCCTTTCTCGATCCGGAATATAAATAGAGAACTTTGATGCGCCTTTTGGTGCTGCTCATATATGTACTTGCTACACTTCTACCTTATATTTCCTTGCCCAAGCCTGAAAAGTAATCGCTGCCCAGATAATAACCAAATTGTATTCTTCTTTATTGATATGTTTTTCAAGCATCTCGTTAAGTTCCCGCCAATTGAAGAGGTCTCTGGTATTTTCAAAATAATCAGGCGATAATACTTCTCTCCCTAACTTAGAAAAAGCCGGGTCGCGAAGCCATTTGGCCGCCGGCGAAAACCACCCGCGCTTAGGCTGATCAAAAAGAAAGTCCGGCAAATCGTCTCTGAATGCTTTTTTCAAAACCTTCTTTGTCCTAAACAAATCTAATTTATAAGACCTTGGAATAGTTTCCGAAAAACCAAAGAGTTCCTTGTCCGCAAGCGGCATTCTCTCCTCAAGAGCGTTCGCCATAGACATCTTGTCCGAAAGCATGAAAAAATAATCCGGCAACCAGCTTCTCTGATCAACCGTCATAAAACATTCTGCCGGATCACCTGTGCATTTAGAAATATACTTACTTTCGAAAGATTCCCTGATTTTTGAATCATCAACAAAAACGTTCGTAGAAATCACTCGTGATAACTTATTATCCTTTGCGAACATGAATTGGGCAAAAAGACTCGTTTTGTTTTTGTAGTCCAATTTTGAAATTCTCCCATGCATATTGCCGAGTGCCCGCAAAAATCCCGGAAGTTTTTTATAGTAGTGCCCGGCCAAAGCCATCCTATATCTGTCATATCCGCCAAACAGCTCGTCCCCCGCGTTACCCGTTAAAGCCACGGTCACCTCTTTCCTTGCGTACTTGGCCAAAAGTAGCATGGCGATAGATGTTGGATTCGATATCGGATCACTATTATGCGCCACGGCTCCTTCAAAAGCGCTTAGGGCGTCTTTCGTGGAAACAATAAGGGAGTGATGCTCTGTTCCGAAAAACTCCGCGGTCTTTTTGGCAAGCTCAAAGTCATGATTGAACTTATCCGCTTCACCAATATTTTCCAGATCAAAACCGACGCTAAATGTTTTAATATTCCCGCGAAGTCCGGACATGGCGGAAAGAACCGCGCTTGAATCAATACCTCCGGACAAATAGACTCCCACCGGAACGTCCGCCACCAAATGCCGCTCTACGGCCCCAATCACTTTTTCACGCAAGGCAGAAACGGCATCGGTGTATGAAATATCGATTGTCTCCGCTCTGTCTTGTCTATATGTATCTATGTGAATTTCTCCATTCTTAAGGGTCAAGGTGTGGTATGCCGGTAATTTATAAATATTTTCAAACATGGTCAGTGGTTCGGGAACATAAAGCACCCTAAAATATTGGTTGAAAGCCTCCAAGTTTAGTTTCCGGGGAATATCGTGTTTGAGAATAGCCGGTATTTCTGAAGCAAAAATAAATTTTTCTCCGTTCCAAAAATAATAAAACGGTTTCATGCCCGCGTGGTCGCGAGCGCAAAAAAGAGAGCCGTCTCTCCTGTCCCAAATGGCAAAAGCGAACATACCATTCAATTTTTTTACGACATCCTTGCCCCATTTCTGGTATCCGGCAAGAATAACCTCCGTGTCGCTTTTGGTTTTGAAATCGTAGTCGGAAAGTTCTTTTTTCAGCTCTCTAAAATTGTAAATCTCGCCGTTAAAAACTATTATCAGCTCTTTTTTATCATCAAACATGGGTTGGTTGGCGCTTGCGGACAAGTCAATGATTGAGAGCCGATTGTGCCCAAGAGAAATCCCTTCGTCGATAAATACTCCGTCCGCGTCGGGACCACGATAAGAAAGCGACTCTACCATCGCCCTTATTTTTTCGTCATTTTTCCAACTGAATCCTGATATGCCACACATATATTAATTAAGATTATTGGTCTACAAAGGAAGTCTCTATTAACTCCCACACAACTTTCCGACTTGGAAATAAGAGGGTATCCTTTTCCATTTCTCTCGCCCTACATCGTGAATAAAGGTTCCTCGGGGCAAGCCCCGAGGTATTATCGGAGCTTGCTTCGCTCGCGCCTTTTCGCGAGAAGCTCTAAGGTATTTAACCTTTGATTCGCCGTCGCTCGGACATTGTGAATGTGATTACACATTCACATGCTCCTTGCTAGGCGAAATAAAAGATTATCTCTGGAATCGTTACCGCCAGCGCTTATAGCGGCTATCGGATTATCCAAAGGCTTCCCGGAAATACCTCCTTCCGAGTCAAGCAAAAATGCTTTGTATCCAAGTTCCTTTAACTTATCAATTGCCACACGGGAATATTTCTTTCCGGCCTCTCCTCCCCAAACCTCCATCATAATACGCGGCTTGTATTTCCTTATGAGACCCAAAGACCCGATTATAGCATCTCCTTCTCCGCCTTCTATGTCGAACTTAATAATTGTCGGCGGTTTGTTTCCTTTATTAACATAGTCATCCAGAGTAATCGCCGAAACCTTAGACACTCTAGTATACTGCTTTTTTATCCTAAACCTGGAGCTTGCAGAACTGTCATCAATTTCTGTCGCGTCGTAAAAATCCACTTCGCCGTCGGAATCAGCAACTGCCATACACGAGATGAAGACATTATTTGAGTCCGAAAAATTTTGCCTAAGATATCCGCATAGCTTTTTGTTCGCTTCAAAAGCATGTACTTCCCCCCTTGTAAGTATTTTCTCCGAAAGCGCTGTATAGTAACCGAGATGAGCTCCCACGTCATAGAAAACTTCTTCGTCTCTCAAATTTTTTATAAGCCAAAGCGCCAGTCTTCTCTCGCTTTTGTGCGGCATAATACCATACATGGAAAAAACACTGGCGCCCATGTCACTCGCGGGAAGAATCATCATTTTCCCGAAGAAAAACTTTATTCTAATATTTTTTAAAAAACCCAATAATCTGAATCTTGATAAACTATAAAAAACATACGGTAAACCTAATACCTTCGTATTATGGACGACCCTTTTTATTTTGCTTTTTTCTGATTTCATGTATCGCATTTGGTCTTCAAATATCGAAATATGACGATAGAGTAGATTCGTGATTTTTTGCCTTTTGTTATTTGTGTTTTTAGACCCATTCTCCACAAAATCAATAATTCTTGCGGCTCTTGCTTCCCAAGTATAATTTTCTACTTCCTTGGGGTTTCGCGCGGCAATAATTTCCGCCGCATCGGTATCTTTCATAATACGCGCAATCACGGCGGCTAAACTTGACGCATTATCCGGCTCGAATGAAACCGCCTTGCCCTCCAACACCTCTCCCATAATCTCGAGATCTGAATATATTATCGGCTTGCCGGAAGCCATATACTCCCATATTTTCATTGGGAAACCGTAATCTCTGAAGTGCGGTTCATCCGGATATGGAATAACCAATATATCCATGGCCATCTCATATTCAATCACTTTTTCAAATGGCTTCTGTTTTTCCACAAAAATACATCTATTTTCAACATTAATCTCTTTGGCTAGTGTTATATATTCTTCAATATCTTTTTTGGACCCTCCGACAAATACCATTGTTATTTTATTATCAAGATACTGAAGTGCTTTAATCATCGTGTCCAAGCCTTTCCCTATGCCCAGGCTTCTGAAGCCGCCTACATACCCGACAAGAAAAGAGTCCGTAGGTAATCTAAGATTCTTTTGATATTCCGTTTTTACTGTTTTTGATTTTTCAAGAAAAAGACTTGCGTCTACTCCACCGTACGCAACTACTATCTTATCTGGGTTAACAGCGCAGACCGAAGACAAAAGTCCTTTCAATCTCTTGGACGTAGATATAAGATAGTCGCTGCTGCCCGCCACGTATTTGTCTTTCCAGTCGCCAAAAAGCTGATGCCAATCGGAGCAGATAAGATACTTGAATCCCAAAGTTTTACGCCAAAATACCAGTATTGACAACAAATAGGGGTCGGAAGAGAAAAAAACTGTTTCCGAATCGCTCCAGTTACGAAATATAATAAATATAGGTACCCAAAAGAAATAAAGTATCGTTCTAAAACGTCTGGGTAATTTCACCGACATAACGTTCAGATGCTTCAACTCATTCGGAGTATCGCCCCTGACTACGAACAACAAATTCTTGTCCAAGATTTTGGCAAAAGCCAGAGCCATTGATTTCACAAAAAAAGGATCAGCTTTTGCGGAGGGATATTTTTGGGAAGTTAGATAAATTAATTTCATCAATGTGTGTCTAAAAGAGCGGGAATATACTCTTTCTTAAAACTCGAATCGTAGTTACAAAAACCCGTTTGAAAATCAATCTTTTTCGGAAATTTATCCGCGTGCTTTCCGACCGCTTAGAACCAAATATGCCGTTCATGGAGTAAATTCACGCGCCAGCTTCTCCGTTAATGCCGAAAGGCTGTGTTCTTGAAGAAAAATCGATATCTTCTTTTGCGTCTCCAAACTCTCGGGTGGACCATTGAGGGCCATCTTTATAATCCGCGCCAAATTCCCCGGGTCTTCAGGACTCTCCACAATCCAATCTTCGGGCAGTACTCCACTAAAAAAAGTGTTGGAAACCAGCACTTTCATTCCCGAAGCAAGGGCCTCAAAAATTGTTTTATCTAAACTGCCGGATGGAGTCAGATTAACATATACCTCATGCTTTTTATATGTCTCAAGGGCTTCAGCTTGAGAGAGAGAACCCGTAAAACGAACCCGCTCATTTAGACCAAATGCATTGACCTTGTCTTTAATCGTCTTTTCATACCCCGCGTCGATGGGCAAAGATGCCCCCGCAATGGTGGCAGAAAATTCAATACCTTGTTCGTGGAGCTCTTTTAGCGCGTCGACAAAAATATCGACTTTCTTAACGGGCGCAATTCTGCCGAAGAAAAGGATGGAACTTAATTTCTTTTTCACCGGAAGATCCTGTCTGAAGAAATCCGTATCTATTCCCGCTGGCATAATTTGTGTTTTTTTAAAACGCGCGGTGTATGAAGATGGCGATGTGCAAAAAGTCATGTTGGATAAAAAAACGGATATGTCGGTCAAAAAAGAGCCTTTGAGATGGTTCCTCCAAAATAGAATTTTTTTGCCGAACAATCGCCAAAAAACACCACCCAACAGAATATATTCCTGGTTCATATGCACGAAAACCGTGTTGTAGTTACCAAGATTTGAAAAAATATATTTAAAAAACAAAAAAGCATAAGAAATTCTAGGTCCCCTATTTTCTTTTCCCAGAGAGAGAACTTCCACATTGTCCGGCAAGTTGTATTTTCCTTTTCCCAAACAAATTACCGTAATTTTTTCGCAATGCTTTGCAAATTCTTCAATCCACCTATGAAAGAATCCCAGTATTGGATCATTGATATCAACTTTTTGCGTAATGATTAACAATCTAATCGCCATAGACTTCTTTCAATAAATCCAAATCTTTGCCGCTTTTTTTCAGCAAATCAATATTTTTCTCTCTCAAAGATGCCATAACCTTGTCCCCGAGCTGGTCAGCAATCATACTGTGGTAAAGGCTTGAAAAAGCCTCAAAATCTTTTATAAAGCAATGGCCCCCCGCACCCCTCCCGTTTTTGTGAATTGGGCGCGCGTACCGGTTAGAGATAAGGGGATCCGCTTCAACCGCTTTCTGAATAGGCTCCCAGTCACAGCCAAGATTTTGCGCCAAATCATAGATTATATTGAACAGCACAATTTGCACATAGCCGCTCATATTATGCGCGTACTTGAAAAGTTCTGATTCAACACTTTTGCATATAAGCGATGCCGGGGCTTCCGGTAGAATTGATAAAACAAGCTCTGCGGCTTTGCGGTGTGAGGCTGTGTCCTCGGGAATACCGACAATGTTTTGCGTCGGATGAGCAGCATCATACGCGGCGGTGGTTTCAGAAAGAAATTCGGGAGAATTTAATACCAAAACATCACTATATGCCTTTTGAAGTTTCTTCGTAGTGCCCGGAAGGACGGTGGACTTAATCACAGCAATATTCCCGACACCAACGAGATGAATGGCTTCCTCTACAATACGATCATCAAATCCTTCGGGGGTTGTGGGGGTTGGGACAGCGATAAAAACAATGTCGCATTCTGATATTTTTTCCTTGTTCCCAATATGTGGCTCTTCAAGCGCATAACGCACGACATTATAGCCGCGCTTCTCAAAATCGTCAGCATAATTTTTGCCTATATATCCTTGGCCGATAAAACCGATTGTCTTTTTGTGCATAAATTTTACAAAACGCTCAATCCGAATCTTTAAGCGGAAGGAGCCAATTTTTATTATTCAAAAACCACCTTGTAAACTTGTCTATGCCCTCTTCAATGCTTACTTTCGGATTATAGTTAAGCTCTTTCCTCGCCTTAGAGATGTCCACAAGGGCTTCTTTTACGTCACCCGGCTGCATGGGTAAAAAATTAATTGTTGCTTTTTTGTCAAGACTGTTTTCAATAAGTTTAATGAAATCCAATAATTTTATCGGGTTATTACCGCTAAAATTATATATATCGCAAGAGAGTTCTTTTTTGTTGGCCAAATTTATTATCCCAGAGATTATATCGCTTATATGAGTGAATGTTCTGGTCATTTTGCCGTTGTTATATACATAAATTGGTTTATCGGTAATTATACTTTTAACAAATTTGAAAAGAGCCAGGTCGGGTCTTCCGTATTCACCATACGCGGTAAAAAACCTCATCAAACCCACCTCGATGCCGTAAAGATGGTGGTACGAATGAGCGAGAAGCTCGCTTGCTTTTTTTGACGCCCCATAGATTGATATTGGATGATCTGTGGCATGTTTTTCGGAAAATGGCATTTTTTCATTTTTCCCATACACAGAGCCAGATGATGCTACCAACACCCTTTTGATACCGTGCCTTTTCGCGGACTCAAGAACATTAAGTGTGGCCAAATAATTTGATTCCGCATAAGGCCATGGGTTGACTAGAGAATATCTGACTCCGGCTTGCGCGGCCAAATGGATAATAATGTCCGGTTTTTCCTTCTTAACGATACTCTCAAATTTTTTATAGTCAGCGACGTTGGTTTTGTAGAACCTGTAATTAGGGTATCTTTTTAAAATCTCGTTGCGCTTTTGCTTCATCCGAACATCATAATAATCCGTCATGATGTCAACGCCAATAATCTTGCAATTTTTATTCTTAAGCAACTCCTTGGCAAGGTGAAAACCTATAAATCCGGCTGTTCCTGTTATTAAAATCTTTTTGTATTTATTTATAGTTCTTGACATATAGTGACAAAATTGACTTTTATAAGCCCGAAAAGTATATCAAATCAGGCGTATTTTCACCACGATTCGCCTATCTTGAGTAAATACTCTTCTTTGCTTGTTACAAGCGCCTCGATTGAAGTTTGGGCCTTTAGAGAAAGTTCTCTGCGTAGCTCCGGGAAACGTATAATACGCTTCAATTGGTCCGAAATGCAACCGGCGTCGGGAGCCGAGCAAACCAAAACATCTTCCGGGCGAAGAATGTCGCCAACAATACCGACGTCGGTAGAAACAATCGGGCAACCGGAGGCGGCCGCTTCCACAAGCGACATGCCGAATCCTTCGTAGTTTGAAGTGTTCAAAAATACATCCGCGGTTTTCATGTATGAAACGATGTCGTCTGACCATTCTTCAAAAATGACGTTGTCGGCAAGTTTTAAGTTTTCAGTTTTTAGTTTTAAGTTAGACTTCTCCGGACCGGAACCGACAATGATCAACCCGGCGCGCGGATATTTTTTTGCCACTTCGCGCATGGCTTCAATTGCTAATTCAATATTTTTTTCGCGGGTCAGTCGCGACGTCGTAAGAACCAGAAAATCAAATTGCGGATATTTTTTGCGCAAATCAATTGTCGGAGCTGTTCCGCGGATTTTCTCTATATCAACGAAAATGGGCAAAATTTTTGGCACAGCGTTGAGCGTATAGCGTTTAGCGTTTAGAGAATCCGCAATACGACGAGAAACGACGCGGATACTGTCGGCTTTGGGCAAAAGAAAGCGCGCCAATAAAATACGGATTCTATTTAAAAAATCTCCATTAATAAAATACGGGCTTAGAAAATCCGTGTGAACTTGGAGCTGCAATTTAGCTTTTATTTTTTTGGCAATAAGCCAGCCGATAAATCCGGTTTCAAAAGGATCTTGGGAAGTCACCAACCAGTTGAAAGTTGAAAGTTGAAAGTTGAAAGTTGAGACACCAATATGGTATGCGCGGAATAGCGCGAGAATTTTATTTGACGCGGTTGCGGGATATGCAAAAACATTTTCCGCAACTTGTATTTTTGTTTCGTGTTTCGCCTGCCCCGTAGCGAGCTTTGCTCTGCTACTCGGGGTGTTTCGTGATTCGTGTTTCGTGACAATAATATGCAACTCCTCGCAAGAGGCGCCATACCAAACCATCCGCGTCCTAACCGCGCTCCCACTATCCAATATTTTACTGTCGGTTGAAATCATCAGGACTTTCATAAGCATTTAGCGTTTAGCGTTTAGGTTAAAGCTCAAAAACCATACGCCTAGCGCTCATTCCATAACTTTAATCAACGAGTTAATCATTCTTTCTTTCGTAAACTTGGCGACAGTAACCCTTCCGTTTTCTTTAAACCTCCTAGCCAATTCCTCGTCGCGAAGTATTTTCTCAACAGCCGCGGCAAGCGCTTGCTTGTCGTTGTATGGCACAAGAAAACCATTCTCGCCGTGCCTCATCATGTCTTGGTTCCCACCTATATCGGTAGTCACGACCGGAGTACCCAAAGAAAGGGCCTCCAGAATTTGGTGCGGAAACCCTTCGTATCCCGTGTTAAGAACAAACGCGCTCGCCTGTCCCACGTAATCAAAGAGAGCCGCCTGCGAAACTTTGCCCAACAAAAAAACATTGCGATTAAGTTCCAGCAGTTTAATTCGCCTTTCAAGCAGTTCTCTGTCCGGTCCGTCGCCTATTATATATAACTTGAGGTCGGGAAATTTTTTAACGGACTCAAGCATCATCTCAACTAAAACCAAAAAACCCTTCCACGGCACAAGCCGGCCGGCTGACACTATCGTCTTTCCGCTCAAGAGCATCTTCGGACGGTCGCTGGTTGCTTCCCGGGGAACACCCTCAAAGGCGTTGTTTATAACGGTAATTTTCTCTACTGGCACCCCCCAGCCGGTAACGATTTTTTTCAAGTATTTGCTTGGAACAATCACGCGTTCGGCGTGACGCGCGACAAAGTATTCTATGTAACGCAAAAATCTGACCGGCAGCTTGTACTGCCCTGCCAGTTTTTTAACAAAATCGTCCAACATTTCAACCACCCCAAAACGCTGTATTCCCTGCTCCCAGGCATAGTCTCCGGCGACTCTAAGCAAAAAATTTTTCCTAAGGATTTTCGCGGCAAAAAAAGACGGCAACCCGACCGAAACGGGATCCTGGGCGTAAATAATGCCACATCCGCGGCTTCGTCCAAATATCTTTAAAAAATAAACCGCGTGCCGAATTATCTTCGGCAAAGACCGAACCTCGTCGAAAGAAAGGATGGTAGTCTCTATCCCTCGTTTCGGCAATTCTTCAAAAAGAATTTTTGAATAGGTAGCCGGTCCGCCAATTGACGGCGGATAAATACCTGTAGTAATTAGTATTTTCATGGCAATTAATACTCGAGCAAGTATTAATATTCAATTTTATTGTGCAGCTTGTCTTTGTGCCATTTAACCTGCCGAGACAAGCCTTCCGAAATGTTTATTTTGGGATTATAACCGAATATTTCTCTGGCTTTTTTAATATTGGCCGCTGTTTCCGTCTGGTCTCCGGTTCTTCTTGGCATAATAACCAAATTCGCTTTCTTCCCGAGAATTTCTTCCAGGACGCTTATGCCTTCGCCGGTCGTGATTGTCTTATCGTTTCCTATGTTAAAAATTTCTCCGATGGCCTTATCAAAATTATCAAGCACCAAAACACACGCGTCCACAATATCTTCAATGTGCGTATAGCTTCTAATGTGATGCTCGCTTCCCTCGTGAAGCGGGAATGTTTTTTCTTCAAGAATGCTTTTTATAAGTTTGTGATACAGCTTTTCCGGCCTCTCGCGCTCTCCGTATACCGAAAACAGCCTAAGCACCGTAACCGGAAGATTAAGTTCCCTGTGGTAAGACATAGCCAGTTGCTCCGCCGCGAGTTTTGTTACTCCATAATAGGAAGTGGGTTTTGGTTCGGTGGTTTCGTCACCTTGCGCTCTCGCGCCATATACGGAAGAGGTTGATATATGAACAAATACCTTAAGCGCGGAAAGTTCCATAGCTTTCTCAAGAAGACGGTGGGTCGCTATTATGTTGTTTTTTATGTAAAGGTCAAAACCCGTGGAGGCGGAAATACCGGGCTGCGCGGCAAAATGATATATAACCTCTATGTCTGGCATGGTTTCCGAAATATCATCCACGGAGAGATCGCTCAAAAAAACTTTTACGCCGCTTTCTCTAACGTCGGAAAGGTTTGTTTCTTTGATCGCGCGATGGTAGTAATCCGTCAGGGAATCAACCCCTACGACATCATGTCCCATTTGAGCAAGTCTTTCCGCGACATGCGAACCTATCGCTCCGGCAACGCCTGTAACAAGGATTTTCATAGTGTGTAGTGTGACAACAATTTACTTTATCCGACAGTTTTTGTCAAAAAATCGTGTTTCTAGTTTTTTGACAATCAAACAAAAAAGGCGTGTCGCTTTGGTATCACTACCATACAACACGCCTTGGGTGCTAAAGGTTTCAGTTGGTCGTGTTGGTGATTTTTGTCACACGACCCACAGAATGCGCGCTCGCGGAAGTAATCCTCGCGCAAACATCGTCTACGTTCTCGTTAGGCATAACGAAGTACGGGATACTCTCCATTTCGAAAGTATCATAACGAACAATAATGTCTGTTGCTCCCAGTCGGATGGCTTTTCTGCGCCACTTTTTTTCTTGTCTTTTTATGCCATCCTTCGTTATGAGAGGGTGCGCAAGGAAGTCGATTGTTGGACCAAAAAAGGTATCAAATATTTCCGTATTGTCCTTTCAATGTCGGTAAACCCTCAAGCGCCCAAAATGGTAGCTCTAAAGGATTGTGAAGAACGAAAAACAGTCTAGCAGATTTACCTTTGAATCCGAACACCCTAGAATTAGAAAATGTGGAAAAATTCAAACATTTTTGCCTCTTTGAAAGAAAAAGGGTCGAAAGATTCTTGAGATTAAAAAAGAGCCGCAGGTTCATTAAGTGTTCGGATTCGGGGCTCCGCGTAGGTCTTTCAAACTAAAAAGGCAGTAGCACTTTCATAATACTTTGTCAAAAACTTTTTCTTTCATCATCTTAGCGACCAAGTTCCAGTCATACCGCTCGCGGGCCATGCGCGCGCCTTCTTTTATTATATGTTCTCTGAGAGAAGCCTTCGAGATAAGCAGATTAACTTTTTGGGCAATGCTCGCGGGATTCCGAACTTCGCAAAACAACCCCGTCTCTCTGTCAATCAAAAAATCCGTAATGCCACCGACGGGAGTCGTGATGACAGGTAGTCCCGCCACCATAGCCTCAACAAACACGATGCCGAATCCTTCCGAAAGCGAGGGTCGAATATAAACGTCCGATATTTTCAAATATTTCGGCATCTCGGCGTGACCTATCTGTCCGAGGAATATCACTCTGCCGACAACCTTAAGGTTACCGGCAAGTTCCCGCAACATTCCCTCGTCCGGCCCCACGCCCAAAATCAAAAACTTAACATTGTCCGATAAAAACGGTAATGCGCGAACAACATCGTCACAAGCGTTCTTTTTCACAAGACGCGAAGTGGTAACCAAATATATGTCACCATCCTTTTTGCCCAGTTTCTCTTTGAGCGCGTCCAGTTCTTCTTTTGAATATACTTGCGAAAAATGTTCGGTATTTACTCCGTTTGGAACAATCGCTATCTCACCTTTGTATCCCATTTCTCTTGCCATCCCGGACAGATAAGTCGAGGTAGACACGGCGAAGTCGGCTTTTGTAAAAAGTTGTTTGAAAAGCGGTCCTGTGATTCTCGCTTTTTCCCTGTAATGTTCGAACGGGTCGCCGTCGTCCAAGCGGACAATATACGGAACTTTCGGAAACAAAAATTTAAAGAAAAGCGCCGCAAAGGAAGCGTATCCGGTCATTATTGTCGATATCGCGTCATAAGGCTTCCTTCTGTGCAAAATAACTGCGTAGGCGAGCGCCCAAAACGGATATAAATACTTCATAATAAATAAGGGAAATTTATTGAAATTCTGTATCTTGGCGCCGGGATATCCAAAACCAATGCGGAAAATATCTACGTTGCCGAAACGTTCAAACTTGGGAAGCGCGGAATCAAAACGGAGCGTTATCATGTCAAAACTGTAATCGGCCAACGATATCCTGTCGGTAACTTCTTTTATAGCCACCTCCGCTCCTCCGATAAACGGATAATATGTCAGGGAGAAAAAAAGTATTCTTTTAGCCATGTTATTTATTTCACATCAACTAATTTTTGAGCTTCTTTAACTTCGCTGCGATAAGCAATCATTATTCGCCTTAATGCCGTCTCCATGGAAACTTTGGGCTTCCATCCCAGTTCTTTCGTCGTGTTGCCTATATACGGAACCCGGTTTTTTACATCCTGATATCCCTTGCCGTAGAAATGCTCAATACTCGAAACAATAATTTTGCACTTCTTCGCCTGTTTTTTGTATTCCGGATAACATAGAGCGACACTTCTCATTTCTTTCGCCAACCGCTTTATGGACCAATTATTTTCCGGATTGCCAATATTATAAATTTTACCGCTGGCAATTCCGTTTTTGTTCTCAATAATTTTCATGAGGGCGTCAATACCGTCATCAATATAAGTAAACGACCTTTTCTGCCGCCCGCCGTCAACCAGTTTTATCGGCTCCCCCCGCACCATGTTTCCCAAAAATTGAGTTATCACGCGGGACCCGCCTTCTTTTTTCTCGGACAGCCGGTCGAGTCCCGAACCAATCCAGTTGAAGGGACGAAAGAGCGTAAAATCAAGTCCCCTTTCATGGCCCAAAGCCCAAATGACGCGGTCCATCAGTTGCTTTGAAGCGGAGTATATCCAACGCTCTCTATCAATCGGGCCTAAAACGAGATTCGATTCATAAGGGTGGAAATAACGGTCGGCGCTCATACCGTAAACTTCGGAGGTTGACGGAAACAAGAGGCGCTTCTTGTGGTTGGCCACCATGCGCACAATAGGCAAATTGGCTTCAAAATCAAGCTCAAATGTTTTCAACGGCTCCTTAACATAGCTCATCGGGGTCGCAATCGCGACAAGGGGCAAAACAACGTCGCATTTTTTAATGGCATTTTTAATCCAAGACAAGTCTTTGGTTATATCCCCTTTATGAAAATGGAATCGCTTGTTTTTGAGAAAAGGTTTAACGCGGTCTCTCTCGCGGTCAAGCCCCCAAATTTCCCACTCGGTTTTTTCCAAAATTCTCTTTGAGAGGTGGTGCCCGATAAAACCATTGACTCCTAAAATTAGTATTTTTTTCATCCCGGTAGTAGAAAATGGCATCGCTCCTAACGGAGCAGCGACCTTTTTAATATTTATTAAATTTGCTAATTTTGACATCTTGATTCTTAAATAACTTCCTCCGCCATTTTCACTACGGGACGCGTATCAAATTAATACGCCAATACTATCATACGGGTCGGTATAAAAAAACGCCCCTCCTCGCTAGCGAGGAGGGGCTATTGTCCGTGACAAATTATTCTGATATCGGTTGTCCGAAGCATCCGTGGATTAGGCCGTATTCTTGGTAGCGTTCGGCGGGGGTTTTTCGCGCCTCGCTTACCGCCTCAAGAAATTTTTTGACTTCTTCTCCGTCTTTGAGAGGCACTGTGACCTCAAGGCCATTCACTATAACAATTTCTGGCTGGCAACCAATCAGGGTAATCATTTGCACCTCCGCACATGTTAACTAGCTCCGCTTAATATACCCGAACACTAAATTTGACGCTACTTTTTTGTTTTGCCTCAAGACTTTGGGAAAAACATTATCCCTGCCGCTAGAAAATCACAGGCAGATAGATATTTTTTTGAAAAAGCAAAAAACGGCATCAAAATTAGTGTGTGGGTGTACCGAACAATGAACATATCAACTCTGTAAGGTTTTGTCCATGGCTTGATTCTCGAATTGTTTACGACCCCGTGCCGTATTTGAACCTAAGCACTCCGTAATCCAAATACGGCGGAGCTCCGAAATATGGCGTAGGTCCGGTGCCTGTCTCAAAGTAATTGCGGAAAGCGGTGATAAAAGCCCCGTCGTTGTTGTGC
>JBBTSJ010000036.1:0-2933 GCA_038064715.1 Patescibacteria group bacterium | reverse complement strand
TGCCGCGCGAAAGGGCGAGCGGAGCGAGCACCTTAGCGGGTGCAGGGCTTGCCCTGCGGTTCAATACCCTTTATTCTGGGGCAGGCTAGGTGTCGCGCATGGGGGCTTGACGCAACCAACGAAAAAAGATGGCAGCTGTCAGCATTTTTTACGACCCATGTCTAAATCTTGCCTGTTCCGGAAGCTGCGTTTGGTGGAACGAAAGGAATAGGAGCCTGAACACCCAAGTTTCCCAGGTGGTGGCTCCAGTGTCCCCACAACGACCACAAAATGTCCCCAAACCCATAACCGTTGAAAAGACCGGACTTGTCCTTTTTCGCTTCGTCCAGTAGCCCGGTCATTCCGTCGCGCACGCCGAGCAGGATTCGATGAGGAATATACGGCCTTTCCTTTGATGCTTCGCCTATGTGCCTGCCAAGTTCGTACAGCTCGCCGGCGTTTAACATATTGAGATCAATCATGGTTTGCCCTCCAGTTAAATCTAAGTAGAAGAATATCACTACTATCTAATAAAACAAAACCCGGTTTTTGCGAGGGTGCCCAAGTTGAATAAATATGTTTATCAGTATACAGTTTTTAACCGGAGGGTGTATGGCAAATGATACAGAAATTCTTGATTTTCTCGAAAAATTGCTTATCGGGCATAGGCGAAACGATGGAAGCGACTTTGTCATACATAGCGATTACGAGAACGGTATATGGGTCGCAAAAGTTAGGCGCGGAGTTCTGCGTTCGCAGGCCATGGAGCATTTGGGCGCTCACAAGACATTGAGAGAAGCCATCAAAAGCTTGATGTCAAAAGTTGAAAGATTTTGATACGCCCGCCCGCCACCGACTATGTCGGAGGCGGTAGATTGACAGCGGTTGCAGGTGTTGTAAATTATACTCAGTAAGTCAATTGGGAGGGGGGGTAGTATCATGGTCAGAGAAGCAATAACTCTCGCATCTTTCGTTGTCGCGGCAATCGCTGTATCTGTCGGTTACGTGTGGATTGCCGTTGGCGCCGTCGTTGTTTGTTTTCTCGCCGCGTTCAGGCCCGCTTAAAGTGGCCGCGGAGAGGTTGAACCGGAAAGGAAGTCTAAAGCCCCAACGCGCAACGTGGGGCTTTTTTTTGGGGGGGTAACATTAATCATTAAACAAAAATCTGTGATTTATGATAAAATTTACAAATGTTTAAGACAACAAATAAGAGAGTAGAAGCATTAAGCTCTATTTTTAGAGGAAGAGTCGAAGAAATAGAAAAGCTTATTTCAGGGCCAACTATTGTTTATATTGACTGGGCCAACGTAATTCATTAGCAAGATAAAATTGAATGGCACTTTAATCTTGTAAGAATAAAACAATTTCTTGATTCTTTCGACAAAATTAAAAAAGTTAGATTATATTTTGGGACACTAGACGGGAACGATAAATCAGAGTCTCAAGTAAAAGAGGTTACGGAAGCTGGCTACGAATTAATCACAAAACCAGTAAAAGTCATGTCACTTTCTATAGACGTTTCTAGCATTGCAAACGATTCGCCGGAAATAGTTAAGAATTTTTTAAAGAAGTCATTTATAAAAAAACTGGATATAGAAACTATCGCGTTTCTTAATTCAAAATTAAAACTTTTAAACCAGCAAGGTATTCTCAAACTAGAAGAGCTAAAGTGTAACTTTGATGTTGAAATTGGACGAGATATGCTGAGCGATTTCAATGAAGATAAATATGAGACGTATGTTCTTTGGAGTGGTGATAGCGATTTCCATGGTCCTATAAGTCAATTAATAGATGATGAGAAAAAAGTAGTGATTTTTTCAATATCCGGCCGTATCGCTAGTGAAATTGATGAGCTTGGCATACCCATTTTTGATGTCAGGAAAATTAAGGAGTTTATATGCTGGCCTAGAGAACTATCGGAATCTATCAAATCAAAAATAGGTGCCTATATAAAAGCCAAAGGGACCCCACAAGGAGGCCCCTCAGCTAAAGATTTATGACACTAGGTCAGTGTTAATATATCATATTCGGGGTGAAATTTGCAAGGATCTAAAACTATTTACGTCGAAGTTATGTTTTAAAATAAGGATATTTTACTATCCATAGCTTTCTTATTTCCTTGCTTTTTTCTGGGGGAGGGGAATACATCAACTCACCTAAAAAGACTCTCGAGAGTCAACATATAATATACCTAGCACCCACTCTAGGCCCAATAGGTCATCCTCGATTTCTCTCAAGATTTTTTTATTGATTTTGTGAAGCTTAGAAAAATCTAATTTATATTGCTTACCATCTTTTTCAGGATAACGAAAAAAAGTGTTTGGGTTATCTCTAGAAAAAGGAACAAATCCAAAGTTTTCTTTATAAAATTTACTCCCCCAATACTTATTATGGATTTTAACGAATCGCGAAACAGCTAGGCGCACTCCAGCGTTTGGGTGACTATATGCATCCAATATAGATTTTTTTAATAAAACACTTTTCAAATATTTTTGTTCAATAAATTCAGGAATTTCAGAAATATCTGTATTAGATTTTTTGTATTTTTCTTGCAGTCTCCTCTTTAAGGTTTTACTGTGATGAGTTTGAGGCGGTGTAATATTGTCAAAGGTAATAGCTGTTTTAACAGTAAGTTCTAAGATATGTCGTATTTGATAAAACAAAGAAATAAGAGCAAGGGGCTCGTAGTTATAAGTATAGGCTGCATATGTACCTCTATTGGGAACACAGTTGGAATTTAAAAGATATTGAACTAGGAGGGTGGCAGATTTCAAATAACCTTTTGTGTAGCTAACCCAGCGGTATTTTCTAATGTCTTTTTTATCCATAAGTATTGTATGCTTCGCATTCTTTATCTACATGGTCACAAATCACTAAGTATATTGCTTCGCACGGCTCGCAATCTACGTAAGTGTTTGCCGACCCCAGCTCGCGATTTTGCGTGCTCGCAAAAT